>JBCCTK010000131.1:0-7356 GCA_039198685.1 Pseudomonadota bacterium | reverse complement strand
TCGGGCAATTACATTGTGCAAATTCACCGCGTCCTGGGCGCTGAGGCCCCAATCCAGCACACCAACCAGGGTTTTTGAAACATAGGCGACAATCGAGTTCCCGCCGGGCGAGCCAGTTACCATTACCACGTCGCCTGCCTCATCAAATACGATGGTAGGGGACATGGAGCTGCGCGGTCGTTTGCCGCCGGCCGGCGCATTTGCGACAGGGACACCGTTTATCTCCGGCACGCGGGCGAAGTCCGTCAACTCATTGTTGAGCAAGAAACCGTCGACCATGACGCTGTTTCCAAACGGGCTTTCGACCGTGGCCGTCATGGAAACAACATTTCCGTCGAGATCGATGATGGAGACGTGGGTGGTCCCTGGCGTTTCATCTGTTGTGTCGCGCCCCCACATATCAATCATGGGGCCACGCTGGAGCGCGACGCCTGGGTCTCCTGCCTGTGGCATTACGCCTGGCGCTTCTATTTCGCCAACGCGCGCATCCAGGTAGACTGGATTGATCAGGTCTTCGGACGGCACGGGTACGAAGCCCGGATCGCCGACATAATGGTCCCTGTCGGCATAGGCCAGACGCTGGGCGTCGACCCACGCCTGCAGGCGCGCATCCCCGGTTGGCGCGTCATCGCCATCCAGAATACGCTGGTAGAGACCGAGAATCGCGTTTTGGGTCACGCCCCCCGAGCTGGGTGGCGGCGCGGAGCAGATCGTGTAGGCGGATTCCAGAACAACTTCACCGCAAAGCGGCGCGTGGATAGCCACTTCGTAGCTATTCAAGTCCGTCAGTGACATCATGCCCGGTTCCGGGTCAGACGTCACCGCCGCAACAATCCGTTCCGCGCGCGGTCCTGTATAGAATGCAGAAGGCCCGACCAGGGCGATCTCGCGCAACATTTCTGCATAGGGTAGATTATCGCGTAAGGATCCTGCTTCCAGAGGCGTGCCGCCCGGATAGAAATACGCCGCCGCAGCGGTGCCTTCATCATCTATCCGCATCGCGCCGCGCATTCTGGTATTCGCTAGAAAGCCAGCCAGCCGGGGAGAGACTTCGAAGCCCTCCTGGGCCAGGTCAATTGCGTTATCGAAAAGGCCAGGCCACTCAATCTGGCCATGGGCATCGTGGGCGGCTTTATAAAGTGCAACCTGGCCCGGCACCCCCACCGACCGCCCCGATTGCCAAGCCGAGAGGTATCCCATCACTTCGCCGTCCTTAATGAACAGGTCCGGGCCAGCCGCCGCAGGCGCGGTTTCCCGTCCGTCATAGACCAAAGTTTCTGCGCTCTCGCGATTGTGCACGACCATGAATGCGCCACCGCCAATGCCAGAGCTTTGCGGTTCAACCAATCCTAGAACGGCATGGACTGCAATGGCGGCATCTACGGCATGTCCTCCCTCGGCTAGAACAGCAAGCCCCGCTTCGACGGCCCGTGGGTCTGCTGCGGCAACCATTGCACCATGGGTCCAAGCCGGGATGATGTCCTGCTCCGCGACAGGTTCAGTTTCTTGTGCCGGAGGCGATTGCGGATTGGAGCTGGAGCGCTGATCACATCCTGAAACCAGAATTAAGGATCCGAGCAGAAAGGCAAAGTGGGCAGGGGACTTCACGGCATGGCTCCAATGACGGCTTTGCAAGATTAGCCCTAAGCCTCTAGGGAAAAACCAAAGCAATTGAAAGGTGAGCGCGCCATGGCAAGCCCAGGACCCCGCAACCTGATCACCGATGTGGCAGGACTGAACGTCGGAAATGCAGCCCGCCCTGCCGCTAAAACGGGTACGACCGTGATCGTTGCTGAAATGCCGGTGACCGCATCCGTCGCCGTTGCAGGGGGTGGGCCCGGTACACGTGAAACAGACCTTCTCAAGGCCGGGATGTTGGTCCAGCAGGTCGATGGTGTGGTCTTGTCAGGCGGCAGCGCGTTTGGCCTCGCAGCGGCCGATGGCGTTGTCGCGGAACTCTGCGCGCTCGGGCGCGGCTTTGGCCTAATCGATCTGCCTGGCGTGCCCAAAACACCAATTGTGCCAGGGGCAATCCTTTATGACCTTGCCAATGGAGGCGACAAAGGCTGGGGCGCGCAGCCACCCTATGGCGATCTTGGGCGCCAGGCATTCCATGCCGCTAGTGAGGCGTTCGAGCTTGGTTCGGTTGGGGCCGGATATGGTGCCCGCGCCGGTCAACATGCAGGCGGCTTGGGGTCAACCAGTTGGCGTACGGACGACGGCTACACAGTTGGCGCTTTGGTTGCTGTAAATTGCTTCGGATCTGTTTATATGCCGGGGACGGACTGTTTCTGGGCCTGGCCCTTCGAGGTAGAAGGTGAGTTTGGCGGTATGCGCCCGCCAGAGGGCCTCAACGTTGCGCCTGAGGATTGGGGGGCAGCCAAACTCAATCCACTGCCCGGCCAGAATACAACCATTGCCTGCGTTGCCACCGATATGGCGCTGTCACCCAGCCAGACTCAACGCCTGGCCGATATGGCAATTGCAGGCCTTGCCCGCGCCATTCGGCCTGTTTTTGCGCCTGTAGATGGTGATACTGTGTTTGCGCTGTCCACTGGACAGGCAACAGATACCGACATTGACGCCATCACCTTGTCACGGCTGGGCGAGCTGGCGGCCGGATGCCTTGCCCGGGCCGTGGCCCGTGGGGTCTGGTCGGCGCGCGTGGCGCAAGTTGGGTGATAAACTCAGAAAAAGCCACCTGGCTTGCTTGCATACGCACGGGCGCTTCGGTATGTGTCCGCCCTCACTGGTTCGGTCCGATAGCTCAGCTGGATAGAGTACTTGACTACGAATCAAGGGGTCGGGGGTTCGAATCCTCCTCGGACCGCCAGTGTTTTCCATATTGGGATTTTTTATCTCGGGCGGAAATTCGCTCAAGCCCCTTTTTGAGAAAGGCCAAGCTGCCCTGTGGCATTCTGGTTGGGATGACCGAAAATTCGAAGATGCAGGGAGGCCAGAGCCGGCAACACGAAGATCAGCATTGTTGTCCCGATGAGTATGCCGAAGCCGAGTGAAACCGCAGTCGGCACCAGGAACATGGCTTGTACGCTGGTTTCGAGCATGATTGGCACCACTCCGAGGAAAGTGGTGAGCGTCGTCAGGAGGATTGCGCGAAACCGATCCAATATGCCTTCGATGACTGCAGTGTGGCCCGCTTCGCCTTGTCGCAATCGCTCATTGATGAAGTCGATCGCCATCAGTGCATTGTTGATGATCACACCTGACAGGCCGATGATGCCGAAGAAGGACAGGAGCGTGAGGTTCATCCCCAAAGCGGCATGGCCGAGCAGGGCGCCCATGAATCCGAACGGGATGGCCATCATGACGATGATGGGCTGACTGTAGGATCTAAACGAGAGCGCGAGAAGGCAGTACACCACCATTATGGCGAACATGAAATTGCGGGTAATCGCCGGTGCAGCGCGAGCCTGTTCCTCCTGCTCGCCGCCCAGGCTGATCTCTAGTCCATCATAGCTTTCGGCCAAATTCGGTAGCAACGTGTCTAGCACCCAATTTGTTTCGACACCCGCTGTTGTAATGGTTTCATCGACATCACCAGAGACGACGTAAATCCGCCGCCCATCGATGCGCGTGATTGAGGCGGGAGCCGGGCCGATGGAAATGTCGGCAAGGCTGGACAGGGGAATGTAACCGCCTGCGACGGGTATGCGCAGGGTACGTAGAGTTTCAAGCGAATTGCGCTGGTCCTCTGGGAGGCGGACGCGCACCTCGACTTCTTCCCGGTCTCTCTGGATACGCACTGCTTCGGCGCCAAAGAAAGCGGCGCGAACTTCCGCGGCCAATTGGGCTTGGGTGATGCCATAACTTCGGGCGAGATCCTTCACCTGAACGCGTACTTCATCTGTGGTGCGGAAACGATCGTCGCGCACGTCCAGGGCGCCGTTCCGCGCAGCAAGTTGGGCTGAGATCTCGGCAACTGCAGCGCGGGCGAGGGCATCGGATCGTGCACTGACCTGGAATTGCAGGGGTTGGCCTTGTCCAACTAGATCGGAGGAGAATGTCAGTTTTTGCGCGCCGGGGATGTCGCCTGCTTCGTTTCGCCAGGCTTTCTCGTAGTCGGTTGCGCTAAACCGGCGCTCGGATGCTGTGAGCAACTTCGCAACCACGAAAACCTTGTTGGCTGCTGCCCCGCCATCGGGAGTGGCTATGGCCTGGTCCTGGGCAGAGGTTGCACCCAGTGTCCATAGTGTGCCCTCCAGAACGGTGTCTCCGGGCATTTGTTCGCCGGCACGTTTGGCGGCATCGCTGAGGGCGTCTGCAAAGCGAATTGTCTGGGACTCCGATGCACTTTCGGCAAGTTCCAGTTCTGCTGTGACGTAATCGCCTTCCACTTCGGGGAAGAAAATCGTCATTACGTGTCCGCTCGCCAGGGGGCTCAGCGATGCGAAAAAGATCCCACCGGCGACCATCATTGTGACAACCGGACGAAGTGCGCAGAAGGTCACAGCGGCGCGCAGCGGACCGTCCCGAAACGCGCGGAGTCTGCCTGCAACGAAATCGCGGATGGGATCGGCGAGTCTGCGCGGGTTAAACCAGCTCGGCGGTGTGTCTTCGAGATGGGAGAGGTGGCGCGGTAAGATCAGGAAGCTTTCGATCAGAGACAAAAACAAGACAATGATAACAACGGCTGCAATCGGCGTCAGGAATTGGCCGAACGTGCCAGGCACAAAGAGAAGCGGCACAAAAACTACGATCGTTGTCGTCACAGAAAAGAGGACGGGATTGATCACGCGTAGGACGCCGGTGCGGGCAGCCCCTGCCGGATCGTCCGGTGCGCGCCGCCACGCCGAGTGTATATTCTCTCCCACTACGATGGCATCATCCACGACGATCCCGATCGCGAGGATGAAGCCAAAAAGAGACAATTGGTCGATATTCACGCCAAAAGCGGCCATGAGAATGAATGCGCCAATAAAAGACACCCCAACGCCGAACGCGGTCCAAAAGGCAATCCGCAAGTCGAGAAATGCCATCAAAAGCAGCCCGACCAGGAGGAGGCCGAGTGCAGCGTTTTCGACAAGCAGTTCGATCCGGTCTGTCAGTATTGTGGAGTCATCGCGCCATAGCACCGCCTGGACTCCTTGTGGCAGGACCGCGTTCAGGTCAGTCTCGATATAATCTCGAACGCTGCTGGCGAGATCTGGCACTTTCTCGTCGCCGACGCGCAGGACGTTCACATAGGCGGCGCGCTGATCCTGATAAACGGCGCGGACGGGGGTTTCGGCCAAGCCGTCATTGATCTTGGCGATTTCTCCTAAGAGGACAGGCGTTCCGGTCTCTCCGGCCCCGACGACGATGCTTTCAAATTCCAACCCTGTGCGGCGCTCGCCGGTCGATCGAATGAGCAGACGCTGTCGGTCACCCTCGATCTCGCCTCCCGATAGATCAAGGCTTTGATTGGCGATGGCTGATGCCATTCCGGTGAGCGACAGCCCATAGGCTTGCAGCGTTGACTCCTCGACTGCGACTTCGATCAGATATTCGGGGACGCCACCGATTTCGACACGTGACACCCCTTCCAGACCAGCAATATCGCTGCGCACACGATCAGCCAGGGCTTTCAGGCGCTCAGGGGTCGCATCTCCAAATAGCACGATCTGTAGCACCAGCTCTGGCGCTTCAGATTGCACGATTTGTGGCTCTTCCGTATCCTGGGGAAAGACCGTGATCCTGTCGATCTCCGTCTTGATATCGTCGAGCATGTCGGAGATGTTTTCGCTTTCGTTCAGGTCAACGACAACACTGCCGACATTCTGCGCGGCGAGCCCGGTTATGCGGCGGACACCTTCCAATCCTTCCAACCGCTCTTCAATTGGCTTGATCACCGAGGTTTCGACTTCGTTGGGTGTGGCACCGGGATAGGGCACCGTAATGGATATCGAATTCAGCTCGATCTTGGGAAAAATGCGCACATTGAGGATTTGCAGGGCAACAAGGCCGGCAACAATCAGGAAAACGGCGAGCAGATTCGAGGCAACCCGGTTCGAAAGTGCCCCGAGGACCACGGACCGCATTACTCGCGTTCCTGGGCCAGCGCGTTGCGCGGGCGCACGCTCATATTCTCGGTCTCTTCGGCCAGGGGCGTTGTCATGACGCGTTGTCCAGCCAGGTCGATCGGTGAAGTCACGAGGGTAAACGTGCCACGGGATTCAACGGGTGAGACCGGCGCGGAACGCAGCGTATCCTGTTCGGCGACGATCCAGACTTCACGCTCGCGGCGCAGGGCGGAGGTGGGAAGTTCATAGATCGGCCTGTCGGCTCGCGCATCGATCTCAAGGCTCATGAAATCACCAGCGAACACCCGGCCATCATTGGCCCTGGAAAAAGCTTTGGGAAACACGGCGCGGACCGAAACAGTTCTGGATGTGGGATCGATGGTCGGTGAAAAACTGGCCAGGGTTCCCATCAGAGGCAGATCGCCGACCGAGGCATCATTCGGCACGGCGCGCACGATGATCGCTCCACCTGCTGCGGCAGTCTGGGCCCGGCGCACGGAAGACACATCACTGGGCGATAGTCCTGCCTGGATCTCTCCCGCGCTGGCGTCGATCAACTCAGCAAGGGGCACACCAGGCGCCACATATGTGTCCGGAGACAGCACTTCGGATACGACTATAGCGTCGAACGGGGCGCGAACGGATGTCTTGGCGAGGTTACTCTGTGCAAGGGTTACCTGCGATTGTGCCTGGGCTACATTGGCTTCTGCATTTGCAAGAGAGGCAATTGCAGCCTCGCTCTGTGCCGCCGGGACGGCACCGATTTCGGCGAGTTCGACTTGGCGGTTACGATCCGCATTGGCTTGCTGGAGGGTTGCCAGCGCTGTAGCCAATTGGGCTTCCGCCCGGTTGAGGTCCGTTCGGTAGTCTCTTTGGTCGATACGAAATAGGACTTCGGATTGGTTGATACGGCCACCGACCTCCAGATTGGGGTGTATGGAGCTGATCTTTCCGGGGACTTCCCCAACGACAGTAAGTGTTTGGCGTGCTTCCAGGCGGCCCGGTGCAGTGACCTTGAACGTAGGGTCCGCAGATCGGACAATGGAGTATTCGACAACGGGCGGTCTATCCTGGCCGATAAACGCATCCGCACTGGGCGCGGGGCTGGCTGATGACCCTGCAGCCAGGTAGATAAGAAATCCGCCCGCAAGTGCAGCAAAGCCGACTGCTAGCCAGAGCCATGAAGGTCTATTCCCGACTGCCATATCGGCCATGTGGTGTCCTCGCCATACATTCAATACATAGTCGGTCGGGATTTAATTTGGAGTTTTAGCCGATCACATTCGATCAGTTTGAGTCACTGGATGTATTACTAATAGGCGAATACTGATTAAAT
>JBCCTK010000130.1:0-7374 GCA_039198685.1 Pseudomonadota bacterium | reverse complement strand
TCGTGGACAGTGCGGGCAATCGCCTGACGGCGTTCATCTGAGATCTGGCTCATGAAACAGCCCTCCAATCGGCCAGTGTTTGCAGCATGGTGTCGTCCAAGAGCACACCCGAATTGTTGCGCGCACCCATGGAGTCTGCAGCCCCACCGATACCGTAGGCGTGTACCGCCACGACGCGCGCGGCGCCCGTATTGTCAAGGATATAAACGGGCGCGCCGCTTTGACCGGCGAACGTATCGGCGGGATAGAACACCTGGCGCGGAGTCACTGCGGAAATGGGGGTCGCATGGTGCCACATTTCAGCAGCGCGCTGGGGCGCGCGCCCGGGGCTGTTGCTCACTTTATCGCCAGGATAACCCGTGACATGGGCCCAGCGTCGCTCCAATTGCTCAACCGGTGGGGCTCCAAGGGTGAACCAGCCCAACATGTCCCCAACATCAGCGTCCAGGTGGATCGCACCAATGTCGAATAGGGGATCGTTAAAGTCGGTCCAGCGTGGATGGACCGAGAATCGTGCCCCGTTCAGAACGCCAAAGCGGGCTTTGAAGGGCTCCAGGTCACCGGATCGGCCCGGCCTGATTTCAATGCGCTCGATCGCCGGCGCCGTAGCGCCTTGGTATAGGCAATGGCCTGCTGTAACGAGTGTGCGTCGGCCAATTAGAAAGCCCGTTCCGTAATTGGTAAAGCCGCCAGCCTGGCGAATCACCAGGGAGCAGATCATTCGGAAGGGATCGGCTTCGGTGTGGTGCACTTGGGTGCGGTTGTCATCGCCGATCACGGTTTCAAAACCACCGCCGGCCATGCGGAAGACGTCCAGATCCTCCCCCTTGAAGAACCCAGAGCGCAGATAGTGGCGCCGGACGGATTCCTCGTCTTTTGTCATTTTCACGTGTTTGCCGGGGATCCCGCCGACTGTGTTGGGTTGTGCGAGAGGTTTTTCGGGTCCGCCGAGTGTCCCGGCGGGTTCTATAAGCTTCCCCACAATGTGGCTTGAGACATGATTCAATGCGCCTCTAGCGATCCGGCCAGGACTTTCGAGCACTTTCTTGGTGCCATCGAAGAATTCGGCTTCGGGTTGCAGGTCGGCGGCAATTGCGGCGCGGATTGAGGCGAACCAGATACCTTCATTGGCCTCGTAGTGTCCGGCCTTGGGGGGTAAACGCGGCGTATCAGGGCGACCGCGATGGTGAATGCCGACGAGCTTCCACGTGCCGGCTTCAAAGATTGGACTGCCGGAGCTGCCCGGCTCTGTCGGCGTACGGTAGTGTAGGCGGATTGGTCGGCCATCCAGTTGCAGCGGCGGGCGCAATGCGGTTTCAGGATCGCAGGCGTCATGATCCAACAGGCGCTGGTCGCCAAAGGAAAGCGAGAGCTTTCCGCCTTGTGGAAAGCCCAGTATTTTGACGTGCATCTTCGTGCCGTCATTGCTGACGCCGCGCCGGTTCGGCAAGTATTCAGAGATGTTTTTGGGAAGAAGCGGGAGAACACTCGTCGGCAAGGGGCTGGCTGGGCGCAGTACTGCCGTATCATGTTCGCGCTCATGGCGTTCCCAAAGCACATCTGAGAATTCAACGGTCTGGCTCATCTCCTTTTCGTCGAACGGATCGAGATCGACGAACACTGCGCGGCATCGCTGAAACGAGGCTGACAGCATGCCATCTCCACCAGAGGCGACGTGGTGGTTGGTCACGATCAGCCTTTCGCCGGCCCAGGCGTCATTCAGCACCTCGCCCATGATCACAAAACCGCTGCCGATGCGTCGCCAGCCGCCTTCATGCACCGTTTCGATGGCACACACAGATCGCGCCCGGTAGGCTGGCGCCATCATCGCCTCCATGTCGGTCATCTGACCGGTTTCCCCACCCCCTGTGGGAGCCTTCTCGAAGAAGGCCTGGAACCCGGCAGTGGTCTCATCTGTGGAAGACTTTGCTGTCTCCAGGTCAGCTTCCAAAAGCCGCGTCTCAAGCACGCTCATATCGACCGTGTTGCCATCCAGGCCCTCGTCATCTTCGGAGGCATTGGTCGGATCCATGGTCAAAAGCGCCGCTTTCAGGACCCGCACAATAGAGCCCCGCTCATTGCGTTCTTCACCGGAAAAACCCCAGACCTCTTCCAATTGGCGCAGCGATGACGTGATGGCAAACGCTTGCCGATCTGGATGGGCCGCGTAAGCGCCATAGCACTTTGCGGCGTCCTTCAGCATATCCATGACAAGAAACGCTTCACCACATGTTGCCAGTGTCCAGACGCTGCCGGGTTGTGATCCATCGCCCAGGGCTGCCATCAGTTCGTCGCTGTGGATTTGCAGAACCCGGTTTCCGATTTGCTTGGCATCTTCTTCTCGCGCCCAAGCGGCTCCGTCCGGATGACGTGTCCGGTCTCGGGCCGCCCTGTGAATTAGGGCTGCAGCATTGATGGCTTGGTAGGTTGTGTATTCGTTCTGGTTCCGGCTCCAAACCTCCAGGTAGGCATTCGCCGCCTCGCGCAGGTCTGCCGGATCGCCAGGATGACCTGCCAGGGCAGCGTTGATATAGCGCTGCTTATAGGCCCGGCCGACATTGCCCATGGCCTTGCCCCAAAGGCCCTCATCCTTCAGGCCTTCGGCATCACAGGCCTCGGCGAGTTTCCGGGCCTCGCGAATAGCTTCGCTGAGATTACCCAGTTCGATGAGCGCCTGAATTTCGAATTGGCGTAGCGCAGGGGTCAGCATCTCCTTGCGCCGTGCCAAAAGGCACAGGACGAGCAGCATTCCGAATGTGCGCTTGTCTTGCAGTGTTCTGGCCAGGTCTTGGAGGGCTTTAATGCCCTCCGCTCCCAAGTCTTCCGCTTCGTCCACAACATCCGTCATCCTGTCGATGACGTCGAGACGCTGGGCATCACGTCCGATTTCCATGACTTTCTTTCGAGCCGTAAAAAATTCTGCCCGGTCGGGTGTTGGCAGCGGGGGAGTTGAGGTCATAGCTGGGCTCCTTGCGGGGCGAGGACGAAAGCGGGTGGAATAATGGCGTGTGGGGAGAGCAATGGTAGCGCCTTGAGGCTTTCCTGCCCCGAGATCCACTGCAGGGCAGTCTGGCGAACCCGTTCCACCCGGTTGCGCCATCCGTTTCGGAAACTCTCCAGCTGCGGATCCCGGCGCATGACCAACTCGTAGTAACCCCACCGCGCATCCAAGGCCTTGTGGATCAGGTTTTCGGGAACAGCGCGCTCAATGGCGGCGCGGGTCGCAGGGCCGAAGAGGCCGTCCTGTTGGGACACTGGGAGGCCGGCGCCGCGTTGGATGAATTTCATGGGATGGGTCGGGCCGTGGTTCACCGTGGCATCGAACAGCAACAATGCAATCGCGTCGCTAGGCATCTCGTGGCAGTTATACGCACGCCAGTAGCCCTCAAAATATATCTGCTGGACTTCCGTCTCAGTGATGTTGCGCACATCCGTTGTTGGCAGGGTCCGGGACATACGCCAACGGTCATAGGTATATTGGGTGACACCCATATTGGTCGAGCCACCGGGATCGTCGGGATGGTTGATGTATCCGCCCTCATTCACGCGCATGAGACTATGGCACCGATGGAAGCTGGCCCATTCATCGCGCACCGCGTTTACGATGGGCAAGGACGTAGCTTTCAGGTCTTCCACTGCGCTGGAGAGCACCTGCATCGCTGTTCCTAAGCGGCGGGCCAGGCCGAAACTTTCAGCATTTGAGAGCAGCGGACCGAGCTTTTGCCGGGCGGCCCTGTAGATGCGTTCACTGTCGGCAGGCACCAGATCGGGAGACAGAAACAGGGCACGGCGGAACGTCTCAAGCGCACCGGCCGTTTCCCGATTCGTAATCTGATGTTCAAGGGTGCGCCATGCTGTGTTCACTTCCGGCACGCTCCCCCAATCCGGCCGCGTCGCCTCGCACCGTAGCTCGAAAACCACATAGGGCGCATCATCATAAACCCCGCCTCTTTTGGTGAGTATTTCCGTCTCCGTCGGATCGAAGACGAGATTGTCGGGTACATCTTCCTCGGCAAACAGGGCGTAGAGCCCATCCTGAGGAGAGCCGGTATCATCGAATAGAGCCCGCAAATTCAGGTCCATCAAGGCAAAACGCTCCATGCCTTTGCTCTCTTCCAACCGGTTAAATGCCCGGTGAACCGTTCCAGCCAGATCGATCGCACTCGACGCAAGACCCAATGCTGCTGACGTAGCGGAGACAAATTGTGCTGCGGGTGACTTCGCGACGCCTTCCAACACTCCCAAGGCGTCGGCAAGATGATCTTTTTGCAGAACGCCCCCAAAGCCCAGCTGCAGCGGCCCTTCGCCGCGATAGACCAATCGCGGTGTGAGTTGCCGATCGACCAGAAGGACGCGGTCCAGCCGTGAAAACGTTTCCGCCTGGAGCGGGGAGGGTCCATTCGGGTTCTCGGTCAGGCTCTCGGCTCGAGGACCCAGCGGCGTTCCGACCTGACTTCCGGTCTGAGTGCTGGCCCCGGCTAAGAGGGTATCTTCGATGGCAGGAGCGAAAACACCGGCCAGGCGCGTCTGCGCATCAAAATTCGTCTGCCCAACGACTCCAAAAAGGTAGGGCCCGTACTTTGAGAGATTCACCCGGCCTTTTTTCAGGCTGATCCGGCGCACTGCGAGAGAGATATAGCTTTCATGGGCTCGGAAGTGCCGGGGCAGCGTCTTGTTGAACCGCACCAGGGCATGTCCATTGCCAGAGACGATACGCTCAGACGTTTCCATCGTCGGCCTCCGCGTCACGCTCTGGGGGTGTGACCAGGAGCCCAAGCTTTGCAAGCAGGGCGATGTCGGTGGGCCTCGCGATCGCTTTTACGCCCGCGCCGCGATGCACGGTTTCGGGCACATCCCGCGCCGCAACCATGGTGAAGAGTGAGCGAATATAGGCGATATTGTAGGTTTGCGCGCCCTCTGAGAGATCATCGAATGATACCAGGGACGGGTGGCGGCGGCGGGCCAAATCCTTTGATGGGCCAAAGCGATAACCGCGCAAGCGGCGTTCCGCGCACCAGCGTTCATGCTCCAACCGGGCGAGATACATCAGAAGTGGTTGTTCCTTGGTGAAGTCCGGCGCCTCTGCGAGCTTGGGCATACGGTTGAGCGTAATCGGTTCGCCCTTGGCCCGGGCCTCATTGTACCACGCGGTCAGATCATATCCGGCGGCCCATAGGAGCGCCGGCACGTTTGCCGATGCCGACCGGCTGGAGTAACGGTCTGTTTCCTTAATGTCGCGCCAGAGTGGTGGCGGCGTGTCCCCGTCAGAATTCATTTCATGGTGCGTCTTGTGGATCGCATAGGCGTGTTCATCGGGCTCGATGTCGAACAGACGCGCTGCTGATACAAGATCAGGCCAGGCACCAAATGGAATGATTGGAAGTTGGCTTTTCTTGTGCTGGTCCACCGGGCGATTGCGATCGCCGCTGTCGCGGCTATAGGCAAAGATTGGAAACGAAAGCGGATCGGGCCGCTGGAGACCGGGAGGCGTGTTTTGAGCCTGCGCCTGGGTGTCGGCGTCACTCAATGTCAGGAGGCGCATTCTCAGCTCAGAGGCCACGAGCCTGGAATTGGCGCTCCTTCCCGTTGCCACATAAGCCGCTGTCACCGGATAAAGGGACATATGCTGGAAAAGGGCCTGCCACTTGGCGTCTACATTGCCAGCGTTTTGAAGATCGATTTCGAAGAACGTGGAGTCAAAAACCAATTCATGGTCGGGCACGCGGGACTTGAAGGCTTCCCATGTTTTTGCAGTCTTATCGATGATGGTGATTTTCTGGCGTGCATAGAGGTCGGTGCGCTGTCCCTCGCAGATCTCCGTCAAGAGTGATTCACCAAAGTCGCCAAGGCCCACGATAACGGCATGTTGTGGTCTGTTCTCCGCCAAGACAAAAAGAGGCGCCGAGTTCAACACAACCCGTGCAGCAGTCCGCGATTCGGTGATGAACTCTCCAACACTGTCGAGCCCGCCTTTACGCCCTTGACTGTCTTTGGAGACTGGCGCCGGATTGATCAGGTCAGCGGCTTCGTCGGGATAAAGATTCCAGCGATCACTGACGACCGAGAAGAAATGTGGGCCTTGCAACGGGTTTGAGGCCTGTTCCGCCAGTTCACCAAAGACTTCAGGGGCAGTCAGCATGTCCCGCGTTACGGCAAATGTTTTCGCGTCTTCCCCGGTCGCAACGAGAACAGAATGGGCCTGGTGAGCGGCCGTTGCCTGAACAAGTCGATTTCCGTCCAGGGGTTCAACAACGCGGATCAGTTTCTTGTCCGTAGACGTCTGTCCTTCATCGGTCGCCCAAACCACAGTAAAATCTCTCGAAGCGGCCGCTTCGGCTGCGGCTCGTGCAAACCGTGTGTCGCCGACAACCACAATATGACCCGAGCGTCCCTTTGCGACAAACCGGGTAAACCCTTCTGAAAACAAGCCCTGATAGGCTTTCACCAGCAGGAAGGTGAAGGTCAAAACGCCAAGCCACCGCGCGCATGTCAACAAAACGGCGGGTAGGCCGAATATCTGGCGCTTGGCGAAAGATTCACCGTAGGCGTCACTGAGCGCATTCACGCCGAGTGCGCGGTAGAAGGAGACCTGAAACCGATCCCAGGGTCCCAGCTCCGTCAGATGCAACATCCAGCCTGCAAAGGCTAAAACAAAGGCTATGGCGCCCACCAAGACGACCAGCCCGATTGGTATATCCCAAAAGGGTTTGGAGCGGAGCTTCTGGCCTAGCATTGCTTGGGCTCAGGCCAGGCAATGCTCTCTTTATCGCGCGTCATCTCGCTCCCCTGCGGCTCGGCCCCCTTAACCCCTTGTAAGAGGGGGCATTGGCGAGCACGAGTCAATTGAGCCTGTCAGGCGAGTTTGGGGCCGAGCAGCATAACGCCATAGTAGTCACGCTTGTCAGTCCAGGTATGCAAACGAGACCAGCTTGATTTACCGAGCAGCGCATCGAACTTTGCCAATTCGAATTTGCGGCTGATTTCGGTGTGTATCGTTTCACCTGCTGCGAACGTGAAGGTCTTTCCGCAAAGGGTTGCTTGGGTCGGCTCTTGCGCAACAAGATGCATCTCGACCTGGCCCTCTGCTTCATTCCATCGTGCCTGGTGGAAGAAAGCGTCCAAATCGAATGTTGCCCCCAGCTCACGGTTGAGGCGCGCCAGGAGATTGAGATTGAAACTGGCCGTGACGCCATTGGCATCATCGTAGGCTGGGATCAAAATAGCGGGATCCTTTTTCAGGTCTGCGCCAAGAATGAAGCGGGCTGAAGGCCCCAGACTGGCGCGAGCGGCATCATCAATCATGCCTTTGCCTGAAGATGAGGAGAGTTGGGGGCAACTCGATGTCCTGTTTTGCACAACACGCGGAAGTGTGCG
>JBCCTK010000129.1:0-7420 GCA_039198685.1 Pseudomonadota bacterium | reverse complement strand
GCAGAGCTTTGGCGCGTGCGCGTTGTGGCCTTGATCTCCGCCGCCTACGGCACCGTCATGGGCATCATCCCCGGCGTGGGGGAGTTCGTGGCCCAGTTCTTCAGCTACTCCACAGCCCGCGCGCTCTCTAAGACACCCGCCCAGTTCGGCCATGGCGCGCCCGAGGGCTTGGTGGCGTCGGAGGCGGCGAACAACGCCGTGCCCGCCGCGGCCATGATCCCGCTCCTGGCGCTGGGTGGCGATTGGCGATATTGCAGGCGTGGTCGCCCGTACAACTCGGCATTGATGAAGTTCGCCACCCGGCCAAAGAAAAGACCGATCGGGGTGACCACGCCTGCAATATCGCCAATCGCCATCAGGCTGACGCCGCGCTGGCGCGCGATCCAGAAAAGAGCAATGGCCACGCCAATCAGGCCACCATGGAAGCTCATGCCACCCTCCCAGACCCGCAGGAGCATCATGGGGTCCGCGGCAATCCGCTCTGGTTCGAACGGTATCTGATAAAAGAGGATGTAGCCCAGTCGCCCGCCCAGGATCACGCCAAGGGTGGCGTAGAAGAGCAAGTCATCGATATCGTCTGTTGTGGCCGGACTGGCGGCGCCAAACAGAGCCGGCCGCCGAACCATGGCCACGGCGTAGCGCCAGGCCAGAACCAAGCCAACAATATAAGCCAGGGCATACCAACGCACGGGAAATCCAAAAATCTCCACCAGTGCGGGACTAAATTCGGGGAAGCTGAGCGCGCCCATGGCAATGTGCGTCATCATCGGGTCTTTTCCCCTCTCGTTTCGCCCCCATTTGCTATGGTAGGCGCGCGAGTGCAAGCGCGTTGTGCCGCCATCCACAGCGGCCGAGTTTAAAGGAGTGAGCCCCATGTCCACCACACCGCCTTTCCTGGACGATTTGGCCGGGATGATGACCGGCGCCATGGGCGCTGCAAGGACCGCAGGCGACGAGGCACGCACGGCGATGCAATCTCGCGTGCGATCCATGATCGCGGATATGGATCTGGCAAGCCGGGACGAGATTGAAGCGCTCAAGACGCTTGCCGTTGCCGCCCTCGAACGGATCGAAGCCCTGGAAGCCAGGGTGGAAGCGCTCGAAACACCGGCAAAAAAAGACAGTTAACGGCGCTTTTCCCGTGGACAAACCCGACAGGTGATGTTGCAGCCGACTCAGCGCATGGTTAGCGTGTCGCGGTGGCCAGGCGGCCGACAGTGATTCGAAAGGGCGAGGCAATGAGCTTAAGCCAGACAAATGTCGAAACCACAGAGATCGAAGCGCTCGATGTCATCGAGGAAATGCTGGAGGCCAGTGGCTGGCAGCATGAGCGCGAAGAAGGAGATGATGCCGTCCAATGTATTTGCCCGACCCGTTGGGGCGATATGGGTGCATTGTTCGCCATGCGCCATGAGCCTGCGGCCATCCACTTTTCGGTTACTTTGGACGTAAAGCCCCAGCCGGGAAAACGCATCGCACTGGCCGAACTGGTCATGCTCTGTAATGAGCGGCTTTGGCTCGGCCATTTTGATTATTGGGCAGAAGAAGGCGTGATCATATTCCGCCATGCCCTCCCGATGCTGGACCGCGATGTGCCCAGCACAGGCGAGCTTCGCTCCCTTATGGCTGCGGCTGTCGATAGCTGCGAGCGGTTTGTACCAGCCTTCAACTTTCTGATTTGGGCCGGCAAATCCCCCCGTGAAGCCATGGATGCGGTTATGTTCGAGACCATGGGCGAGGCCTGATGGACGCGCTTCCTTCGCCAATCGTTCTGGTCGGCGCAGGGAACATGGGCGGTGCCATTGCGGCAGGCTGGCTTAAAGCTGACCCGCCGTTGCGTCCGACTATTTTGGACCCGAGTCCAAACGAAACCGTGCGCCAATGGTACGCAGACGGCAAAATTGAACTCAACTCTACCGCCCGCCCATGCAGCGTCCTTGTCGTTGGCGTCAAGCCGCAAGTCTTCCCCCATGTGATTGAAGACCTGAAGGCTTGGGTCGGCGGGGAAACGCTGGTGATCTCCATCATGGCAGGGGTCACCTTGGGGGCCCTTACAGACATCCTGGGCACGCCGCGCTGTATTCGCGTCATGCCCAATACGCCCGGCGCAATTGGCAAGGGCGTGTCCCTGGTCAGCCTTTCGCGCGACTGCAGCCAGACCGATATGGAAACGGCCCGCGCGCTTCTGTCACCGCTGGGCCATGTGGAAGGGCCCATGGACGAGCCAACGCTGCAAGCCGCCACGGGCCTTTCGGGCTGCGGGCCAGCCTATGTGTTCCTTTTGGCGGAACTGCTTGCGCAATCTGCCGAAAAACTGGGTGTACCGGCCGATATGGCGGCGCGCCTGGCTGTCCAGACGGTGGAGGGCTCTGCCAGCCTGCTTGCGACCAGCGACCGCTCAGCATCGCAGCTGCGCCGCGCCGTGACATCACCAAATGGCGTCACCCAGGCCGCACTGGAGGTCTTGATGGCAGACGGCGCAATGCCATCTCTATTCGAGGATGCACTGAAGGCTGCCCTGGCCCGGGACAAGGCCCTGTCGAGCGGCGAGTGAGGACACAGCATGGCCCTGGCCCGCGAAGAGATTGTTGAGAAAGGCGTGGCGGTCGCACTCGACTTAGCCGCAACCCGCCCTTGGCGCGCGTTGACTCTGGCGGATATCGCCACAGCGGCCGGCCTGACATTGAACGATTTCCACGGTGTCGCCACTGTGGAGAGTCTAGCTGAGGCGGTAGAACGCCACTTCGACAAGGCCATGTCCGGCGAAGGCATCGATCCGGAGGAAACACCCCGTGAGCGGCTCTTCGACGTAATCATGCTACGTTTCGAGGCCATGGAAGCCCAGCGCGACGGCGTCTTGTCCCTGGTTCATTTTCGAGAGCAATCGCCGCTGAAGCTGGCCAAACACCTGGCAGCCCGCAAGGCGAGTGCGGACTGGGCGCTGGTATCAGCCGGTCTGGACGGCGCAGACCAGGCCGTGCCCCGCGATGTTCGCGCCGTGGCCGTAGCCTATGCGATGGCACAGGCAGAGCGGGCCTGGCGTAAGGAAACCGACCCTGGCTTTGCCCGCACCATGTCCAAGCTGGACGAGGAATTGCGCAAGCTTGAGGATAGCGCCGGACGGTTTTCCCGGTTCCGCGGCGGGCGTCGCGATACTGATCAGAAGCCCGAAGCGGACCCCGGAGACGGCGATCCGCCACCCCGTTCAGACGGCCCTGGCGATCCCGAGCCGGCCCCACAGGGTTAGAGCCCTTCCGGCCAATTTGCACCGTTTGATCGTTTGATTTTTTCGTCAGGGCCAGGAGCGCATCCCCAGTAAAAAGCCCCCGGCGGATGGCTCCACCGGGGGTTTTTGTTTCAACCCTTCGGTCTGCCTTAGTCGCTGGACAGCAATTGGAGGAAGAATTGGAAGATGTTTACAAAGGACACGAAGAAGTTCAGCGCGCCCCAATTGGTCATCACCGCAGCACCGCGCGTGTCACCACCCAGTTGGTAATAGCCTTCTTTCAAACTCTGGGTCTGCCACGCGATGATCACCGCAGAGAGCAGCGCAAATCCACCGGAGAGGATGAGCGAGAAAGGCTGTCCCCAACCGATCATGCCCGCCGTGCTCGGGAAAATCATCGGAATGATGAAGGCGAGCACGCCGACCACAAACAATCCCCAGATCGCCATAAATGCGAAGGAACCAACGGGCCCAAGGTTCATCTTGGTGGTGTAGCCAAAGAGCGACAGGCCACCGAATGTAATCGCCGTCGCCAGGAAGGCTTGCGCGATCACGACATGGCTCAATCCACCAATCCCGGCTGTCGCCATGGCAACGTAAATGCCCATGGAGAGCCCAAGCGTGCTCACCACACCCCAATACAGGATGGCGGTACCCATCGGGCTTGGATTGCGCATGCCGAAATTAGCAAAAAGGAGGAAGCCAACCGGGGCCAGCATCACGACCCAACGGAGGGGCGTTGCGTAGAGCAGCATGGCGAGCGGCTCAATGGATCCTGCGGCATAGGCGAGCACACCCGCGAGCGCGATGCCCATGGCGAGCTTGTTGTAGACGCCGAGCATGAAACTGCGCAGGCCGGCATCCTTGGACATGTCCAGGGTGCCGGTGTTGTTGGCGTAGGACCTGTTAAAGTCGTTCATCGGTAAAAACCCTTGTTTCGGTTTTCGGTTTTCGGTTTTCGGTTTTCGGTTCAAGTTGCACATGGCCCGCGCGAAATACACCCACGCGGATTGCGGATAATATGGGGAAACTGGTGGCCTTTCGCAAGGAAAACCGGTTGGCATGGCCCAAAGGGGCGGCCACTCTGGGCAGTCTTAAAAATTGGGAGCACCGAAATGGAAATGCGTAAACTGGGCCGAACCGGCCTCGATGTCTCGGTCTGTTGTTTGGGCACCATGACCTGGGGCCAGCAAAACACCGAAGCCGAAGGCCATGCCCAGATGGATTATGCGCTCGAGCGCGGCATCAATTTTTGGGATACGGCTGAAATGTATGCCGTGCCGCCCAAACCGGAAACCCAGGGCGCGACGGAGCAGATCATCGGAACATGGTTCAAAAAGACCGGGCGGCGCGAGGAGGTTATCCTCGCCACCAAGATCTCCGGGCGGTCCCAAATGATTTGGACGCGGGATGACGAAGTGGCGCTGACCCGCCAGACCAAGGTGCAAATCGACGAAGCCGTTGAGAAGAGCCTGCGAAGACTGCAAACCGACTATATCGATCTCTACCAGATGCATTGGCCAGATCGCCCAGTAGGGTTGTTCGGTGGGCATATGAGCGTTGAGGCCTATGACGAGCCTTATGAGCCATTCGAAGACATACTGGACCACCTGAACACCCATGTGAAATCAGGGAAAATCCGTCATCTCGGCGTGTCCAACGAGACTCCCTATGGCGTTATGCGCTTCCTTGCGGAAAGCGAAGCGCGCGGCTTGCCACGGCTGCAATCGATTCAGAATGTCTACAATCTGGTCAGCCGAAAGTTCGAGGAAGGGCTCGATGAGATTGCCATGCGGGAACAGGTCGGCCTGCTGGCCTATTCTCCGCTCGGCCAAGGCTATCTGACAGGAAAGTATCGCGGCGGCGCCCTGCCAGAAGGCTCCCGCAAACAGCTTTTCGATCGCCTGCAGCGCTATGAGCGCCCAGAGGGTCTCTCGGCGATTGAAAGTTATCTTGTCCTGGCAGAAACGTGGGGCCTGGACCCAAGTCAAATGGCGATCAAGTTTTGCGACACCCGCCCGTTTACGACATCCACGATCATCGGGGCGACGACCATGGACCAGTTGAAAGTGTGTATTGATGCCTTCGACATTGCCTGGAGCGACGCCCTGGAAAAGGAAATACGAACGCTCCATCGCGCTCAACCCTCCCCCTGCCCCTGAGCGACGGGCCCCCCATTGCAGCGCATATTGACTTGGCCACTCCCGCGCGTAACCATTCCATATCGGCGCAAATACTACACAAAGAAGCGCTGTGAACAGTGAGGGAGGGCCGCATGGCCGATGCATCGAAATACGAAGAGAATGTCAAAAAGTACGCCTCTGGCTACAACCAGAAAGCGGCAGAGAAGATTGTCGGGCACCTGGGGATCGCGCTTCGCAATCGCGACAGTTCGCTGGTTTCCTGCTCAGATCAGGGTGAGTTGGATCGCGTCCGGGAAAAGTGGTTGCGCGGCAAACTAGGGCTTGCCCACAGTTCGGGTGAATTGGACGCTGCCATCGCCGCGATCTGCGAAAAACTAAAACCAGAAGGCGGTAACAAAGGCCGCGTGACCTTTTACTATTTGCTGGCAGAGCATTTCGGCAAGCTGGGCGAACTGGCTGGCTGAACACTTTCACCCAGAGCGTCCAAATCAGCCCCTTCGCAATGCGGAGGGGCTTTTTGTTGGCGGCCACTATTGCTAAATTCGGGATTCAGCCGCCAGCGCCGGAAAGGCGCCAATGCCCGATGCTCCACCGTATTTTCGCGGCCCTGCCCGTTCCCGATGACATCGCAGAACCGCTCTTGGACCTTCAGAAAGACCTCGCAGGGGCCAGTTGGCGTCCGTTTGAGAATTTCCACATCACGCTGCGCTTCTTCGGCGACGTCGACACCAACACCGCACGGGAAATCGACCATGAGCTCGGCCAAATCGAGGCCGGGCAATTGGAATTGGAAATCGATGGGATGGGATGGTTTGGTCGCCGCGAGCCACGCGCCGTCTGGGCGCGAATCGCGCCCAATGCCGATCTGTCCCGGCTCGCCGGCGCCTGCGAGCGCGCTGCCCGCAGGCTCGGTTTTCCAAAAGAGACGAGAGCGTTCAAGCCCCACATCACCCTGGCCTATTTGCATGGAACGGGCCTGGAAGAGGCGCGCGCCTGGACAGAACGTCTTGGCACATACGGTGATGGCCCTTTCTGGGTTGATCGCTTCCACTTGCTTGAGAGTTTCGCCACGAAAGGGCCAACGCGCTATAACCCCGTGGCAGAATATCCTCTCATTTGACCCTCCAAAGCGGCGGGCCATGGCTTACCTCTAGCTCTTAGGAGCTTTGCCATGGCCGATGATCAACTGGACCCAGAACGCAATCGACTGACCGGGCGGATCGCGCGCACGGCCCGCGTCGGCGCAAACCTTTCCGGCGCTGGCCTCAGCTTTGCTGCCAATTCCCTGTTTGGCGGTGACGAACGCGATGAGCGGATTGCGAAGGCCCTGGCTGAAGCGCTTGGCCGGTCGAAAGGACCGCTCATGAAGGTTGCGCAAATGGTCTCTACCATTCCAGATTTCCTTCCTGCAAAATATGCCGGAGAGCTTTCAAAGCTGCAGGCCCATGCGCCCGCGATGGGCTGGCCGTTCGTGAAGCGCCGCATGCGGGCGGAACTGGGCACTGGCTGGCAGGGTCAGTTCGATGACTTCGGCAGGGAAGCCGCCCACGCTGCGTCCCTCGGGCAAGTTCACCGCGCGCGTCTTCCAGATGGTCGCGACGTGGCCTGCAAGCTGCAATATCCAGACATGGCAAGCGCTGTGGAAAGTGATGTGGCGCAGCTCAAAACCCTGGCCGGATTGTTTCGCCGCCTGGAGGGTGGCTCGATAGACCCGAGTGCCATGATCGAGGAGATCAATGAGCGCCTTCGCGAAGAACTCGATTATGATCGTGAAGCCGCCCATATGCGTCTCTATGCGCATATTCATGCCGAGACCGAGGGCACAAACATTCCCGAACCTGTTGAGGCCTTGTCCACGAGCCGCCTGCTGACCATGACGTGGCTTTCGGGCGACCGCCTCGTCGATTTCGAGGACGCCTCTCAGGACGTTCGCAACCAAATCGCGACAAACCTGTTCTGGACCTGGTGGAAACCATTCAACGCCTTTGCTGTCATACATGGCGACCCGCACCTGGGTAACTATCAGGTGACCGAGGGTGGAAAGGGGCTG
>JBCCTK010000128.1:0-7563 GCA_039198685.1 Pseudomonadota bacterium | reverse complement strand
GTTTCCAGGTCAAACTCCCGGGTCTCCACGGCGTCCTTACCGCCATTGGACAGCGAGATCATGCAAACCGTTGATCCGCCATCCTTGGGATCAAAACAGTTTGCGCCCTTGAACACCCACTTTGCATCTTCCGCTTCAGCCAAGGCGTCAAAGTCGAGCACGGTTTCCCATTCGGGGGCATCAGAGCGATAACTCTCCAGGCTGGTACGCCGCCAAAGGCCACGCACATTCGTCTCATCCTGCCAGAAATTATACGCCATACCGCTTCGGATGCGGATATAAGGAATGCGCTCGTTTGAGGTGACGACTTCGGTCGCCGCTGCCAAATAGTCTTCATAGTTCGGGTGGGCTTCAAGAATGGCCAGGGAGCGCTCATTCTGGGCACGCACCCAGGCCAAGGCCTTTTCTCCTTCGACCTCTTCCATCCACAAGAATGGATCTTCAACGCCTGCCGTCTCGTTCATTGTCTCTTCCGTCTCCGACAATTCTGGGGCTTCAGCGATCGGCGGGGCGGCGGGCGCCACGGCTGGAGCCAGATCTTCCACTGAACCGGCGCTGACGCAGCCGGAAAGAATCAACCCAAACAAGGCTGTGCTTGCAAGAGAATTGCGCATGAAATGTCCTCTCTCATAGGTCTCCTTGCGGCGCATAAGAGAGGCGGTGGCAAAATTTTGCAAGTCTAACTCGAGCGACCTAGCGAGACCGAATGACGCCCTGGGCCAACAAAACCCTTTCGCAAAACCCTGCTTGTTCGCGCTGGTTTGGATCGGCATGGCTGGAATTTGCTCTGGGGTGGCGCTGCAACCATTGTTGGGGCGATTTTTATCTGGCGGAAAAATTTCACCGCGATTTGGGTCACCGGCATGATCGGGGGTTTGTTGGACTTTGGGTATTTCGTGTTTGTTGACCTACCAGGTTTCGTAAATTTTGTTCCGGGTACGGTCATGACTCTCGTATCCAGCGCCGCAATCTTACTGAGCGTCTGGGTCTGGCTGACCAATCGCAAGACGTAAGGCGAAATTCGCATCTCAAACGCACCAGGTCTAAGTGTGCCTCAATATCATAGTGCACTGCGCCGTAGCGCTAAAAGCGACTGCTCCTGAACACCGGAACTCGCGCAGCAGAGAAGTTGCCCTCCCTTTGCGGTCGCAGGGCGCCCAAGCCAATCCGTCGCCAGCCCACCAGCACCTTGGACAACGGCGATCAAGGCCGCTGAATCCCAAGGCTCAAGGCCACTTTCTGCCACCAGGTCGATCGTCCCTGCCGAAAGGCGGGCATAGGCGTAAGCATCAAGACCATAGCGAGTGATGCGGGCGGTTGCTCGCAAATGGGTCCAGGCACCCGCCTCAGCGGGTGAAAAGATGAACGGGTCCGTCGTGGCAATTCGCGCCTCACGCAAGTCTTGGCATTGCGAAACATGCAAGGATGTTCGCCCCTCCTGTGTGTCCAGACAAGCGCCTTCTGGCCACCCCAGATAGGTCTCGCCAAGCGTAGGGCACGCAATCGCGCCGTACACTGGCACATCATTGGGCCCCGCCAAGCTGATCAGCGTGGTCCAGTTCGAAAGGCCCATTACATAGGCGCGCGTTCCGTCGATGGGATCCAGATACCACGTCCAGCCACTCGTGCCACGACGCGTTCCATATTCCTCACCAACAATCGTGTCGTCAGGCCGCTCGAACTCCAGCACGCGCCGCATGGCCGCCTCGGCGTTCTGGTCGGCGGCTGTAACCGGGTCATAGCCTGTGTCGGACTTATTCTCCCACTGCGGACCTGAACGGAAATGCTTTAGCGTTATAGGCTCTGAAAGCGCTAAAAGACGCTGAATCAAGTCCAGCGTCGCCGTGTGATCGTGGGGAATTTGGGTCGCCATGCGCCAAGCCCTTGATCGGGCTTGGCAACAACGTCAAGCCGCGCCGCCCTGTTCGTCAGCTTCAGTCTGAAGGGCTTTGGCCAGTTCTAGAAGGCGACGACGCGGGCGCTCAGACAGGCGATAATAGGCGCGCACCAGCTCAAGCGTCTCCTTTTGGCTGAGAATATCACCTTCGAGCTTTTCCGCATCATTGGCCGCACTTACAGGCGAATCGATGGGTTTGATACCGTCAAAAAAGTATTGAACGGAAACGTTCAGGGCGCGCGAGAGGTCATAAAGCCTCGATGATGTGACGCGGTTGGCACCGCATTCGTACTTTTGGATCTGTTGAAACCGCACGCCGACTTGGCTCGCCAGGTCTTGCTGGGTCATGCCTAAAAGGCGGCGGCGGCGGCGCAAGCGCTTGCCCACATGAAGGTCTACGTCGTCGGCCATGTCTCACTCCTCAACACTCCGCGAGCCGCGATGTTTGCGTCTCGTTCTAAGATGGCTGGATTGGGAAACAGCAAGGCGCGTGCCGAACGGGACAATCCCTTACCGGCGCGATAAAAATTCTATGGCGAAAACATGGTATTGTTGCGGCTGCGAAAATAAGGCTTGATCTTTTTGCAGCGCACAATAGAGTTCTATTAGCACTTCGGTGCTGACGCCTCTTGGCGTTTCCTCCCTTTACCTTTTTGCCGTGCTGGCTTTCCAGCACGGCTTTTTTTTTCGCCAACGGCAAAGGATGGGTGCCCTATCTTTTTGTCTGGCGCGCAACGAAGGCTGAAATTGCAGAAATGACCTGGCTCATATCGCTGGCCATGCGTGGGAACATCCCACTGCGCTGCACTTTCAGCTCGTCCATGTAAAGATCACGTCGAATTTCGATCTGAAGCGCGTGAATGTCATGCCGAGGTCGACCGTAGCGCAGTGTTGTATACCCACCGGCATAAGGCGCGTTGCGAACAACACGATATCCGAGTTTGCGAAATTTGTCCTCAACGACCGCCGTCAGTTTGGAAGTACATGACGACCCGAAGCGGTCGCCCAGCACGATGTCAGCCAGGGGCCTTCGTCCTGGCTGGCGCGACGGCATGGAATGGCAATCGATCAGGAACGACACCCCATGTTCGGCCCGCAGGCGTCTTAGTTCACCAGACAGATGCGTATGATAAGCGTCGTGAACATCTCGCAGGCGCGCCTCGCCTTCGATCGGCGCCAAACGCGTGCGATATATCGTGTGCCCGCGTGCACCAACACGGGGGATACACCCCAATCCGGCCTCAACGCGCGGGCCGGGCAATCCACACCTGCGCGGCGGAGGCCCATCAAACATGCGCCGGTCCAACTCAAGAGGATCGCGGTTGAGGTCCACAAAGCCCCTCGCATAGCGCGCGATCAATTTTCCGGCACCAACCTCCGTCACCGGAGATATTAGCTCATCGACGAAAGCATCCTCGGTGCGCTGGAGATCGATTAGAGGCACGCACAGGGCCTGTCGCATGGCTTCTGGATAATACTGACCAGAGTGCGGCGAAGCGAATACAAGTGGCAAACCAGCCGCGTCTGGAGGGTGATATGTGAAGGGCGCGGCATAGGAAATCTCAGATTCTGCGCCAGGTTGGCGAGGCGTGGGCGCGGAAAACGGAGCAGCAAGCGACATGTGACTAATGGTTTGCGAAACCAGCGAAAGGTCAAGGGAAAGTCTCTGCGCGTTCATGGTCGATTTACTCAAATCATCCTACCTGCGATAAAGCGATACAGCGGCTCCGAGGCACCCAATGACAAAAATCCTCCTGGCGGAAGACGATGATTCCATGCGAACCTTCCTAGCAGCGGCCCTGCGCCGGGCAGGCCATGACGTGCAGGATTGTGCTGACGGCGAGGGCGCATTGGAGGCACTGGAGCGCGAAGTCTTCGATTTGCTTCTCACGGATATCGTGATGCCAGGCCTGGATGGAATCGAATTGGCGCGACGCGGTGCTGAGCTCGACCCGGCCATGAAGATC
Source organism: Pseudomonadota bacterium (assembly GCA_039198685.1). Taxonomy (GTDB): domain Bacteria; phylum Pseudomonadota; class Alphaproteobacteria; order Caulobacterales; family Hyphomonadaceae; genus UBA5336. Next base: position 3,699 of record JBCCTK010000128.1, on the reverse strand, counting down.
GTTTTCATTACAGGCTTTGCCGCCGTCGCCTTGGCCTCAGGCGCCCCAACCCCGGCTGGCGCGAAAGTGCTCTCAAAGCCCTTCCATCTGCGTGAGATCGTCGACGAGGTCGATCGCGTTATGGCAGCTTGACAGGCGGACTGCCGAGCAGACAAAACGCGCCAGGAAAGGCGCATGCTTGTGCTTGACGCCTGCCAGCAGATACGCCAATACCCCCGCGGTCCCGGTCATCACCGGATGTGGGCGGTTAGCTCAGCGGTAGAGCACTACGTTGACATCGTAGGGGTCACTGGTTCGATCCCAGTACCGCCCACCATTTGCAGTTGTGATTTGAATTAATTGAGCTTTCAGATCACATTGGGGTGCTGGCCCATCCGCCAGCCCATCCACTGGGACGAAGTTTGTGGCGGATTTCGTCGCTCGTGCGAGCATCAGACGGCTGGTTTAGCTACCGGCAGTCGCCTGGCCGATCACCCACATCTGCACGCCGCGCGTTTTGAATTAGCACGTCATTGTCGTGCATGCCGAGCGTGCCATTAGCATTGACTTGGTAGTACTCGCCAAACTCGTTCCCGGTTCTGTACCGATTGCCGTCCCTGACCACGCGGTCCTGGTTTTGGGAACCGTCGCCATGCAACATCGTCAACAGGTGCTCGCCTGACGCATTTTCTTCAATTTGGATAATCGCGTCATAGTTCGGCATCGTCGATATCATGGTGTAGCACCATCGGCCGACGACATCCGCACTGGCGATCGGACAAATGGCTGATGCCATCGCCAGCACCGAAAGCTGCTTTGCCAGTTTCATCTCAGTTTTTCCCCATTACAATCGATTTTGTCGGCCTTCGCGCCAAGTCACCAGAGTGCCTCGCGAGGTGTTCTCGAACAGCGTCATATCTGCTCTTGGAAAATAGTGTGCGACGATAATGCCGGTGCGATTTGTAACTTCGATGGCTTCACTATCACCAAGCTGAGCACGGACGGACGACAGATTGAACGGATCGCCGATGGCGGTATTCAGCATGACCCAGTTTTGCATGCGATCCCGTTCAGCCATGACTGCGGCCGACTCTCCCGAACCGGTCAACTGAAGGGTTCGCGTTGCGTGGATTTCGTCTGGGATTGCCTGTGTCGACTCCGGCGACTCATCAGCTCCCCAACGCGGATAGAAGCTAATCTCAGCCTCATACGTCCCGGTAGGTAGCGGATCGCGCCCGCGACTTGTCCGAACGGTCAGGGTATCACCCGAAGCATTGATCGTATGACGGGCATTGTTACCGATCCAGATGTCATCGTCGGCCTGTCCTTCGAGCGATACCGAAGCCATGACCTTGAATGGTGTTTCTATGTCGGTGACGAACTCAATTTCGACAACGTCACCGTGCTCCTCAGCGCGGGTAATTTCGATCATTTGCGCATGTGCAAATCCCGATATCGCAACAGCCAAAACAAGGCAGAAAATTCTCACCCCAACCTCCGCATCCCTCAACCAGGCTTGGATCGTAACAGTGCGCCAGGCTTTCGCGTAGCGGAAACAACCCCAACGAGAGTGGCTGGCGGCAGCAAATCGACGGTTAGCGCCCGCCTCGCGCGCGGGCGCGCCCGCGCGTAGTTGTCGGGAAATCCGATGTTGTTATCGGGCGGAGCTGCCGGAAAAACGGAGCCGGCACAGATTCAAGGTCCAAAATACGGAGGATCGACGGTGGCGCTGCACTTCTGCGTGATCATCGATAACTGCAGGAACCGGCATCGGAGTCCGCCGTGTCAGCGTGTCAAATGTGTCAGTTTGGTATTCTGGTCAGCGCTGATCTCGCGCGTGCGCGCCTAGCGGTCCTGGGCAAGGACATTACAACAAGGACGATCGAGCGAATGTCGGCCCGAATCCCGACTATGCTCCGACTCCAGGCCGATAAATCGGATTATGGTCCGTGCCGGACTAACCAACCGCCAGCCGGCGTTCTTGCGCGTCCGGTCCTGCTTTGCCACAAAAGTGGCAGGGGATACCGAGGGACGCATGGCGACAATCTTCATTTCGCACTCGAGCCGGGATGACGCTCTTGCGAGCCAGCTGGAAGCTTGGTTGGTCGCCAGTGGCTTCACCGACCTCTTTATCGACCATTCCCATATATCCGGCGGCGAAGCCTGGGCTGATGCCCTGCGCGCCAATGCGGGCTCTGCCCGTGTCGTGCTCTGCCTCGTCACACCGAACTGGCTTGCCTCCACCGAGTGCCCTTCGGAGTTCAAGGCGGCGTGGTATATGGGCAAGCGGATCATCCCCCTGTTCCTGCTAGGCAAAGAGACCGCGCTCGATGAAAAGCAACGCAGCGAGCTGGGCCGGGTGCGGGCTGAGGCGCAGGGGCTCGACCTGGCACCATTCATGACGCCTGAAGGCCTGCACCTCGCCGCCTTTCCTGACCGTGCGGAGATGCTGAAGCGAGGCCTCAAGGAGGCCGGGGCGCTGGCAGCGGTCGGGCTTGATCCGAACGCCTTTGAGATTGATCGCAGCCTGCGCCCCTCGCCCTTTCCGGGCCTGACGAGTTTTGGCGATGAAGACGCCGATGCCGCGCTGTTCTTTGGGCGCTCGCGGGAAATCGCCGAAGTGCTCGAAACGCTGCGAAAGATGCGGGCGGCTTCGGAAGCCAATCCCCTCGTCATCCTTGGCGCGTCGGGCTCGGGCAAATCCTCGCTGCTCAAGGCGGGGATCATTCCGCGCCTGCGCCGCGAGGCCCCTGCCTGGCTGCCGCTCCGGTCCTTCCGGCCAGGCGCCGATCCGCTGCTCAATTTTGCCGAGGCGATCACAAAGACGCTGGCGGATTTCGGTGAGCGCGAAGCCCATGGCGCGCTGAAGCGAACGCTGTTGCAGATTTGGCAGAGCGCACCGCGAAGCGAACAGGGCGAACTCAAGCCTGAAGGTCGCGCCATGCTGGCGTCAGGGTTGGAAGAGCAGGCCGCCCGGTTGCGCACCCGCGCAAACCGCCCGAACGCCACCATCCTAATCAGCGTTGACCAGGCCGAGGAGCTGACCCGTTCGGACGGCGACAGCGGGCAGGCGCTGGCCGATTATCTTCGCGCCGCCATGGAAGCGACCTCGCCCTTCCGCCTCGCCTTCACCATCCGCACCGACAGCTTTCCCGAACTCCAAGCCCATCCCCGTTTCCAGGGGCTGGAGGCGCGCGGCTATGATCTTCGCACGCTGCCGGTCTTCCGGTTCGACGATGTCGCCGAGGATCCGGCCGCGCGCTATGGCGTTGCTGTCGATCCCGCGCTCACGGACGCGTTGATGGAAGACGCCCCCGGCAAGGACGCGCTGCCGCTGCTTGCCTTTGCGCTGCAGCGTCTGTGGGATCAGTTCCATGTCTCCGGCAAGCTCACCCATGCCGATTACACCGCCATGGGCGGGCTGTCGGGCCTGATCGAGGATGCGGCTGAGCGTGCCCTATGCGGCATTGAACCGGAGCAGCGCGACACGGCGCTTCCGGCGGGCGGCGCGAAGGCCCATCAGGTGGAGCTTGGCCAATCCGTTTTCGTGCCAGCGCTGGCGGATGTGAATGATGAGGGCGCTGCCATAAGGCGGGTGGCGGCGTGGGAGGAGTTCAGCCCGCAGCAGCAGGACTTGCTCGAACGCTTCGATCGCTGGCGGCTGGTTGTGCGCAAGGAAGGTGATGGAGACGGGGCGACAGTGGAGGTCGCCCATGAGGC
>JBCCTK010000127.1:0-7736 GCA_039198685.1 Pseudomonadota bacterium | reverse complement strand
GAACTCGCACGCTTGTCCGATGACAATCGGGCCGGCGCCAATGACGAGGATGGACTCGATATCCGTACGTTTGGGCATCTATTGGCGTCCTTCCTGGCGGCGTTCGGGCAAACGGATGCGCTATAGCGGGGAGTCTATAAGGGCTGCAAGCATTGGTTTCGTTTTTTCGGGCGTGAGGGCCTGATCTGCTGGATGTGTGCCGCGTGCGATGATCGTTTGTTGACCGGTTGGCAGCATGCTAGCGTTCCCGGGAATTAAAGGAGGGATACACCATGAAATTGTTGAAAATTGCGGTTATTGCAGGCGTGGGCGCTGTCTGCGCCGCGACGGCCTCGGCTTGTCCGGATGAAGAACTTTACGGGGAAGAACTTGCCTACACCAGCGACGACCTCTGGGACGCAAAAGTCCATGCTGTTGCCGCTGGCGGAGACGTTGATCTCGACACCTGCTATCATATCCCTGGCACTGGAAATGTGATTGAAGCGCCCGATTTTTCGATCGAATACGTTAAAACAGAGCGCTACGACCTGCACTTCGACACGTCAGCCGAATGCGACACGGTCCTGCTGGTCAATGATGCCACGGGTGCGTGGCATTTCGACGATGACTCCGGAGACGGTACGTCCGACACGGTGGTGCTCGCAGATGCCGAAGAGGGATGGATCGATGTCTGGATCGGCACCTTTGATAGCGATATTTGCGATGCGACACTCACCGTCGAAGCGTTTGAGTGATGGTGCCGGACGCTGCTTCCGTTATTGGATGAAAAAGCCCCGCCCATGAGGGCGGGGGCGAAAAATCTTATTCAGGGCGCGGACATACACACCCAATAAATCTATTGGCGCGATCTAGTAGACGCGGCTGGAATAGCTCGGATCATAAGGATCGTTGACTCCGGGTACGTCGCAATCGAGCGCTTCGTAACACCCTTGGGCTGCGCCAGCGACGGCACCAATGGCTGCGCCAATGGCCACACCATCATCAACATCGCGTCCGCCTGTGTTGTTGCCAATAATCGCGCCGGCAACAGCGCCAACTGCGGCGCCGGTAACAGCGCGTCGCTCGGTTTGGCCAGTGGATGTGCACGCCGTGGCACAAAGCGCCACCGCAGAAATAGCGGAAATCGTGAGCAAACGGGTCATGGGCGTGGTCCTTTCAAAATCACTGCACCGAAGCACAATGGCAGACCCTGTCTGTATCCAGGCTGAATGTACGTTTTGTCAGATTTCCAGTCAGGCCCGCTGGAGCACTGAGTCCGCTACGAAGGGATTGTCGATCCGCTCCTGGCCAAATGTGCTCATTGGGCCGTGGCCCGGCACAAACCGCATCTGGTTGCCCAATGGCCAAAGTTTTTCCTGGATCGAGTCGATCAGCTGTTGGTGGTTCCCACGTGGGAAGTCAGTCCGGCCGATTGAGCCGCGAAACAACACATCTCCGACAAAAGCAAGTCCACCTGGCTGGTTATAGATCACCACATGTCCCGGCGTATGTCCCGGCGTGTGGACAACGCCGAACTCATGACCGTCCAGGCTTAGCGTGTCGCCATCATCCAGATATCTGTCCGGCACAACATTGCGACCATCGGCAATTCCATACTTTGCGCCCTGGGCTTCAATATCATCAAGCAGCCACTGGTCATCTGGATGTGGGCCAATGACGGGTGCCCCGGTCCTGTCCCTGATCTCGGCAGCCGCGCCAGCATGGTCGAGGTGGCCATGGGTCAGCCAAATCGCTTTGACAGTCACGCCGAAGTGTTCGGCTGCGCCCATCAGCTTGACGGTTTCTCCACCCGGATCGACAAAAACGCCTTCCATGGTCCGTGTTGACCAGACCAGAGATGTGTTCTGCTGCAGCGGCGTTACGGGTACGATGCGGATATCGAGCGGAGGCTTTGCCTGTGTTTTGTCCATGCCAACAAGGTAAGGAGAACCGGCTGACGCGCAAGCACATAAAGACCCCATTTCACGTCTTCCGGTATTGGTATGATCGAGGTACAGCCTAGGGGCTGGCGCCAACGGACGAGGTGAGGAGTCGATCAAGATGGGGAGTTTGATACGCAGCCGCCTGGGACTCCTCGCCATCGCGATGGTTGGTCTCGCGATTTACTGGTTTTCCAATCAGCAGGAGGTGCCGTTCAGCGGCCGCAAACAATTCAATACCATGTCGATAGATGACTCCGTGCGCCTCGGCGCGCAATCCTACGTGCAGATCCTCCAGAGTGAAGCCGGCAACGTACTCTGCACGAGTGCTCGCAATTGCGATACAGGGCAGAAGGAAGTTGTCGAAACCGTGCGTGAAATCGGCCGCAATCTTCAAATGGCAGCCGTCCAATATGAGCAGGAATTGCTACAGGCAGGATATCGGTTCACGCCCGTGGCGTCCGCTTTTGACTGGACTTATAATGTGGTTGAATCCAACCAGCCCAATGCATTTTGCCTGCCGGGTGGTTATGTTGCCGTGTATACGGGCATCCTCGATGTCACTGGCAACTATGATGGTCAGGTGACCCTCTCCGATATTGACGACGTCGATAAACTCGCCGTTGTGATGGGCCACGAGATTGGCCACGCCCTGGCCCACCACGGTGCTGAGCGTATGAGCCAGCAGCAGGTGGCCCAGTTGGGCCAGGTGGCTGTGGGGCTCGGTATGGGAGATATGGGCGCCACACAGCAGCAAGCCGTGATGCAGGCGTTTGGAATGGCGGCCCAGGGCGGCATCCTGAATTTTTCTCGCCAGCACGAAACTGAGGCCGACAAGATCGGTCTCGAATTGCTGGTCCGCGCGTGTTACGATCCGCGCGAAGCGCCAGAATTGTGGGAGCGTATGGGCGAGCTTGGCGGGCAACAACGACCGCCGGAATGGATGTCGACCCATCCTGCCAGTGAAACGCGCGCGGAGAATTTCCGGCGCTGGATGCCCGACGCCATTGAGGCGTACAATCGCAGATGCGGCGGGGTGCTGCGCTAGGGAATGCGAGCAACTCCCATTGGGCGTCCTGGTAAGACTGTTTTATTTTGTATAAAATCAAGGCTTTAGTTTAAGTCTATCTTGATGGGCTCTCTGCCAATAAAAAAGCCGGGCGCAGATCGCCCGGCCAGTACGATGGGTCTTGCATCAGTCCCCACATCTGCAAGCACCACAGTTGAAAAATCGGTTAGAGCGGCACTTCCCGATTTAACCTCCGCGGGTCCCCCCATCTGTGTTATACATACCCCGGGTATGTGGGAGCTGCAAGCCGAAATTTGGGCTGGGAAAGCACGATGGCGCGAAGATCGAAAATAGAAGCAGAAAAGACACGCGAGCGCCTTCTGAAGGTCGCACGGGAATTGTTCGAAGCGCAAGGGTTTAGTGATACGAAGGTGTCCCAAATCGTGGAGAGGGCTGGGATTACCAAGGGTGGGCTGTTTCATTATTTTCCGACGAAGGAGGCGCTTTTTCGGGAGATCTGGACGCAGCTTCAAGGAGAAATGGACGCCGAGGCGCGCCAAAATGCCACTGCGAGCCGCTCAAGAAGCGACCCCTACGCGGCTTTTCTTGCTGGATGCCAAACGTACCTTTCTTGGGCGGCGCGACCCGATTACCAACAGATTGTCTTGATCGATGGACCTTCAGTTCTGGGATTGGCCGGTTGGTATGAAGCAGATAATGATTTGGGGCGCCGTAATGTAAATGCGGGTATTGAATACCTGGCGCGCAAGGGCATTGTTGCGCGCAAACGTGTCCAACCGCTTGCCGTCCTCGTCCACAATGCGCTCAATGGGGCTGGCTTTGCCATGGCGCGGAATGAACCCGGTGTGACGGTCGAAAGTGTACTTGATGCGTTTGAGGCGGTGCTCAAGAGCCTTCGCTAGGGCCCTTTCCGGCCAAACGGCGCAAATTGGCCGGAAAGGGCCCTAGCCGCTTTGCCCAGCCAAAAGGTCGGCAAAGCGACCAAAAATATAGAAACTGTCTTGTGGCCCAGGGGAGGCTTCTGGATGGTGTTGTACCGAAATGATCGGTTTGCCGGCGACCTTCAGCCCGCTATTGGTCCCGTCGAACAGTGAGGTGTGGCTCTCCTCAACCCCTGGCGGCAGGCTGCTTGGATCGACGGTGAAGCCGTGATTCATGGACACAATCTCGACTTGCCCGGCCTCCAAGTCTTTGACTGGATGGTTGGCACCGTGGTGGCCCTGCGGCATTTTCATGGTTTCTGCCCCAAGACTGAGCGCCAGCAATTGGTGCCCCAGGCAGATCCCCAGAATAGGAAGTCCACTTTCCACAACGCCTGAAATCAACGCGCCTGCCCTTTGAAAGGTCGCTGCCGGGTCTCCAGGTCCATTTGAAAGGACAATACCCGATGGTTTCAGGGCGAGCACATCATTCAAAGAGGTGTCAGCCGAAACCACCGTGGCGCGCACATTCACCTCAGCGAGGTTTCGCAAGATGTTCTTTTTCACACCAAAATCGACCACCACCACGTGGTGTGTGGCTGGCGGCATACTTCTATAGCCCGAAGCAATATCCCAAAGGCGCTCGGTATGTTCGAAAGCGGTTTCAGAGACCATATCCGCAGCAAGGTCAGCCGCTTCCAGCCCCTCAAAAGCGTTGGCTTTTTCGATGAGCGCTTCGATGTCGATACCGCCTTTTGGTGCGTGGGCAATTGCGGCCTTCGGCATACCCTCCAGACGAATGCGGCGTGTCAGCAATCGTGTGTCTACGCCAGACAGACCAACAATGCCCCGCTTCGCCAGCCAGGCGTCGAAATGGTCTTCCGCGCGCCAATTGGATGGAGCGGTGATAGGGTCTCTGAAAATAGCAGCCCGTGCGCCGCGCCCGGCAGGCTCGGTTGAATACTCCAAGTCTTCCGGGTTGGCGCCGACATTTCCAATATGGGGAAAGGTGAAGAGTACGAGCTGGCTGGCATAGGATGGGTCAGTCAAAATCTCTTGATACCCTGTCATCGCAGTATTGAAGCAGAGTTCTCCCACAGCAAATCCAACCGCACCGGCACCGCGGCCAAGAAATACCGTGCCATCGCTCAGCGCGATTGCACCCGTCGCTGAAGAATTCGCTTGCGGAGAGCCCGGTGAATACATATCTCGCTTGCCTTCCTGACGAATTTGCAGTGCGTTAAGGATTGCAGGTTTTCCTGTAATGCGGGAACTAGGGGCTGGTCGGACAGATCGTCAAGGCGATTGTGTCCAGTACATGCAGAGATAGATGCCATGGCTGAAGTGGTTTCAGCGGATATACACTCTTTAAAAATGCGGGTCGCAGAGGCCCTGCAGGTGGCGGAAGCCAAAGTGGCGTCTGGGACGGCTTCGCCCAGCGAGCAAACCCGTGCGGCCACGCTGAGGCTGGTGTCCTGCGCCGTGCGCGATCGCGATGCCAGTGCGCGAACCCGCGGTGAATGCGACGGATGCCCGGATGCAACCGTGCGGGGGGTTCTTGAAACCATGGCAGCCCAACGCAGGATTTCGTCCAAGGAATTTGATGAAGCGGGCCGCATTGAAGATGCCGAACGCGAACGCGAAGAGCTGAGTGTCATCGAAGAGTTTCTTCCCAAGCCCCTGGGCGAGGATGAACTGAACAGAGCCGTGAAGAGCGTCGTTGACGAACTGGACGCGTCAACGCTGAAAGACCTCGGCAAGTGTATGAGCACGTTGAAAGCCCGCTACCCAGGCAAAATTGACAGCCGCGCAGCAGGGCAGGCTGTACGCCGCGCGCTACAATAAAAATTCCCCATTCCGGCGAAGTCTGTGGGGAATGTTCGCGAGATGTTTCGTGCGAATCACTTTTTCGTCTAACCTGTGGCGATGAGCAATGTTCGTATACCTGACGGTTTCCTGGACGAAATCAAAGCCCGCATGCGCCCGTCTGACGTGATAGGCCGTAAGGTCAAGCTGACACGTCGTGGCAAGGAGTGGGTCGGCCTTTCCCCATTCACGAGCGAAAAGACGCCAAGCTTTTACGTCAATGATGAAAAGGGGATCTTCAAGGATTTCTCATCCGGGCTCGGCGGCGATATTATCAAGTTCCTGATGGAAACCGAGCGCCTCGAATTCATGGAAGTGGTCGAGCGTCTTGCCGATGAAGCCGGTATGGCGTTGCCCAAAGCGACGCCAGAAGCGGTTGAGCACTATGACCGGCTGAAGCGATTGAAGGCAGCTTGCGCGGCAGCGGCTGAATTTTTTCAAGCCAGGCTTCGCCGAAATGATGGCGCAGCCGCGAGGCGTTACCTGGAAAACAAGCGCGGGCTGGGTGCGCAGTCCTGGACGCGCTGGGGGATCGGTTTTGCGCCCGATGATTGGCGGCAACTCTACATACACCTCAAAGGCGCCGGGTTCAGCCAGGATGAGATCATCGGGGCGGGTCTCGCCAAGATTTCTGATAAGGGCGGTGAGCCCTATGACGTGTTCCGCAACCGGATTATGTTCCCGATTGCAGACACGAAAGGCGATGTGATTGCGTTCGGAGGTCGCGCCCTCGATCCGGACGACAAGGCGAAATACCTGAATTCCCCGGAAACGGATCTGTTCCATAAATCCAGGGTTCTTTATAATTACAAGCGCGCCCGCGAAACCGTCGGCTATGGTGAGCGCGGGGGACTCATCGTTTGTGAAGGGTATATGGACGTTATCGCCATGGGCGAAGCGGGGTTCGGCAATGCCGTGGCGCCCCTGGGCACAGCGCTCACCAGGGATCAGCTGGGCTTGTTGTGGCGGGCTGGACCGGATCCGGTTCTGTGTTTCGATGGCGACCGAGCCGGTCGAGGTGCTGCCCATAGAAGCGTGGATGTCGCTCTGCCTGAGGTGCTGCCCGATCGCTCTGTGTATTTCGCCTTTCTCCCGGAAGGGCTGGATCCCGATGATCTCTTGAAGAAAGCGGATGGCCAGGCCCAATTGACGACGCTTCTTGAAACAGCTTTGCCTTTGGTTCGGGTCCTTTGGCGCCGCGAGCGGGATGCTGAACCTCTCGATACGCCAGAGCAGAAAGCCGGACTCGAGGCGCGATTGAAGGCTGCAGCAGCCAAGATCGGCCACGATGGTGTGCGCGCGGCGTATCAACGCGATCTCCTTCAGAGAATGCGCGAGTATTTCTGGGACATCCGCAAAGCGGGCCGGACCCATCGCGGGGCGCCTGGCTTGCAGTTGCTCAAAGCCAAGAAAGGGCCACCGCCTGCCTTGGGCCAGTTGGTGTCTGCGGCCGCCAGTCCCGGTCTTGTTGAAGTGTTCGCGGAGTTATTGTCTGCGGCTGCGTTCAACCACCCGGTCTCGAATGCCATCTGTGATGCGATCATGGAAGTGCATTGCAATGAGCAAAGTATCGACCCCGCCAGCGTCGCAGACCATCTTGCGCAATCGGGCCACATGGCGGCACTCGAAGCGTTCGAAACATATCCGACGCGGGAAGAAATCATGCTCGGAAGCCAAGCGGCACGCGAATGGGAGCTACTGATCCGGCTCTATACACAGTCCGCAGGCCAGAGCCACGAGCCATCGGGGGCGCGCGAGGAAGTTCTAAAAGACCCCGGAGCCTGGGCGGCCTTGCACCGTGACATAGCTGAGCGACAGCGACTACGCACCCAGTCGAGCGAAGCGCAGATGGCGGCCCATGAGGCGGCCAAGAAACGTGTAGTTGAGCCATGATTCACACGTTGAACGAGCAAATAACATTCTGGTGAGATTATCGTCAGACACACTGTTGACCGATCCGCATCGCTTGCCCATGTAACTCTTGGAAAGTGTGTGCCGACG
>JBCCTK010000126.1:0-7851 GCA_039198685.1 Pseudomonadota bacterium | reverse complement strand
CGGAGAGGTGCCGGAGTGGTCGAACGGGGCGGTCTCGAAAACCGTTGTGGGTGCAAGCCCACCCAGGGTTCGAATCCCTGTCTCTCCGCCACTACCATCCCTTCACATCTTGGTTTTTGGCAATGAAATCCTTTTAATATCAATGCCGTAAGGGTCTGTTAACCTTTTGGTTTTATGGATTTCCGCCCGTGATCCCGCATGAATCCCCGCATCGTTGAGGTTTTTCGGGGCGTTTGTGGGAAGGGTCTCGGCATGGGGATCACTTTGGATCGGGGGCGGCAATACTTCGTGATCAACGTGCCGAAGGATCTTGATGGGAAGGTTCTGAGGCGGTCAGGCAGCCATCTGTCCCGAAATCCCTGCGACGGACACTCCAATCCTGCATGAAACCAGGGGAACTTCACAGTCGCGGGTATTACTTGCTGGAAGAAGCTACATACGAGCTGGTCATTGTGTTCAGCGACCAGAACGCAAGTTGCCCTTTTTTCTGTCAAGCAGGCTTTCGGAATGGTGACATGCAACGCGACGGTTGCCTTCGAATACCCGCATGATCGGGCGTTCTTTTGCGCAGTCTGGGGTGGCATATGGACAGCGCGGATTGAAATAGCATCCAGTCGGCGGGTCCATTGGCGATGGCACCTCGCCGTCGATGGTGTCGAATTTCACCAGCTGATCAGCATCTAGCACCAGCTTGGGCACACTTCCGAAAAGCGCTTCGGTATAGGGATGCGCTGGTTGGCCGAAAACCGCATCCACAGGACCCAGTTCGACGATCCGGCCCAGGTACATCACGGCGACGCGGTCGCTAACGTGCTGGATCACAGACAGGTCGTGGCTGATAAAGATACTGGTTAGGCCGAGGTCGCGGGTCAGCTCAAGAAACAGGTTGATGACTTGGGCCTGGATCGAGACATCCAGTGACGCGACCGGTTCATCACAGATCAAGACCTCTGGTTGCATGGCAAGGGCGCGGGCAATCGCGATACGCTGACGCTGGCCGCCGGAGAATTGATGCGGATATCTTTCGACCCACGCCGGATCGAGCCCGACCCGTTCGAACCATTCCGCCACATACCTGCGCGCCTCGCCTTTGGTGGTCAGACCGTGGGCGATAGGACCTTCGGCAACAGTCTGACCAACTTTCATGCGCGGATCGAGGCTGGCGAATGGGTCCTGAAACACAGTTTGGACGCGGGTTGTCACCTTGTTGCCATCTATCATAACGGGCGCGCCGTCGATGGTGATTGTGCCAGTTGTCGGAGGTAGGATTCCAGCAATCGCACGGCCCAAAGTGGACTTGCCACAGCCGGACTCGCCCACCAAGCCCAATGTCTCGCCCTTGCGTATGGCGAGCGTCACATCAGAGACAGCATGAACCGACCGCGTCTCAACATTGCCGCCGAGCTTGGCCGCGATCTTTTCCCCAAGGCTCAGTTTCGGGCCAAAGACGCGTGTTACATCCGCAATGTCGATAAATGCTTTCATGTTTCAACCGTTTCGTGGACGCCAACCGGGTGAAAGCAGCGGAGCTTGCGATCATCGTCTTGGATCATTTGTGGATCAGCAGCACATTGCTGCGATGCGCGACCGCAGCGCGGGGCAAAGGGGCAGCCTTTCGGAAGGGACAGCAATGAAGGCATGCTGCCTGGTATCTGCGTCAGAGGCGCGCCCGGTTTGGCCATGGCAGGAAGCGAGGCGATCAGACCAGCCGTATAGGGATGGCGCGGGGCGCGCAGCAATTTCGCGGTTGGCCCTTCTTCAACAATCCGGCCCGCATACATCACCGCCAGCTTGCTGGCCAAACTGGAGACCACAGCAAGGTCATGGCTGATCCAGATCATCGCGGTGCCGGTCTCGCGCGCGAGATCCCGCATCTGGGCCAGAATTTGTGCCTGAATGGAGACATCTAAGGCTGTTGTCGGCTCATCTGCGACAATGACCAATGGGCGATGCAAAAGTGCGATCGCGATGGCTGCACGTTGTCGCATTCCGCCAGAGAACTCATGCGGATAGGCGCGCAGCCGGGCGGCAGCGGAAGGAATGCCCACTTGTGTGAGCAGCTCTACCGCGCGGTCTTGGGCTGCGCGGGAGCTGACCCGTTCATGGGCGTCAATGGCCAGTTTCATTTGTTGGCCGATGGTGAGCATCGGGTTCAGGGTGGCAATTGGGTCTTGAAAGATCATTGAGATCTCGCGACCCCGTCGCGCACGCAGCTCTGCTTCGCTCAGTGTGGTCAGTTCTGTGCCATTTAGTGTGATGGAGCCTTCGACAATTCGGCCCGGCGCATCAACCAGCCCCAGTAGTGAGAAACCGGTGACGGTTTTGCCTGACCCGCTTTCACCGACCAGGCCCATAATCTCGCCGCGGGCCAGGTCGAATGAGACACCATTTACCGCTTTGACCACGCCTGCGCGGGTGAAGAAATGGGTGCTCAGATCTTTGACGCTTAAGACGGTGTCAGTCATTTGCGCAGCCTCGGATTGAACTGATCACGAACCTGGTCCCCAACGACGTTGATGGCGACGATGAGAATGATCAACGCGATACCGGGGTAAATCGAGATCCAGTAGCGCCCGCTCATCATGTATGGAAATCCGTTGGAAATGAGCATGCCAAGGGAGGGTTCCGTCACGGGGAGGCCCAAACCCAGGAAGCTCAGCGTGGCTTCGAGCGAAATGGAATTGGCGATCTGGACGGTCGCTACAACGATTAGCGGCGGCGTGCAGTTGGGTAATAGGTGCCGCCAGATCACCAATCGGCCGCTCAGCGGCGTGGCCAGCGCTGCTTCTATGTAATCCTTGCCGCTTTCGGCCTTGGCCGCGCCATAGGCAGTGCGCGCGAAATAGGCGTATTGCGCAGCAACCAGCGCCCCGATCAGCTGGGCTTTGCCCTGCCCGAGCAAAGCCACCATGACCAGCGCAAGCAGGATTGCGGGGAAGGACAGCTGCAGGTCAACGAGCCGCATGATCAGCGCCTCAATGCGCCCGCCTTTGTAGGCTGCGGTGATCCCAAGGGCGGTACCGATTGTGAGCGACACGAACCCGGCGGCGAGCCCGATTTGGATGGAAATGCGCAACCCGTAGAATATCGCCGACAAGAGGTCGCGCCCCTGAGGATCCGTGCCCAATAGATGCGTGTATCCTCCGGACCCGACAAACCCCGGCGGGCGCCGGCTGTCGAGCAAGGACAGGTTGGCCAAGTCATAAGGATCCTGGGGCGAGATCACGTTGGCAAAGAGCGCTAGCAAGATCATGACGACCACGACCGCCAACGCGAAAACCGCCACCTTGTTTTCGCGAAACTCCGTCCAAAACAGGCGAAGGGGCGTGCTGGGTTCGCTCATACAGCGTTTCCGTGTCGCACGCGTGGGTCGATCAGCGCAAAGACCAGATCAATCACAAAATTGATCGTCACAAACAGGAAGGCAACGAGGATCAAATAGGCGACCATAACTGGGCGGTCGAGCACGGCAATGCTGTCGATGATGAGCTTGCCGACACCAGGCCACGAAAAGATCGTCTCCGTCACAACAGCGAAGGCAAGAGTGGACCCAAGTTCCAACCCAAACACCGTAATGATTGGGATGGAAATGAGTTTCAGCAGATGCCGCCGCAGAATGGTGGCTTCGGACAGGCCTGCTGCGCGCGCGAACTTCACGGTATCCGTCAGCATGATCTCACGCGTTCCAGCGCGGGCCAGCCGGATCATCATCGCCAGCTTAAAGAGTGCCAGATTGATGGCGGGCAGAACGATGTGGGACAACCCGTCGAGCGTTGGGAAGGACCAGGCAACGCCCCAAATTTCAACGGTGTCGCCACGCCCGCCTGCAGGGAACCAGCCAAGGTTGACGGCAAAAAACAGGATCAAGATCAGTCCGACCCAGAACGACGGCACTGAGAAGCCGAGGACTGACGCGGCCATGATTGTCTTGGAGACCCAACTGTCTGGGCGATACCCGGCGTAAATGCCCAGGCCGACGCCCAAAACTGTAGCCGACAGGACCGAGATCAACACGAGCTCTAATGTTGCTGGCAACCGCCCCCCGATCAGCTCCAAAACAGGGATGTTGTAGACGAAAGACCGTCCCAAATCGCCCTGCAACAAGTTGCCCATGAAGATGAAGTATTGCTCATAGAGTGGCCGGTCGAGACCGAGGCGTTGGATTGTCTGCTCTCGGATTTCCTGTGTGGCCTCGGGTGGGATCACGATGTCGATTGGATTGCCGATGGCATAAACGCCGCAAAAGACAATCACGGACATCGCCGTCATGACCAGCACGGCCTGTAAAAACCGTTGAATAACGAAACCGAGCATCAGCTATCCCGTTGGCCAAATCAAAGGCCGGGCGGGTTCGTGACCGCCCGGCCTTATTGTATCATGACAGGTCAGGACGCCGGTTTGATAAAGAACGCAAGCGTGTCTTCGTCAAAACGCGGCGTGAATTCCACCATGCCTGCCTTGGCGCCCCAGACCGTTTGAAGCTGGACCAAGGAGATATAGGCCTTGTCCGCCACCACCTTTTCCATGGCTTCTTCGTAGGTCGCACGGCGTTCATCCACGTCCATCATCGTGGCCCCTGCCTGCAAGAGCGCATCAACCTCATCGTTTTTGTATTCGATGCGGTTGAAGGCGCCGAGCTTCACTTCCGGATTGTTCGAATGCGCCAGACCGCCCAACGTATAGGAGGCCTCGCCCGTCAGAGTGCCCCAGCCGTTCATAAACATCGAATATTCGAGGCGCGCTTGCGCTGGGAAATACACGGTTCTTGAGATTGCGTTCACGTTGGTCTTGATCCCCACCTGAGTGAGCATTTGGCCAAGCCCCTGACAGATCGCGCCATCCCCAGGAAGGCGATCCGCTGTGCAGTAGAGATCGACTTCGAACCCATCAGGATAGCCTGCATCGGCGAGCAATTCCTTAGCCTTGGCGGGATCATAGACGGGCGTCGGAATGTCTTCGCTGGAGCCAAAGAAGCCAGGTGGCATCATCTGGTTGGCGGGTTTGCCCAAGCCTTCGAGCACAATGTCCACCATGGTCTGACGGTCGATCGCATGATCGATGGCCTGGCGTACCTTAAGGTCGCGGAACGGGTTTGCATCCAAGTCCGACCCGTCGATGGCCCGCACCAACGGGGTGTCCTCGCGTTGGTCCAGCTGCAGGTTCATGATGTAAACACTGTCACCTTTGACCGCATCGATGGCCGAGTCGCGTTCCAGTGCAAGGTAATCAACCGATGAGACGTAGTTGATCAAATCGACCTGGCCTGCTTTTAGCGCAGCAAGGCGCGAGCTGTCGTTGGGGATCTCCTTGCGGATCACAGTCTCCCACGCGCCCATGCCGCGCCAATAGTCGTCGTTGCGCTCAAGCACCAGATCTCCTTTAGGTTCCCAGCTGACGTACTTGTAGGGTCCGGTGCCAATGGTTGCCGCCCCCGAGTTGAACCCTTCGGCAGCCGTCTCAGGCGTAGAGTAATCTGCAGCGGCCTCTGAGGAGACGATGAACAAGCGGATGAAGTCATTGGGCAGCGTTGCAGCCTGACCGTCCGTGTTAATGTGGATGGTGTGGGAATCTATGATGTCGACGCTGGCGACACGGCGCACATAAATCGTCGTTGTTGTGGGGCCCGTGACCACCGGGATCCGCTCAATTGAGAATTTCACGTCTTCGGCGTCAAAATCGGACCCGTCGTGAAATTTCACACCCTGGCGCAGTTTGAATTCCCAAGTGTCGTCGTCGATTGGCGTCCAGCTTTCGGCCAACCCTGGCTCAATCTGCAAATCGGTGCCAGACCAGACTAGCGTGTCAAAGATGTGTTTCGCTGCTTCGGCATGCGGCCCCAAGGCCGAAAAGTGCGGATCCATCGATTCAGGCCCGCCGCGCACACCTACGGTCAGCGTTTGTGCCGACACGGCGCCCGCCGCACCAAGGCCAACGGCCAGGGCGAAGGGTGCAAGGAATTTCTGGAATATCATCTGTCTTCCTTCCCGTTGGTGGACAAGGCATCTCGGCCTGGCCCGGTTGTCATTTGGAGCTTTAGCGTTCCATTTGGAACTTGCTTTTGTAGCATGTGCAGACATACTCTGTCCGTCAAGTTCAATTTGGAACTCGCGCTTAGGACACGGAAGGATTGCCCGTATATGTCAAATCCGCAAACGGCCTTTGATCAAGAATTCGGCAAAGACAATGTCGCAAGCGCTCCGGACATGCTGAACGCGAAACTCTGGGACAATCCCTGCCCTTTTGCTTTTCGTATCAACTACCTGGCATTGCTCTACAACACGCCGCTCTACAATTGGGTGAGAGAAACCTATGGGCTGAGCCGCCCTGAATATGTGGTGCTCTATTCGCTGTCGCTGGCTGATGGCGGCAGTGCGCGGGACGTGTCGCGCACCTCTGGCTTCCCCAAAAACACGCTCAGCCGGGCGATCAAACGTTTAGAGTTGATGGGCCTGATCGAAGGGCGGGCCAAGGCCCCTGGCGGCGGGCGCATGCAGGCGCTCCGCCTCTCGGACAAGGGTTGGCAGTTGATCCATGAGACCCTGCCCGCCTTTGAGGCGCAAGAGAACCAAATGCTAAAGGTCCTGTCAGACGGCGAGCGTCAGATGCTGTTGGAGCTGATGTCCAAGGTCGTGCTTGGCGCACGGGAATGGGCCGACGATCTGCCACCAGAACCGATTTCGTAAAGAAGGAAAAGCCGCAATGAAAGTGGCCAACATGAACTGGCAGGATGTGGCGGCGTCAGCCGCACGTGATCCCCGATGCATCCTGCCCATCGGCTCCACCGAGCAGCATGCTCAGCTTTCACTCTGTGTGGATATGATCCTTGCCGAGAAGGTCTCAGAAGAGGCGGCGGACCCTTTAGGCATTCCGGTGTTCCCTGTGATGCCCTTTGGGCTCGCCCCCTATTTCACCGCCTATCCCGGCACCATCAGTCTGCGGGTCGAAACTTTGCTAGCGGTGATGCGGGATGTTTTGGCCTCAGTCCGACGTTCGGGGTTTCGGCAGGTTTTGATCGTGAATGGACATGGCGGCAACAGCCCGGTGGGTGCCTTGGCCCAAGAGCTGATGGCAGACTACCCCGAAATGTCGATTAAGTTTCACAACTGGTGGAACGCGCCTGAAACCTGGGCAAAAATACAGTCTATTGATCCGAGTGGTTCCCACGCCAATTGGATGGAAAATTTCCCTTGGACGCGCCTCGCCCATGCGCCCGCTCCTGATGGCGAAAAGCCGGCCGCAGACATGACGACACTGCGCGCATCGGCCCCAGATCATGTGCGCACCTTGCTGGGTGACGGGTCATTTGGCGGCCCCTGGCAGCGCAGTGATGCAGACATGCAAGCCATTTGGGAGGTCGGCGTTCTTGAAACGCGCGCAGCGCTAGAGGGGCCATGGCCCGCCGTGCAAGATGGCTGAACCAATCCTGATATGGGGCGCCGGTGCCATAGGCGGGATCCTGGGGGCTTATTGGGCGCGGGCGGGCGTTCCGGTGCAAATGGTCGATATCGTTGCCGCACACGCGGAGGCTTGCAGCACGACCGGCCTTGTGATCGAGGGGCCGGTGGAAGACTTTCGCCAGGTCGTGCCTTGCGCGACACCGGAAAACCTGCGCGGCACTTATGGCCGGATTGTCCTCGCCGTCAAAGCCCAAGCCACGCCGCAGGCCATGGCGCAGCTTTTGCCATATCTGGCACCGGACGGCTTTGTTCTGTCGGCTCAGAATGGCCTTAATGAACGCGTGATCGCGGATCTGGTGGGCGCGGAGCGCACCATGGGTGCCTTTGTGAATTACGGCGCGGATTGGATCGGTCCGGGGCGTATCCTGTTCGGCAACCGTGGCGCTGTGGTGGT
>JBCCTK010000125.1:0-7857 GCA_039198685.1 Pseudomonadota bacterium | reverse complement strand
GCGGTGGGTCTCAAGAATCCCTGAAAGAGAGGGTGAACCGGTTTCTTCTTCTCCTTCGATGAGCACTTTGACGTTCAAGGGTAATTGACCCTCTGTCGCAACGTACGCCTCAAGCGCGCCGAGCGCGATGATCATGGGTCCCTTGTCGTCGGAGACGCCGCGCCCGTAGAGCCTCTGATCTCGCTCGACGGCCTCAAAGGGAGAAGTGTCCCATTTGCCGATCGGGTCAGGCGGCTGCACGTCGTAGTGGGCGTAAACTAGGATTGTCGGTTTTCCCGGCGCATCCATCCGCTCGGCGTAGAGTGCCGGTTCACCGCTACCGTCTTTTGGTGTCAGCCGCTGGCGGTTTTGAAACCCCATGGCGTCAAGCCTTGCTTCAATCAGTCTTCGAGCGTCTTCCATACCCTCCGCCATCGCCGGGTCCGCACCAACAGATGGACAGGCAACGAGCCGCTTCAGCGCCTCGATCAGCTCCAGTTCGTGTTGTTTTGCAAAGGCAAGAACGGGATCTGACATATCGTCTCCGTACTGGGATATTGGCCCTAGGTTACTCCGCCATCGACAGAGAGGATCTGTGCCGTGATCCAACCGGCCTCGTCAGAGGTGAGGAACGCCGCAGCCGCGGCGATATCTTCAGGTGCGCCGAGCCGTCGGGTGTGAATGCGATTGATCAATTCCGCCTGGCCATCTGGACCGTAGGCGGCCCATTGACGCTCTGTTGTCGGGTTGGACAAGATGAAGCCAGGGGCGATGGAATTCACCGTAATGCCGTGCCTGGCAAGCTCTAAGCTCAGCTGTTTGGTCAGTCCGACAAGCGCGTGTTTTGCGGCCGTGTAGGCGTGAACCCCTGTGAGGCTGGGTCTCAGACCCGCACCAGAACTGATCGTGACGATGCGGCCCCAACCTTTCTTTTTCATCGCGGGGGCTAGGGCTTGCGACAGGTAAAGCGATGCATCGACATTGGCCGCAAAGATACTGTGCCACGCATCAGATTGAACGTCTTCCAAAGGCGTACCAACCTGCCCTCGCACGCCGCCCGCAGCGTTTACAAGGATGTCCGGTGCGCCGTGATCCGCGAGGATTTGAGTGTTCATGTCCTTGACGGATGCAGGAACACCAAGATCAGCCGCGATCGTCGGCAAGCCGAGGGCTTTGCTGGCATTTTCGAGTGCATCGCCAGGCAAATCGCTAACGATGACCTTCGCGCCATCTGTCGCCAACCGCTTAGCAATCGCAGCGCCGATGCCGCCAACCACGCCAGTCACGAGCGCTATCCGACTGGTCATTGAATAACCTTAGTGAGTTCATGAAATGTCGCTCCAGACATTTCACGCCGACCATCTTCGATATCGTGGATCAGTTCGACCAGCCGACGTAGCAGCGGCGTGTCGATACCGTGCGCCGCGGCAATATCGGCGACGACACCGATTTGCGGATCAACCTCGGTTTTGCGCTTTCTGACAGCAAGGTCTCGATAGATACCCGTGTGGGTTTTAGCCGTCTTGGAATTGAACTCAGCCAGATCGGCGAGAGACTGAAGAGCGGCCGCCTCAGGCGCGCCCGGCAGGAAGGCGGAGGGTTCGAACCCGTTGAACGGCTTCGGCGTTACCCCTTCAGCGACTGCCGTCTGCATGACTTCGCGTGCCAGCCCCATTAGAGCCGGACCACGCGCGGGATCGGCGAAATTCATCGTCATGCTGTCGGGTGTGAGGGCCGTGGCAAACAGCATCGCCCCGTAGCCGAGTTTGCCCCAGAGGTACGCCCAGATGTCGTCAGTCAGAACCGAATCCGGCTCAAAAATCTGCGAGAGCCGGTGCATGTTTTCGGTGCGGGCGCGAATTGAGCCGTCGATTTCACCAACGACCACGGCACCGCGATTGCCAAAAAGGATGCGGCCCGGTCCGGTCCAGTCTGCGCCGTAGTTCACAAATGCGCCCATCGTCCGCTCAGCGCCTGCTAGCCCGGCGATCGTTCTCTCGTTCAAGCCATTTTGTGCTGACAGAATGAAGCCATCGTCTGTCAAATATGGCAGCAAAGTCCTTACCGCGCGCTCAGTCGCTGGCGCTTTCACTGCGAGAACAATGCAACTGTAGTTGCCGGTCAGTTCATCAGGCGTCACGCACGGAACGATTTGCGAGAACGTCTCAACCGGCCCTTCGATCTCTAGACCTGTAGTCCGGCAAGCCTCGACATGCTCCGTGACAATGTCGACCATTTTAACAGGGTGACCGGCTCGCGCCCAATAGGCTCCCAGTATTCCGCCAATGGCGCCAGCGCCCCAAATCAGCACTTCGTCTGCCATTATGTCTCGCCATGGGCGGGCCAAGGGCCTTCCAGAGCCTCTCGCACTTCTGCGACACCGACCTCCCAAAGCGCTAGCATCTCATCATCCGATCGCTGCCATGGCCCGCCAAATGCGCCATCGTCGAGAATACTGCGCACCATCTTAGGCGGTGAGGCCTTCATCAAATCCATGTCGATCGAGGGCTTCTCGCCCTTTGGAGCTGGTGCATGCGCTAGCCGGGTCCATGGAAAATTCTCCATCCAGTTCGCATGGGACCCGGTCTCGTCGATGTTCTTTGCTTTGGCCCATGTTTTCGGCGCATTCCACCAATTGTGAAACTTGATCGAAGCGTCGCCAAGTTCTGCCATTAACTCCTGCGCGAGCGCGCCAACGGGGTTATTCCCCCCATGGCCGTTTACGATCAGAATTTTCCGAAATCCCGAGCGATGAAGGGAGGCTGCAACGTCCCGGACAACCGCCATGAGCGTTTCCACACGCAGACAAATCGTACCCGGGTAGGCGTTGAAATAAGGAGCCAATCCATATGGCATAACGGGAAATACTGGAATGTTCAGCGGATCTGCCGCGTCAACAGAGACTTTCTCGGCGAGGATGAGATCGACACATAGAGACAGCTGCGCGTGCTGTTCTGTCGACCCAATGGGAAGAATGCAACGGGGATCACGCGCGGCACTCGCCTCAACGTCACGCCAGTTCATGTCGGCGACTTTCATTCGTTTTCCCCCTTCGACCTTATTTCCGCCTCGAGTGGCAGATTGCCCTGCCAATCCCTCGCGTCCAGAACGACCTTGGATAAAAGCTCAAAGAGCATTTGGCGTTCACCTGGAGACAGCGCCTTCAACATCCGTTTTTCTTGGGCCTCAAAGGCAGGCCGTGTTTCGTGGAACAGCACCCACCCCTTGTCTGACAGGTGCAGGGCTTGTTTGCGTCTCCCGCCAGGCGGTTTTTCTCTCGTTTTGATGAGGTCCAGTTTTTCAAGCCGTTTTATGGCGCGGCTTAGCGTGTTTTTGGGAAACCCTGACGTGCGCGATACGTCCCGCGCGCTACCGCCATTCGCTAGTGCAAGCGAGTAGAGCACCACGTATTCCGGCCTCTTCAACCCGTATTGCTCGCCAACCCAGTCATAGAGCGGTGTATTGTAAAGCAGGGCCAGATAATTGATCCGAAACATGAGCGGGCAGGGATTGGCCCACAGCTTCGCTTCCAGCATGTCCGGGGCGTCGTTGTCGCCCAGACCGCCGACCTCATCATCATGCACCCTTTTTGGGCTTTGCATCCGCCGTACCTGAGGTTCACATTATGAGTTCCAAATTGAACTTGACGAGCACTCTATGTCTGCACATTCTGCCAAAGCAAGTTCCAAATGGGATGAAAGTCAGAGCACTGCCAACCGGATGGGGCCTGCTGCCTCTTCCGCAAATAAGAGGTAAAGGTGATGAAGTTCGAAAAATTTCTAGCACCATTTGCGTTAGCGCTGGGACTAACCGCAGCCGGAGCTGTTTCAGCTCAGACGCTCACTATGGGTGTGCGCGGTGGCCCCGAGTCCATGGATCCACATTTCTCAGCGCTCGGGCCGCACGCTGAGGCAGCAAAGCACATCTTTGATACATTGGTCTGGTCCGGAACCGATCTTCAAATTGAACCAGGCCTTGCAACCAGTTGGACACCGTTGGACGATGATACGTGGGAGTTCAAACTCCGGCAGGGCGTGAAATTTCACGACGGCTCGGATTTCGATGCGGAGGACGTAAAGTTTTCCATTGAGCGCATCCCGGTCGTATCAGGCCCGACGACGACAACGATTTATGTCCGGCGTGTAACCGGTGTCGATGTCGTTGACCCGCATACCATCCACATTCACACAGATGGTCAGGCCGCGACGCTACCAAACGATTTCATCCGACTTTTCATCGTCTCATCTGAAGCAGCTGCAGACTATTCCACGCCTGAAACGGCCGCTGAAGGCTTCAATTCCGGCGCCGCCGCCATTGGAACTGGCCCCTATAAATATGTCAGCTGGGAGCCCAAGGGTGATCTGGTGTTGGAGCGAAACGACGATTATTGGCGTGGCCAAGGCGCGTGGGAAACCGTGATCCGCAAGGAGATCCCAAACGACAGTTCTCGACTTGCAGCCCTCAAGGCCGGTCAGGTTGATGTTATCAACTACGTCTCGTCCGTCGATTATCTCGCGCTTGAGAGAGACGCAGACATTGACGCGATCATCGGTGACTCCGTTTACATCATGAACCTGCAACTCGATCAGCGCGAAGAAACGCCGTTGGTTCGCGCGTTGGACGGTTCCGATCTTCCAGAAAATCCCTTCCGCGATCTGAAAGTTCGTCAAGCGATTGACCACGCGATCGACCGCCAAACCATGGTGGAGATCGTGTTGGAGGGTCTTGGAAAGCCAGCGAACCAAATGATGCCGCCGGGCTTCTTTGGTTCATCTGAAGACATACCGACGCCCGAACACAACCCCGACAGGGCAAAGGAGTTACTCGCCGAGGCAGGGTATCCAGACGGCTTTGAGGTTGACCTTTACTGCACAGCGGACCGGTTGCCAGGCGACGGCGCTATCTGCCAGGGGCTTGGTCAGATGCTGACCCAGGTGGGCATCAAGACCAACGTGAACGCCATATCCAGGACTGTCTATTTTCCAGCCCAAGCTCGGTTGGAGTACTCCATGTTCATGAACGGCTGGGGCACGCTAACAGGCGAAGCATCGTATACCCTGGGAGGTCTTGCTCACTCCAACGATCCGGATGTCAAATTGGGCGCCTTTAACCGCATTCAATACAAGAACGAGGATGTAGACCAACTCCTGCAGTCAGGCGCCACGATGATGGACCCAGATCAACGCCGCGCAACCTATGAGGAGGCCATGGAGAAGGTCATGGCCGATAAAGCCTATATCTCTTTAGTACAGCTCCAGACGGTCTGGGCCGCCAAGGCCGGGATGCTGGAGTTCGATCCGCGCTTTGATGAGGACACACTCGCTTTCTTCGTCACGCCCGCGTCCTGACGCAATCCCAACCAAATTGGCTGGGCGGTGGAAACACTGCCCAACCTTTATTGGGGGCTCATCTATAGCCGATGCTTGGCTTCATCATCCAGCGTGTGCTGCAGGCTCTTGGCGTCATGGCCGCTATGTCGGTCATTGTCTTTTGCGGCGTTTACGCGATCGGCAACCCGATCGATATCGTTATCCCCCCCGAAGCGACCGAAGAAATCCGGCAAGAAGCAATCCGCCGCCTCGGTCTCGATAGACCACTTTACGAGCAATATTTTATCTTCGTCGGCAATTTGTTGCAGGGCGACCTGGGACGGTCTTTCGTCTACAATGTTCCCGTCCTTGAATTGATCGGCGGTCGGCTCCCCGCGACGGTGGAACTGGTTCTCATCTCCGTCGTTACGGCCACCATTGTTGGCGTCACCCTTGGCATTTACGCCGGCTACCGCCCAGAAAGCTGGTTGGCGAAAACAATCATGGCGGTCTCGGTTCTGGGGTTTTCAGTGCCGTCCTTTTGGGTGGGGCTGATTCTCATCCTCACCTTCGCTGTAAACCTGGGGTGGCTGCCCGCTGGCGGGCGCGGCGAGACCGTTCAAATCCTCGGTATTGCGTGGTCTTTTCCAACCGCTGACGGCTTTTCCCACATTGTCCTGCCCGCCTTGAACCTCGCGCTTTTCAAGCTCGCCATGATGATCCGCCTTGCCCGCGCTGGCACGCGCGAGATCATGCTGACCGACACAATTAAATTCGCCCGCGCTGCTGGCCTGTCAGAATGGACGATCCTTCGCCGCCATCTTCTAAAGCTGACATCCATTCCCATCATCACGGTGTTTGGTCTTGAATTGGGATCGACGCTTGCGTTTGCCGTTGTCACCGAGACGATCTTTTCCTGGCCCGGCGTCGGAAAACTCATCATCGACAGTATCACCGTTCTCGATAGGCCTGTGATGGTCGCATATCTGATTTTGGTGGCATTCCTCTTTGTTACGATCAATTTCGTGATCGATCTCGTGTTTGTGCTGATTGACCCGCGTGTCCGACATGATGGGGCGGTATGAGCGGTTCCAGCACACCAGTTAGATTGTTTTGGGATGAATTTCGCGAAAGCAAGATTGCGGTATTTGCACTTATCGTTGTTGTCTTGCTGATCCTTCTTGCGGTGTTTGCATCCGTCGTTTCTCCTCAAAATCCATATGATCTCGCCAACTTATCGTTGTTGGACAGTCGCCGACCGCCAGGCTTTGTCGGGACAGGCGGCTACACGCATCTTCTGGGCACTGACCCACAGGGGCGCGACCTCCTTTCAGCCATTTTGTATGGTCTGCGGATATCAATCCAAATCGGGCTTGCTGCTGGGCTTGTCTCACTCAGCATTGGCACAACGCTTGGGATTCTGGCGGCTTATGTCGGTGGCCGGGTCGAAGCGTTCATTATGCGGTTGGTGGACCTCCAATTGTCGTTTCCGGCGATCCTGCTAGCGCTCGTGATTGTCGCACTTCTTGGTCAGGGCAAAGCTCAATTGATCGGTGCGTTGGTCGCAGCTCAATACGCTTATTTCGCGAGAACGGCTTACGGCGCTGCAAAGGCCGAAAGGGGAAAAGACTACATTGAAGCCGCTGTCGCGACGCCCCTTTCCACGCGTCTCGTTCTTCTTCGTCACTTGCTGCCCAACTGCATGCCGCCACTGATCGTCGTCGCGACAGTGCAGATCGCCAATTCCATTTCCCTGGAAGCGACACTCAGTTTTCTGGGTCTTGGTTTGCCAGTCACTGAGCCCTCACTTGGCATGCTCATCTCAAATGGCTTTCCCTACATGATGAGCGGACGCTACTGGATTTCGGTCTATCCGGGCATCGCGCTCATCATTTTGATCGTGTCGATCAACGTGGTGGGCGATCAGATTCGCGATCAGCTGAACCCGAGACTTCGAAAGTGAGCGCCCCGGTTCTCGAGGTTAAAGGCCTCACAACTCACTTTTTTACGCGCCAGGGCGAGATACCGGCCGTGCGTGATGTCAGTTTTTCTCTGAACGCGGGCGAAGTGCTTGGCCTTGTTGGCGAAAGCGGCTCTGGCAAATCTGTCACTGGGTTTTCGCTTCTAGGCCTGGTCGACGCACCGGGTCGTATTGTTTCCGGCTCTGTAAAACTGAACGGGAAAGAGCTGGTCGGTCTTCCTGAACCTGAACTCCGCGCGCGTCGGGGTCGGGATATTTCGATGATATTCCAGGATCCGATCGCGACCTTGAACCCGATGCTCACCATCGGTGATCAAATGCGCCTTGCGCTCTTTGCCCACGGCAAATTCTCGCTTCAAACCGCGAATGAAAAATGCGTCGACTTACTGCGACGAGTTGGCATTACGGAGCCTGAGGCAGGTTTGAAAGCCTATCCGCATGAGTATTCGGGGGGGATGCGCCAGCGGGTGGCGATCGCGATTGCACTTCTGCACAACCCCTCCGTTATAATCGCTGACGAGCCAACAACGGCACTGGATGTCTCAATCCAAGCGCAGATCCTCGCGGAAGTGAGGGATCTCGTTCGGG
>JBCCTK010000124.1:0-7867 GCA_039198685.1 Pseudomonadota bacterium | reverse complement strand
GAGCCCGATCCATCGCGCAGCGCAGCGAAGCGGGGATCAAAGGAGACAGCCTTGAGCCCGATCCATCGCGAAGCAAAGCGAAGCGGGGATCAAAGGAGAACTTCTACTCCCGGAAGGTTCGGGACATGGAATCCCGAAGCGGTTTGGTGAGATAGGATAATACGTTCCGGCTTTCGGTCTGCATCATGGCATCAACGGGCATTCCTGGAACGATGCGGAACTCATCGGCCAAGGGCAGGGTTTCTGGCATGGCGATGGTGACCTCGTAATAGGGTATGCCAGTGGTTTCATCCTGAATGGCGTCGGCGGAGATGGTGCGCACCGTGGCGGGGACTTCGGGCGTTTCATCCTGGGCGAAGGCAGAAAAGCGCAAGCGGGCGATCTGGCCGACTGTGATCTTGTCAATGTCTTGGGGCATAACCCGGACCAGGGAGACCAGGGTGTCGTTTTCAGGCACAATGTGCATGACTGGATCTCCCGGCGCGATGACTCCGCCAATTGTATCGGTGCGCGAACCGAGGACGATTCCGTTGCGCGGCGAGCGAATATCAAGCCGGTTCAGTCGGTCAGCTGCAGCGGTGCGTTCGGTCAGGAGCGCTGCGATTTCTGTTTGCACTTCGGTGAGTTCAGAAATCACTTCTTCGGCAAAGCCTTCGGTCAGCGAGAGCACTTCAAGTCGTGCTTCGCCGATCTGGACCTGGGTTGAGGCCTTTTGGGCGCGAAGGGATTCGATTTGGCCCCTGAGTTGGGCTTCTTCGCGCTGGAGGGCCAAGACCTGCGGACGTTGGGCCAGTCCCTCAGCCAGCAGCGCCTCAAGACTACGCAGCTCGTCCTGGATGAGGAAGGTTTGGGAAAGGCGGGCATCGACTTCGGACTCGAAGCCGAGGATTTGCTCGCTCAGTTGGGCGATCCGCTGGTTGAGTATATTTACACGGGTGCGCCGGGTTTCTGCCCGTGCATCCAGCAGCGTTTTCTGGCTTACCATGCTTGTATCGAGCCGTGGAAGCGTGGCGATGGCGTCCGGCAGGCCGCGCAAGTCCAGGCGATTGCGACCGTCGCGCTCTGCCAACAATCTGGCCTCGCGCGCCAGCAGATCGACAAGGCGTGCATCGACATTGTCGAGCTGGGCCTGGATGGGTGTTCCGTCCAGGCGAAGTAGGAGTTCATTTGCTTCGACACGGTCTCCATCGCGCACGGCGATTTCTGCCACGATACCGCCCTCCAGGTGCTGCACCGCTTTATGCCTGGATTCCACTGCGACGGTGCCCTGGGCCAGGACGGCGCCCTCAAAAGGCGCAAACACAGACCAGGCCGCCAATCCACCGAAGACGATGGCAATCACGGCCCAACCAATGAGAAAATATTTCTTGGCCGAGATCGCCCGGCCACCATTTGGAGTGGGCGCAGCCTCGCCCATGGGTGCTCCTGCAAGACTAACCATTCGATCCATCTCCACGTTTCACGGGGGCGACCCGACCGGGTCCCTGTGCGCCGGGCTGGGTAAATTGGGCGAGGACTTCATCGCGTGGGCCGAAGAGGCGAACTTCGCCGTCGGTCAAGACCAGAAGCTCATCGCAGCGGGTGATGGCATTCGGGCGATGGGCAATGATCAATACGCTGGCGCCGCGGTTTTTCAGACCGATAATCGCATTTTGCAGGGCCGTATCGCCCTCGGAGTCGAGATTGGAATTGGGTTCGTCAAGCACAACCAGCGTGGGGTCACCATAAAGCGCCCTGGCCAGTCCAACCCGTTGGCGCTGACCATCGGAGAGGTAGGCCCCCGCCATGCCGATCTGGGTGTCATACCCGTCGGGCAAACGCAGGATCAATTCGTGACAGTTGGCCGCTTGGGCGGCTGCAATAATTGCTTCTGGCGCCGCCGAGGGATCAAAGCGTGCGATGTTTTCGCGAACCGTGCCCGCAAACAAGTCGACCCTCTGGGGCAGGTAACCCAATTGGGCGCCAAGCTTGTCACGATCATAGGCATCCAATTCTGCCCCGTCGATCCGTACTGATCCGCCCAGCGTTGGCCAAAGGCCTATGGCGACCCGGGCAAGGGTCGACTTTCCAGACGCGCTCGGACCAATCACCCCCAGGATTGTGCCGGCTTGGAGTGTGAAACTGGTCCGTTTCAACACTGGCGTGCGCACGCCGGGCGGTGCTGCAATGACATTCTCGAAGGACACCTGTCCCTTTATGGGAGGGAGTTCCATCGGGTCAGCCCCATCGCCAAGGGTCGAAAAGGCCGTTTTGAGAGCATCCCATGCCGAACGCGCTCCGGCGACGCTGCGCCATTGGTTTACGGTCTGCTCGATAGGCGCGATCGCGCGCCCCATCAGGATCGACGCCGCAATCATGGCGCCGGGTGTTGACGTTCCGATGATGGAAAGCCAAGCGCCGAGGCCAAGAATGCCGGACTGGAGCAAGAGGCGGAAGGCCTTTGTGCCTGCTGTGAAACCCCCGAGTGAAGAGCCTGACTTCGTCATGGACATGTCGGACGAGTCGAAGGCCGTTTTCCAGCGAGACCGCATCCGGTCGCGCATTCCGAGCGCGGCAACGACCTCTGATTGGCGCAGCATTTCGCCTGCCTGGCCTTGGGCAATGCGCTCTTCCTGTTCGGCGTCTTCAATCGCCTTGCGATTGACCCTCTGATTGATGAAGGCCAGCGAAACCAGGACCACGGCGCCTGCGATCGCCCAAAGCCCGTAGGCCCAATGCAGCATGAATAGCACGGCAAAAAACAAGGGTGCAAAGGGTGCATCAAAAAGTGCTGGCAGCGCAGGGCTGGAGATAAACCGGCGCACCATTCGCAGGTCCCTGAGGGTCTGGTCAGATGTCCTGCCTGGATCGTTCAAATTCAGCTTGAAAGCGGTCTCCATGGCCGGTTCAGCAAGACGGCCTTCAATCTGAGACGCTGCAACGGAGAAAAGGCTTTGGCGACACCAGTCTAAAATACCGAGCGTCAGATAGAGCCCTGCAACAAGGATTGTCAGCGCCACAAGAGTCGGGATTGAATGACTCATCAAAACGCGGTCGTACACTTGCAACATGTAAAGCGGACCCGTGAGCATAAGGAGGCTCGTGAACAGGCTGAATATCGCCAAACCCGTGAACGTCCTGCGTGACGCAGAAATTGCTTTCTGCGGCAGACGCGCCGTTTCGCTTTGTCCTTCCGGCGTCAATGCCAAACTCCACCCTCTAAGTCTTCGTTTTTCAAGCACCCCAGTGGCTTGCAACGCAAGTGCCACATTCGTGTGGTAACACGTATGACCCTGATTTGTTACGCAATGTCTGATTTAGGACTTTGGTTTTCCGTGCGCCTTCCGAGCGGCTGGCAGACGGGTCAGGCAATCGCTAAACTTTCTGGCACCTGGAATACCCTCTGCGAGCGTTGTTTGGTAGCGAATCCATGTCGCGCCAAATTGACGCTAACGTCAACGGAAAGCTTGAAATGATCCCGATCGACGAGTACGAAAAAGCTTACTAGGCTGCAGGGCTCTGCGTCTCTAAAGCCGTACCGATTGCCACTTCCAGCCAGGAGCCTGCCGATGAAGGTGCTCGTCCCCGTGAAACGGGTCATTGATTATAACGTCAAAGTTCGCGTTAAACCGGATAAGACCGGGGTGGACTTGGCCAACGTGAAAATGTCGATGAACCCATTCGACGAAATCTCCGTCGAAGAATCGGTCCGAATGAAGGAAGCTGGCGTTGCCACTGAAATTGTGGCCGTGTCGATCGGGCCGCAACAAGCCCAGGAGACAATCAGGACCGCACTCGCCATGGGCGCGGACCGCGGCATTTTGATCAAAACCGATGAGCCGGTAGAGCCTCTGGCGGTTGCAAAACTCCTCGTAAAAGTTGTTGAAGATGAATCCCCGGATATGGTTATCCTCGGCAAGCAGGCCATTGATGATGATAGCAACCAGACCGGCCAAATGCTGGGCGCTCTTCTTGGATGGCCCCAGGGCACTTTTGCTTCGGAAGTGACCAAAGATGGCGACGCCCTCCACGTCACCCGCGAAGTCGATGGCGGCCTGCAGACGGTTGCCCTCGAGACGCCAGCCATTGTGACCGTTGACTTGCGCCTCAACGAACCGCGTTACGCATCGCTGCCGAATATTATGAAAGCGAAAAAGAAGCCCATCGATATGAAAGAGCCGGCCGACTACAGTGTCGATATTGCGCCGCGCCTTACCGTCGTCGAAGTGACGGAGCCACCGGTCCGCGAAGCTGGTGAACTGGTAGAAGACGTATCGTCATTGGTCGAAAAGCTGAAATCGAAGGGAGCTGTCTGATGGCTGTTCTGGTAATTGCTGAGCATGACAATTCCACCCTGTCTGATGCGACCCACAAAGTGGTAACCGCTGCGGCCAAATTTGGCGGTGACATTGATGTATTGGTGGCCGGCGAAGGGGCAGGCTCGGTTGCAGAAGCCGCAGCGAAAATTGATGGTGTGCGTAAAGTGCTCCATGCCGATGGGGCGCCCTACAAGAAGCAACTTGCCGAAGCGATGGAGTCCCTGGTTGTGCCGCTGATGGCAAGCTATGATGCGCTCTTCTCGCCTGCGACAACGACGGGCAAGAATGTGACCCCGCGCATTGCAGCGAAACTGGATGTGATGCAACTTTCTGACATCACTGATATCATTGACACCAACACGTTCGAGCGGCCCATTTATGCTGGCAACGCGATCATGACCGTCACGTCATCAGACTCCAAGAAAGTTGCGACTGTTCGGGGTACGGCCTTCGAAGCGGCAGGCGAAGGCGGAAACGCCGCCATCGAGGCGCTCACCGCGCCCGGAGGTCCATTCAAAGCCGAGTTTGTCTCAGAACAGATCGTTGAAAGTGACCGTCCGGAATTGACGGCAGCAAAACGGATTGTCTCCGGCGGGCGCGCTCTGGGCTCAGAAGAAGAGTTCAACAAATTCATCGTCCCCCTGGCAGACAAGCTCGGCGCCGCCATTGGTGCGTCGCGGGCCGCTGTAGATGCAGGCTATGCCCCCAACGACTATCAGGTAGGGCAGACGGGCAAGATTGTTGCGCCTGAACTCTATGTGGCTGTCGGCATTTCCGGCGCGATCCAGCATTTGGCTGGAATGAAAGATTCCAAGATCATTGTTGCAATCAACAAGGACGAGGAAGCGCCCATCTTCCAGGTTGCAGATTACGGTCTCGTAGCGGACCTGTTTTCAGCCGTGCCTGAATTGACTGAAGCGCTTTAGGCATCCCCCATCGTGAGATAAAACCTCGGCCAGAACGGTCGGGGTTTTATTTTGCGATAATAACTTGCGTTTTGCATTTACCTGAGAGATTACAGCGCTAGCATATTATCGAAATTCGATAGATGGAGTGTGAAATGGTATCTTTGGTTGAAACGGTAGTTGTATTGGTTCAAGCGGTAATATCCGCAATTTTCGGCTAGGCGTGTAGAAAGTCTTTCCAAGACTTAAGCTAGGGCTTGGGGCGTCTCACTGAAAAATTTGGGCTTTTTTCAGTTGGATTTCCTTCTTTCTGCTTTTTCGTACTCGCACTTTAGCCACGATTCACGTATTACCTGTTGCAGATGAGCGACACATTCCCACCCCCGGCGACCGTGATAACCACCAGCCCTGTTGATCGCCGTTTAGAAGACATTCGAACCTCGGCGCGATGGATGCCTTGGGCGGGTTTTATCCTTGCTGTGTTGTGGTGGATAAGTGTCGCGGTGGCGATCGTGACCTCCATGGATTTGGACCTCCTGCTCGCCCAACCTCCGATAACCTTGGCGGCTGGCGCTGTCATGGCTTTGCTGCCAGGCTTATTGATCCTCATGGCGGGCATCATGGCGCGCGAGAGTGCGCGAGCAGCCCAGGCCAACGCCCTCGTATTGCAGGCTGCCAATCAGCTGCTTGCCCCGGTCCAAGCCACTTCGGCGGAGGCTGAAAGCCTTGCCGCGCGCCTATCTTCCAGCGCCAAGGATGTGGACCACGCAATGGGACAAGCGCTGGGTGCGATGAAAGCGCTCTCCTCGGAGATCGGAGATGAGCGTCTGCGTCTGGAATCGGTCGGCTATGCCGCGGCGGACAATGCCAGGGACCTTGCCGCTCAACTTGGCCAGGAACGGGCGTCTCTTGAAGGACTGGTTCGAGATCTCAGGACGCAGGGCGACACACTAAACGAGGCTATCCCGCGCCAAGCCCAGAATATGGTGGAAGCAGCGCGGTTGGCTGCAGAAGAGATCGGTCGTGCCGATAACGCACTGGATACGCGCGTAAATTCGATGCGACATGCCGGCCAGGCCCTGGCTTCAGAGCTGGCCAGGCTGAACCAGATGGCGGGCGATGCGGGCGCCCATTCGGAATCATTGATGCATGCCATCGCGCGAGTGGAAGACAAGCTGGAACAGTCCAAGCGGACGGTGGATATGGCTGTGCGCGCGAGCGACTCGGCCGTTGAGGCCGCCGGCAGTACGGGAGAGGCTCTACAAGCGGCCATCTCCTCGGCGCTGGATGATGCCCGCAGGGCGTCCCTCGAAATCCAGAAAAGAACACGCGAATCCGGTGAAGAAGCTGCCATGCAGATACAGGTCCTGCGCCAGTCTGCTGAACAGGCAAGCGCTGCGCTCAAAGCCGTTGGTGTTGCGGCGCGCGCAGAAAGCGATTTGACCGAGAAGCGGCTGAACCACGCATCAAACGCCTTGAAACAGGCTGTCAATGTTGATCGAGAGGCGCCTGCGCCGGCCATGGAAATTCGCCAGCCACTGACGCCCAGTATCCCGCCGGCATCTCCCGAACCAAAACCGGTCGTGCCGGAACCGGATCCTCTTTTCGCATCGCCTCCAGCTGCTGCGCCTCCTGCGCCCGCGCGCACAATCGACAGTGAACTTTTTGAAGTCA
This sequence comes from Pseudomonadota bacterium, assembly GCA_039198685.1. GTDB lineage: Bacteria > Pseudomonadota > Alphaproteobacteria > Caulobacterales > Hyphomonadaceae > UBA5336. Next base: position 990 of record JBCCTK010000124.1, on the reverse strand, counting down.
CCCCAACAGAATCCGAACTGACCCAAGAGCCACCTCCGGAGCGTAGAGTTCCCGTTCTAAGGCAGGGTTTTGACGCCCCAAGCGTTGAGTTCACGTCCCTTTCGGTGACAGATGTGAGCGAGCCGCGTGACGCACCCCCTCCCTTTGATCCCCTAAAAGAAACAGCGCCTGAGCGTGAGCTGAATGCAATCGATGCCGTCCCTCCAACAGCGACCAATCCCGGCCGCGAAATGGGATGGTCTACGATTTTGAACGATATGGACCGCAAAGACACCGGAGAGCTTTCCCGCGAAGCGACGGCGGAACGCGTCATACGGCGGCTTGAATCGGCAGGAATGACGCTCGCGAACATTTTTCGCCCCAAAGACAAGCGCAAGATCGCCGCAGCGGCCCGAAAAGGTGAAACCCAACGTCGATCGGCGATCCGCACAACGGCGAAATTCGAGTTGGACCGTGTGACCAGTCGTGTGCTCTCAGACGGGGACTTTGTGGAGATCGCCCGTGAATTCGTGGCGCTGGAAAATGCAGACGCCATGGCAGCATTGGACCGCACACAGAAATCCAGTCGAAATGCTTCTCCTCGCCTATCGGCCTTTCTTCTTCTGGATGCCGCGCTCGGCAAGTGAAGGATAAACGCCGCGATCCCCGATTTCACTAACATCACTCAGCTTTCTTGTTTGATCCCCGCTTCGCTGCGCTGCGCGATGGATCGCGCTCAAGGCTGTCTCCTTTGATCCCCGCTTCGCTGCGCTTCGCGATGGATCGGGCTCAGGGCTTTCTTGTTTGATCCCCGCTTCGCTGCGCTGCGCGATGGATCGCGCTCAAGGCTGTGCGCCTTTGATCCCCGCTGCAGCCCGTACCGCTCCTTTTCCCAATGCATACAGCCCCACACCGAGCCCTGCGCCTGTGTCCGCGATCCCGGTGGGATGCGGCGATGGGGGCTGGGTTTGATCGGAAAGCGCGCCGTCAGCGCGTATTCAAATGTGCCGG
>JBCCTK010000123.1:0-7987 GCA_039198685.1 Pseudomonadota bacterium | reverse complement strand
CCAGGGCGTGGGCGGCGCCGTTGCAGCCGCCATTGGTGAGCGGCTGGCCCGACTTGGTGCATCTCGCCAGGTATTTGCCATTACGCACAGTCCCCAGGTCGCGGCGGCGGCTAAAGACCAATGGTCTGTTTCTAAGACACTGCGCGGGAAGGGTGAAATGAAAACCGAGGTAAATGGTCTAGACAGCGCAGGGCGAACGGAAGAAATTGCCCGCATGTTGGCGGGATTAGAAGTGACGCCAGAAGCGCGCGCTGCCGCCGAGCGGCTTTTAGAGGATACATGCCCGAGCGATCCCCACTGCAAATCCCTGTTGAAGAGATGACGCGTGATCAGGCAGTATCCGAGCTCGCCCGCCTTGCGAGCGAAATTTCTCAAGCTGATGCAGCCTATTACGGCCAGGACGCGCCTCGCTTGAATGATTCAGAGTATGACGCCTTGCGCCTTCGCAATACAGAGATTGAGACCGCGTTTCCCGATCTCAAACGGGCCGATAGTCCAAGCGAAGCCATTGGTTCTGCGCCCAGTTCCGTTTTCCCCAAGGCTGCCCATGGAGAAGCGATGCTCTCCTTGGACAATGCGTTCACCGAGGATGATGTCAGCGACTTTATTGCCCGTGTCCGTCGGTTTCTGGGATTGCAGGAAACCGCATCTGTCGCTGCGACAGCAGAACCAAAGATCGACGGTCTTTCCCTGAGCTTGACCTATGAGGATGGCGCCCTTGTCCGAGCCGCGACCCGCGGTAATGGCCGGGTTGGTGAAGATGTGACTGCCAATGCGCGCACGATTGCGGATATCCCGCTGACACTGGCGGGAGATGGGTGGCCAAGCCGAATCGATGTTCGCGGTGAAGTGTTCATGTCCAAGGCTGAGTTCGCAGCCTTTAACAGGCGGGAAACGGAAACTGGTGGGAAGCTTTACGCGAATCCCCGCAACGCGGCGGCCGGTAGTCTTCGCCAGAAAGATCCATTGATTACCAAAGCACGCGCGCTGGACTTTTTCGCTTATGCTTGGGCGGGGTCGAATGCGTCCTTCTCGCAAACCCAGTTCGAAGCCGTTGAAGCGTTCTCTAAGTGGGGGTTTCGCACCAATCCACAGTTCACCCGTCACGAAACGATAGGCGGCCTGATCGATGCGTATCGGATGATCGAAGCGGTCCGGGCCGAGCTGGAGTATGATATTGATGGCGTGGTATACAAGGTGGATCGTTTGGATTGGCAGGGCCGTCTTGGGTATCAGGCGCGCGCGCCGCGATGGGCGATTGCCCACAAATTTCCTGCTGACCGGGCCAGCACGATCCTTGAAGCAATCAATATTCAGGTCGGGCGGACCGGCAGCTTGACTCCCGTTGCACGGCTAATGCCCGTCACTGTTGGCGGCGTGGTTGTTTCTAATGCAACGCTGCACAATGAAGATGAGATTGCCCGACTGGGCGTGCGCGAAGGGGACCGTGTTGAGATCCAGCGCGCCGGAGATGTCATTCCCCAAATCTTGCGGGTGCTGGACAAAGACAGACCCGAGCGCCCGCCACCTTTTTCTTTTCCGAAGACGTGTCCGGTTTGTGGCTCAGACGCTGTGCGCGAGGTTGACGATAAAGGCGTTGCCGATGTTCGGCGTCGTTGCACAGGGGGCTTGATTTGTCAGGCGCAGAAATTGGAAAGGCTGAAACACTTTGTGTCCCGCAAAGGACTCGACATAGAAGGCCTTGGGGCCAAACAGGTTGAGATGTTCGTGGATTCTGGCGCGATTGAAGGTCCCCAGGACATTTTCAGGCTTCAGGCTCGTATTGCCCATTTGGCTTTTCCGCCCCTGTCGCAGTGGGACGGATTTGGAGAGACATCGGCGACAAAGTTACTGGCCGCGATTGATGCTCGGCGCCGCGTACCCTTTGCAAAGTTCCTGAACGCGTTGGGTATAAGGCATGTTGGGGAAATCAGTTCAGGGTTATTTGCCCGAACATTTGTCGACTGGACAGACTTTTGGGATACTGTTTCTGCGGCGACCCAAGAGGGCGCTGACAGTCCGGCCTGGAACGATTTGGTTGCCATTGATGGTTTGGGCGCCTCGGCCGCCGGGGCTCTCACGGATTTTGCTCGTGAGGCGCACAACACCGATATGCTGGAGGCGTTGCTTGCCGAAGTGGAAGTCTTACCAGCCGAAGCAGCCAAGACGGACAGTCCTGTAGCGGGCAAAACGGTGGTCTTCACCGGAACCCTTGAGCAAATGACGCGGGATGAAGCCAAGGCGCGTGCAACGACCCTTGGCGCGAAGGTATCCGGTTCAGTCTCTGGAAAAACCGATATTCTCGTGGCGGGGCCGGGTGCGGGATCAAAGCTGAAAAAGGCCCAGGACCTTGGCATTCAAACGTTGACGGAAACCGAGTGGTTGAGCCTGATTGCCAGCACTTAGGGCGTTTTCAACGTAGATGGAACCGCCCATCGGGCGGGGACGCCCTGACTGTCGCAGAGGTAATTCCGGCAAATATATTTGGCCGCTGCCGAGCTGCATGGAGAGAAAGGCGACAAATGACCCTGCCAAGAGCGGAAACCGTTCAGGGGTTTTCCGGTCGCAAAGCGCCTTATAGCGGCGCGCAAGCGTCGCTGAGCCAATCCAATACCGCGCCATCCACTTGAGGGGCAATAATCTCGTACACACGGAGATGGTATCCATCCACCCAGTCACGCTCTTGTTGTGTGAGGTGCGAAATGTCGATCAGTTGGCGTGCCAATGGCGCCCAAGTGAGGTTTTCGAAACCGAGCATCGGCCGGTCTCCACCCGGAATGTCTTTGGCTTCGGTGACGTATTGCAGATTTTCGATGCGGATGCCGTAGGCGCCTTCGCGATAGAAGCCTGGCTCGTTGGAGACGATCATCCCTGGTGCGAGGGGAACACTATTCCAAGGTTTTGCGATACGCTGAGGCCCCTCATGGACGCCGAGAAAGACACCCACGCCGTGGCCCGTTCCGTGGTCGTAATCGAGGCCAGCCTGCCAGAGAGCATGCCGAGCCAGTATGTCCAGATGCGCTCCTGTTGTGCCTATGGGAAACCGTACAGCAGAAAGGGCGATGTGTCCCTTTAAGACCAAGGTATAATGGCGCCGCATGTCTTCACTTGGTGCGCCAATGGCCACGGTTCGCGTGATGTCGGTTGTCCCGTCTAAGTACTGGCCACCACTATCGACCAGATAGAGTGATCCGCGCTCCAGAGGGCGATTGGTCGCGCTGGAGACGCGATAATGGGGAAGGGCGCCGTTTGGCCCCGCGCCGGAGATCGTCTCGAAGCTTAAGTCTTGCAGGTCTTCCAAGTCGTCGCGGAATTGCTCCAGCCTGATCGCTGCATCGATTTCGGTCACGTTGCCTGCCTGTGCTTCAGTATCCAACCAATGGAGAAAATGGGTCACCGCCGCGCCATCTCTGGCGTGCGCGGCTTGCGTGCCAGCGATTTCAGCGGGGTTCTTGCAGGCCTTTGGCAGGGCAATCGGATCGCGCTGTCTTAAAATTTTGGCCCCTGACGTCTCCAGGGTTTCGAAAAACCAGGCTGAGGCGGCGTCCGGATCAAGGCTGATGGTCTTTCCAAAAAGGTCGGCCAAGGCGCCGGGCAGGGCATCGAGGGGTTGGATGGTAACGCCATTGCCCAAGTGACTACGCAGTGTGTCATCCACCTTATCCAGATCTGTGAATAGAGTGGCCGAGCCGTCAGCGCGCAAAATAGCGCGGGCCAGTGGCAAGGGAGAGCACGCCACGTCGCCACCTCTTATATTGAAGGCCCAGGCGATTGATGCGGGGCTTGTGACGATGGTTGCGTCTGCCCCATCAGCGTGGAGCGCCTCTGCAATCTCAGCACGCTTCTTGGCATGGGCCTTACCGGCCTTGTCTACAGCATGGGACACGATCGGCGCTTTGGGTTGCGCAGGTCTGTCTGGCCAGGCTCGGTCTATCGGATTGTCGAGGGTCGCGATCAGCTCCCCACCGGCGCTCCTTGTGGCTTCCTGCAGCTTGCACAAGGCATTGGGCGACATCAGCCGTGGATCATATCCCACAACCATGCCAGCCAAGTCCTGCGCGGCCAACCAGTCGAACGGGCCTGGATCGGGCAAGCCCACGGATTCAAAAAGGTCCGGATCCAGCTGGTCTCGTGCCTGGACGGTGTAGCGCCCGTCGACAAAGACCACTGCGCGCTGCGCGAGGATCATGGCTGCGCCGGCAGAGCCTGTGAACCCCGTGGCCCAAGCGAGGCGCTCATTGGCGTCGGGCAAATACTCATTTTGGTATTCATCTTCATGGGGAACGTAGAAGACGTCCAGACCCTGATTGGCCATGGCGGCGCGGAGTTTTGGAAGATTTGCACGCCCATCCTGGGGCCCGCCGCGAACATCAAATGATTGTCTCATGGCCAGAAGATAGCCCGCGATTGGATCACCGGGAAGATGCAATTTAGCTATGCATAAATGGGTGATACATCACAGATCTGTTAACGGATTTTGCATGGCGATCAACTATATACATCCCATATTCGCAACAGACTCATATGGAGATCGAACATGAAGCGCCTTATCAACACAGCCATGCGGACGCCGGTACGTCACTTTACCGCTGTCGAAGCTCCGGTGAACGCCATTCACCAGGATGGATTTCCCTTCGCAAGACCCAGCGAACCAGGCGATGCGAGTATGCTGCGTCGTGCGCGTCGCGCAGCCCGTTTTACCCGGCGCAACAACAGATAGCGGCCATGTGATCAGGCTGTCATTCGTCCTGGACGGCGGAAGACCAGTGTGGACCAGCCATCGCGGCGTAAGCGGTTTTGTAAGATAAGGCCCCTGCCGGCATAGGCTGCGCGCACCATCGGCTCCTGATGTGTGAGCAAGCCCGAAAGAATGATCGCTCCGCCGGGTGCTGTCACCTTCGCAATGCCGTGCGCCAGACCCACGAGCGGGCGCGCCAGGATATTTGCGAATACCAGGTCGTACGGCGCCCGACGGTGGACCAGAACCGCTGAAAATCCATTCGCTTCAATGGCTTGGAATCGTGCAGTGGCATCATTTGCCGCTGCATTTTGACGCGCGGTGATCACACTATTGGAATCCACATCGGTGGCGAGGGCAAAGTCGGCGCCGGCTTTGAGGGCGGCGATTGCCAACAGGCCTGTTCCGGTGCCCAGATCGAGCACCCGACCGGGTTTTCTATATTTCAGTAGTCTGTCAAATGCCAACAGGCACCCCAGTGTGGTGCCGTGGTGGCCCGTGCCGAAGGCTGGGCCTGCTTCAACGAGCAGCGACGTTTTCCCGGGGGCTGCATTGGCGAGCACATGGCCACCGGCCACGACAAATCGTCCTGCCTTTACGGGCGGCAAGCCCGCCAGGGAGAGTTTCACCCAGTCGCGATCCTCAAGCGGTTCGATGTTTGCCTTCAATGCCGGCACTGCGGCGGCGACGATTTCAGCGCTTTTCAGCGCGTCTTCCCGGGTCTCGGCAATGGCGTCCAATCGCCATAGCGTATGGGTTTCTTCCTTGGCGTCGACAGCGCCTGCCGGGCTTGGATCCGCCCATGCCAAGGCATCCCATGCCAGCTCTATCTGGGCGCGCGCCCCGGTTGCCGTGATCTTGAACATTGCCGCGCTTTAGCAGCAGGCAATAGGCTAAGCTAGGGCGGTTCGATCGATCAAAACAAGCGCCCCGCCCTCGCTGTGCTCGATCCGTTTGGTGCGTTTCTCCGCTGCCAGGTCCTTGCAAAAGGCCACTCTCTTGTTGCGGTGCGCGCTCCGATAAACCAACCCATTCTTTCCGTCAGAGGTGCAATCGGGCTGGAAAACGCCATAGGGTCTAGAAAGAAGAGATTTGGGAGGGGCTCAATGGAGTTCGAGATCGTCGCAGAGGACCTAAAGTTTCCTGAGGGCCCGGTCGTAATGGAAGATGGCTCCATTCTTATCGTCGAGATCGCAGCGGGGTGCATCACGCGCGTCTGGGGCGACGGTCGCCGAGAGACTGTGGCTGAACCCGGCGGTGGTCCGAACGGGTTGGCGGTGGGGCCCGACGGTGCCCTTTATTGCTGCAATAATGGCGGATTCGCGTATCACGAGATGGACGATCTCCTTATCCCTGGAAATTGCCCTGAAGACTACAGTGGCGGTCGCATCGAGCGGATCGATCTATCGACGGGTCAGGTGGAACGTGTCCTCGATACCGTGGGCGAGGAGACCTTACGGGGACCAAATGACATCGTGTTTGATCAGGCGGGCAACTACTATTTCACCGACCATGGAAAGACCTTCAACCGACACCGTGATTTTGGGGGTCTCTACTTTGTCGACACAGACGGCGCGGCCAAGGAAATGGCCTTTCACCATACCTCACCCAATGGCGTTGGACTTAGCCCTGACGAACAGACGGTATATATGGCGGACACCCTCACCGGGCGGCTGTGGGCATTTGATCTGAAAGCCCCTGGAGACTTGCGCGAAACCTCCCCGCTCGGTCCGGATGGACGCGTCGTTGCGACCCTCCCGGGCCTACAATATCTTGACAGCCTGGCAGTTACAGCGGCCGGAAATCTGACTGTGGCCACTATCCTGAATGGCGGGATCACCACATTCAGTCCCGATGGGGCAACGATCCATACTGCGTTTCCTGACCCCTTGGTGACCAACATCGCTTTTGGCGGCGAAAACATGCGCACGGCTTGGATCTGCCTCTCCGGCACGGGCAAGTTGGTCAAATGCACCTGGCATGAGCCCGGCTTAGATCTGGCGTTTAAGGCCTGAAACCATGACCTACCAGGTTTGATTTCCATCCGTCCGGTTCCAACAGATTGCTAATAAGATGAGGAGGAAGAATACCATGCCTGATGCTGCCACTGATGCCCGGCTCGACCCGCGCATTCGCGCGTTTCTCATGGGCTTTCCAACCCAGCGCCAGCCCGATGTGGCTTCACGCGAAGAACTCATGGCGTTGTCACAGACCGACGAGGCGAAGGCGGCGGCTGCGATGCTCAAGGCCGGGCTGGATATGTTGGATACAGAGGACGCAGCGCCGTCTGCTGGGCTGCAGATCACCGACCATACGTTCACGTCCTCACCGGATGGAAATACGGTCAACCTGCAGCTGATCCGGCCTGCGGGCGCCACGGATTTACCATGTGTCTATTATATCCATGGCGGGGGTATGGTGGCGCTGTCTTGCTATGATGGGAACTACAAGGCGTGGGGTCGGGTCATGGCTGCAGCGAGTATGGCGGTTGCCATGGTGGATTTTCGAAACGCCCAATTCCCGTCTTCCGTCCCTGAGGTAGCGCCCTTTCCTGCAGGTTTGAACGATTGTCTTTCGGGCTTGAAATGGCTCCACCAGAATGCAGCTCAGTTTGGTATCAACAAAGAGCAGTTGATCATCGCCGGAGAAAGTGGCGGCGGAAATCTCACCCTTGCAACGGCGCTGTCGCTCAAGGCGGAGGGCCAGCTGGATCTGGTGAAGGGGCTCTATGTCCTATGCCCCTACATCGCTGGGAAATACCCCGATGAGCGGTTCCCAACAACGTCGCAAAACAATGGATACGTTATCGAGATTCACAGCAATCGTGGCCTGATGGCCTATGGCATCGAAGCCTATGAAGCGGGCAATCCACTGGCTTGGCCGATGTTTGCCAGCTTAGAAGACCTGAAAGGCTTGCCGCCGACCATGATCAGCCTGAACGAGTGTGACCCGTTGCGCGATGAAGGTTTGGAGCTCTATCGGCGCATGATCGCAGCAGGCGTCGCTGCGAGGTGCCGTCAAGTGATGGGTACGGTCCACGCTATAGAGATTTTCCCACCGATTTGCCCCGATATCAGCCGCAGCACGGCTGCAGACATGGCTCAATTTCTGAAATCGATCACCTAACACCATGAAAAAACCGCCTTTCTCTTGAAAGGCGGTTTTCTGATTGGGATAGCTCGACTAGCGCATGCCGCCTGCGATTTTTGGCACGTATTCATAATCATCCTTCTTCTTCCGCTCGCGTTT
>JBCCTK010000122.1:0-8004 GCA_039198685.1 Pseudomonadota bacterium | reverse complement strand
GGCGTCGCGTTCAGCCGCCATGGACCGCCGCTCTGTCTCGGTGATGTGGCTGGCGATCTCCTCAAGCCGCGCCACGCTTTCCTTTCCAAGTCCCTCCGGCCCCAGGCCCAGCGCCGATATGAGCGCCCGGTGAACGACCAGATCTGCATAGCGGCGAATGGGCGAGGTGAAATGGGCATAGCGCTCAAGATTAAGCCCAAAATGGCCGAGGTTTTCCGGTGCATAGACGGCCTGGGCCTGGCTGCGCAGTACAATCTCGGTGACGACTTCGGCCGTGTCGGAGCCGCGCGCATCGGCGAGCAGTTTATTGAACCGGTCGGTTTGGGGTCGCTCGCCCAGGCTCCACTTGATGTCCAGCGTGCGCAGAAATTCAGCGAGCGCTGCAAGTTTGGCATCGCTGGGCTGGTCATGAACCCGATAGACCAGACGATGGTGCGCCTTTTCCAGGCTTTCGGCGGCCGCCACGTTGGCCTGGATCATGAACTCTTCAATCAGCTTGTGGGCATCGAAGCGTTCCTTGACAGCAATCTGATGGATTGCACCGTCTTCGGCAAATTCAATCCGGCGCTCAGGCAAATCCAGATCAAGTGGCGCGCGGGATTCACGAGCGGTTTGCACGGCCCCATAAGCGCCCCAGAGTGGCTTGAGAACTGTGTTTACCAAAGGACCAGCGCGCGCACTCGGTTGGCCGTCAATCGCAGATTGGGCTTCTTCATAGGAGAGGCTGGCGGCAGACTTCATCATGGCACGGACAAAACGATGGCTGCGCTTCACGCCGCTTTTGTCAAAAACCATGTCGACGGCCAGACAGCGGCGGGCCTTGCCTTCTTTGAGGCTACAGGCATCGGCAGAGAGCGCCAAAGGAAGCATCGGAATGACACGGTCAGGGAAATACGTTGAGTTCCCGCGCCGGTAGGCCTCCCGGTCCAATGCAGACCCTTCAGTGACGTAGGCGGCTACATCGGCGATTGCGACAATCACGCGCCAGCCATCCTCCAGGGCTTCTGCATAGACGGCATCGTCATGGTCGCGGGCATCTGCAGGATCGATCGTGATCAGCGGGAGCCCGGTAAGGTCTTCCCGCTCTGTGGGTGCGGGCTTTCCAGTCTGTGCTTGCTCAAGGGCTGCTTCGGGAAATTCAGTTGGAATGCCATGGGCATGCAGAGCAATCAGGCTTGCTGCACGCGGATCACCCGCCTGCCCGATCACCTCCTTGATGATCGCTTTCTTCGGACCATAACCTCGGGAATCCTTAGGCATAATGACCACAAGGTCGCCATCATTCGCACCCAGGACATCACGACCCTCGATGAGAAAGTCGTATTTGTCGCGCCGATTGACACTTTCGACCCGCCCGCCATGACGAATACGCGTAAACAGACCCACGACAGGCTGGCTCTCGCGTTTATCGATGATTTTAATCGTTAACGCTTTAAGGCCCGCTGGCGTGTCGGATATCCTGCAAACGGCGCGGTCGCCCACCCCGGGAGCTCGCCCTGAAGGGCCCTCTCGCCCTTTCCCGCGGCGGGCCTGGCCACCATAAACAAGGTCAGGACCAAAGGGACCATCGGGACCAGAGGCTTTTCCGATCAGATCACCGTGTTCATCAACTCGTAAAAACTCCACAAGTGTCGTACTCGGTAACGTTTCTGGTTTCTGATGAGCCCGGCGCCCTCTCGGCAGAGGCTGGCTATCTGTCTCTAATGCTTTGAGAACAGCACGCAGACGGGCCCTGTCCTCACCTTTGACATTCAGCCCCCTGGCAATATCGCGCCGTGTTGTGATGTGTGGATTGGCCTCGAGGAATGCCAACACCGTCTTTTTATCTAAAGAACTCATGGGGGACATATAGACCACGAGTCTTCTAATTGCGCGGAGATTATTCCTGTTGGGTCAGGCCGCTTCGCTACAAACGCGATTTCGCCCTTCACGCTTGGCCGCATATAACGCCTTGTCGGCGCGCATCATGAGGTCAGCTGGCGTATCATTTGGTCCGCTGAGCACGGACACCCCAGCCGAAACCGTTACATCAAAGGCCTCGTGATCTTGTGCCAGAAAAGGCTGTGCAGCGATTGCCCTTCGAAGCCGTTCTGCGGCAACCGCAGCACGGTCACCAGCTGCCTCAGGCAGAATTACAAGGAACTCCTCCCCACCCTGGCGACAGACAATGTCGATTGGTCGGACATTGTCGCGCAACCGATCCGCCAGACCGACAAGAACTTCGTCGCCCACCGCATGCCCATAGGTGTCATTGATGGATTTGAAGTGATCTATGTCGAGCGCGACCAGAGAAAGCGGTTTTTTGCCAATCAGTGACCGTTTCATCCACTGCTGCAATTGGCTCATCATAAAGCGGCGATTATAGAGCCCTGTGAGTTGATCAATAACTGAGAGTTCAAGGCCTCGATCTACACGGCGGCGCATGATCTCTATGTAACGCGTGCGTCTGGCCTGGGTTCGAACACGTGCGAGCAATTCCTGCGGCTCGATCGGCATCTGGATCACGTCGCTTGCTCCATAGGCCAAAGCCCGAGCGGCTTCTCGATTGCTGTGGGGTTCGGCGGCAACAATAATTGAAATCGGACGCGTCATCTCTGACATGCGAAAGTGTGTGCAGATCTTCAATGGATCATAGCTTTGGTCTGCTAGCGCCAAGACTATGATGTCAACACTGGTTTGAGACAGGGCAACGCCAGACCCGACGTCGGCGAAGGAATGCACTTCGTGGCCCGCTGCGCGGAGGATCTGTACCATGCGATTGGCTCGCCTCCGGCGCTCGTCCATGACCAGAATCCGAAAGGGTCGATTGAGCTCCTCTGCCTCCCAGTCTTCCAACATCCGACCGCCTGGGCTACCGGCCTGGCGTTGGCGCAATTCCTGAGCAACGGCGATATAGCGGCTCAGCGCTTCAATCCGGGAGTTCAACTGGAAATCGTCAACCGGCTTCGTGATAAAGTCTTCCGCCCCCGCACGCAGCCCCTTCAGACGATCTTCGACGTCGGTCAAAGCTGTAACCATCACAACAGGAATATGCGCCGTTTCAGGAGCAGCCTTAAGTATTTCACAAGTCTGATAGCCGTTAAGCTCTGGCATCATCACATCCAGCAGGATGATTTCTGGGCGCTCTTTCATAGCAATCTCAATTGCCTGACGCCCATTCACCGCCTCCATGACAACATGGAAGTTGGCTTCTAGCTTACCTTTGAGCACGCGCCGGTTGGCATCAATATCATCAGCGACCAGAATTCGAGCACTCATGCAGCCTGGTCCTCAGGTATGAGCTCCTTAACGGCTCGCATGAATGATCCGATCTGTATCGGTTTGGAAAGATACCCTTCACAACCGGCCTGTCTTACACGCTGCTCATCGTCGCGCATGGCAAATGCCGTTACGGCGAGGACAGGGATATGACGAACCTCATCGTCGTCCTTGAGCCAACGCGTGATGTCCAGTCCCGACACTTCGGGCAGTTGGATGTCCATAATAATAAGGTCGGGTTGCTCACCCCTGGCAATTTCCATGACCCGGGCGCCATCCCGGCACTGAAAGGTCCGGTAGCCAAATGAGTCCAGCAGATCGCAGAACAGCCGCATGTTCAACTCATTGTCCTCGACTACGAGAACTGACTTTGAGGGCGCATTGGGCATGATAAGCGCTCTATTCCTCATGGCGAATCGATCCCGTCGATCGTCTACTGTTCGCCCCAGTCCTAGCCTTGAGAGTCTTAACTCTTGTTTACGGACACCCCGTTCATAGGTAGCTTAAGGCTGTGAACAAAAAGTGATCAAGGATTTATGCCCACCCTGTGTCGATCCTGTAGTGCCTATTTTGACGAAGCCCACTCCGTCTGCCAGGTGTGCGGCAGTCGACGGTTAGTGCGACACGAGAAGCTGGGCGAATTGTCGATCGCACACCTCGATTGCGATGCTTTCTTTGCAGCCATTGAAAAACGTGACGATCCCAGTCTTAAGGGAAAGCCGGTTCTGATTGGCGGAGGACGCCGCGGTGTTGTTGCCACCTGTTGCTATATTGCCCGCTTATCAGGCGTGCGCTCTGCCATGCCAATGTTCAAAGCGCTGAAGGCCTGCCCTGACGCGGTAGTGGTGCGGCCTAACTTTCCCAAGTACAAGGCGGCAGCGGAAATGATCCGCTCCCGACTGGACGATCTGACACCCCTGGTCCAATCGGTCTCGATCGACGAAGCCTATCTTGATCTGTCGGGCACTAAAGCCCTGCATGGTGCGACCCCAGCTGAGTTGATGTCCCGCTTGTCCCGTCAAATTGAGAGCGAAGTCGGGATCACGGTTTCCATAGGTCTGTCGTCAAACCGATTTCTAGCAAAAACTGCGAGTGAATTGGATAAGCCCCGTGGTTTCGCAGCGATCTCTTTGGAAGAAGCGCCCGGGCTTCTTGCCACCAGACCGCCGGGATATCTCCACGGCGTGGGACCCAAACTCGCTGGCAAACTCGCTCGAGATGGCTATCACACTGTGGGGGATCTACAGGCGGTATCTTCGGTTGACCTCATCAGGCAGTATGGAGAAACGGGTAAATTCCTGCATGAAAGAGCCTTTGGAATAGACGACCGCTCCGTAGAACCCAATGGCGAACGCAAGTCTGTTTCTTCCGAGACAACCTTTGATCGCGATATTGCTGATCTCGACACGCTCACAGATCGTCTTTGGTCTGTCTGTGAACGCACAGCAGCTCGCGCCAAGGCCGCCGGCGTGGAAGGCAGCGTTGTCACGCTGAAGGTGAAGACTGCAAAGTTTCAAAGTCGAACCCGCCGGGCAACATTGCGAGAGACAACTCAATTGGCGGGTACATTGTTTGAAACAAGCCGTGGTCTGCTGGTTCGGGAGTGCAAGACAGGTGAGCCCTTTCGATTGATCGGCATCGGCTTATCAGACCTTGTTCCGGTCAAGAGCGATCAGATTGACCTCGTTGATCCGCTCCGTGGCAAGCGAGCCGCGGCCGAACGCGCCAGCGATTTGGCCCGGGAAAGATTTGGTGACGGCGCGGTTCAAACCGGGCGGGCACTCCGGCTATCAAAGCAAGGGATTAAACGCCAATCGGGCGCCAGAAATCAAAGCAGCTAGACAGCAGCCAGACGGGCGAGCACCTTTTCCCGGCCGATCAAGACAATCAGGTCTGCCATGCTGGGACCGAATGCCCGACCAGTAATCGCTAGGCGTAACGGCATAAATAGCCCCCTGCCCTTGCGGCCTGTTTCCGCTTTCAGGGTGCCGGTCCAGGTGGGCCAGGTCTCCGCGTTAAATTCACCGTCTGGCAGGTGGGCGACAGCCTCCGCAATGAAGGATTTGTCTTCATCTTCCACCTTTGGGTCGACGTGGCCAAACACCACGTCGATCCAGGCTCCAGCATCCCGAACGCGCGTGCAGTTTTGGCGAACAACCGTCCAGAACGTCTCATCAGCGGCCCTTTCATCGAGCATCAAAAGCCGGGCTTTGGCTGCGTCGAATGTCATGTCGTGGACGACCGCTGCATTGAGCTGATCCAGTTCGGCCTCATCAAAGCGTGCGGAACTGCGCGCAATCCTGGAAAAGTCGAACTCATCGGCCAGGGCATCGAGACTCTCGCGTACTTCAACAGGATCGCTGGTTCCAATCTTTGCGAGCAAAGAGACAATGGCCATGGGCTCAATGTCGGCGTCGCGAAGTTGTTCGATCGACAAAGATCCAAGCCGTTTTGATAGCCCCTGACCGTCGGCACCAACCAAAAGCGGAGTGTGAGCCATGGTTGGCGCGAGTCCACCGAGCGCCTGAAATATCTCTATCTGTGCCCCAGAATTGGTAACATGATCTTCGCCGCGCACCACATGGGTGATCTTTGCATCGATATCGTCAACCACGCTTGGAAGCGTATAGAGATAGGAGCCATCGCCGCGGATCAGGATAGGGTCTGACACCGAGGCGGTCTCAATGCCCTGTGTGCCCCGGACTAAATCGTTCCATTCGATCCGTGAGCCAGAGAGCTTGAACCGCCAATGGGGGGTCCTGCCTTCTGCTTCTAGAGCCCTTACCTCGTCTTGGGTAAGGTCAAGCGCCGCCCGATCGTAGACTGGTGGACGGCCCCTGGACAGAGCGATCTTTCGCTTTCGATCAAGCTCCTCGGTCGTCTCGTAACACGGATACAACAGCCCCTTCTGACGGAGCGTATCGGCCGCTACAGCGTAGGAATCGAAGTTATCGGATTGGCTGAAGGTCGATCCCCACTCCAGTCCCAACCAGCCCAAATCGTCCCGTATACCCTGTTCGAACTGGGGCGTGGATCGCTCAATGTCGGTATCATCGATCCGAAGGATAAACTCCCCCCCCTGCTTTTTCGCGAAAAGCCAGTTGATCAAGGCGGTGCGGACATTGCCCACATGGAGCTTACCCGTAGGGGAAGGGGCGAAGCGAACTTTTATGGGCATGGCGGGCCTTCAATCGGCTTTGGGGCATAACACGCGGCCATGGCTGACCGCTGACAATCGCGGCTGAATAAGCCCCATCAGCCCGCTCGCCAAGAGGGCATAGCCACCCATAACCGAGAGTTGGACCGGAAATGCGATACCGAGGTCGATCAGCAGACCTAAAAGGAATGGTGATGCGGCGCTGGAGGCCACCATGGCAGAAAAGGACAAAGCCCGGATTTCGCCAAGATACCGCACGGCATACAGCTCGGGCCAAATCGATCCCATGATCGTGGCTGCACTGCCTGCCATAACACCCAGTAAAACCATCATGACAATAACGGCCCACTGGCCGTCAAAAAAGAGCGGCAGTTGTAGCGCCAATGCCATCGGCAACAGATAAAAGGGTAACGAGGCTCGGGCATTGAATCGATCAATCAGGCCACCTGTAATCAAGGAAGACACCACACTGACCCCTGCAAACACGGAAAATCCGGCTGCAAAAGTTGCTTGGTTCCAGTCTTTTACTTCCAGTAGGTGCTGATGGTGAAAGAACAGTCCCGTAACCATGAATGCAGGCGCGAGCACCCCACCCAGCATGAACCAAAAACTCGGTTCCCTCAGCACATCGGGCCGTCGCCAGTGGCGATCATCGCTTTCTGCGCTTTCCGCCTTGCGGTCATCCATCGGTTTGAAAGGCACTCTCTCTCGAGAGAGCAATTTGAAAACGATTGGCACACAAACAAAAACAAGCGCTCCTGCGGCGACCAACCACGTGCCTCGCCAACCCAAGAGCAACAGAGATAGAACGGTCAGCGGAGGGAGGATGATTTCGCTGAACGGATAGCCGAGCGAAACCAGGCTCACTGCCCTGCCGCGATGAGCGTCAAACCAACGCCCGGTAGCCGTCATGGCCACGTGGCTCATCATGCCCTGGCCAAACAGCCGCAAGCCCAGAAAGGCCGGGAACAGGACCCACCAGACTGGGGCCAATGCAAGCAAGAGACATGCGCCCGCCAAACCTACCGCTACGATGATCGCCATTGTGCGGGTGGAATAACGATCAACGGTCTTGCCAAGTTCAAGCAGTACAAAAGCGCTCGCAAGAGTCGCCAGCGCGTAAATGAGTCCAATTCGACCATGGCTCAGGTCAAAAGCGCGTCGCAGCGCCGCGTTCGACAATGACACGAAATAGGTCTGCCCGAAGCCCGAGAAAGCTGTGAGCAAGACCCCAGCGAGCAGCCAGCGCACCTCGCGCCGCAAAAAAGACAGCATGACATCGACCTGAAGAGAATTAGACTATGGAGTGTGGGCCCACTGGCTTGGTCGGAACAACACCCCAGGACGAGATTATCCAGCGTGCTGACCCAAAACTGGCACCTTCAGCCAACGGCAAATGATTGTGGAAGTGAAGCTGTTTAAATTCGGGGGTTAGCGCGCGGCTGGGCGCCATCCTGAGTTTCGCGCATCGGCGGGGCTGCAAAACCAGCGCTCGCCCCGGCTCTCGTCAATGCGCGTTCGATGATAATCGGCTTGGCCAGGTGTGTGGAATATCTTCGTACCAGATCTCGATATATTGCCCTTGATGC
>JBCCTK010000121.1:0-8030 GCA_039198685.1 Pseudomonadota bacterium | reverse complement strand
TATCCATGGCGGGTGTCAGCCAGACAATGCGTATAAGGTCGGACAGGTCGGTTGCCGTTGCGGACTCCCCATCAATACGTACCATGCGCTTGTTGCCCACGCCCGATGTATCGAGCCCCACACCGATCTTACGATCATTCAGATCACCCGAAACGGTCCAGCCGCTGGCCGCCCCCGCCCGCGTCATATCATTGAGAGCTGCAGACCTCAGACCCCGGCCCGGCCCCAGTTGACTGACCGCTTCCAGGAGATTGGTCTTGCCCGCCCCGTTTGATCCAAACAGGCAGACATGACGACCGTCCAGCGGCAGGTCGAGGCTGGTATAGTTGCGAAAGTCGCGCAGGCGCAGGCGAGTAAGGGCGGTCATGCTCAGGTGGTTCTCTAGCCTCGACAAGGTGTGTTGTCTTTGGTTTGTTCTCTCAAGAAGTGGGACATTTCATGAGAGAATTCGGTTTCAGGTCCAATACGGACCCGGTTGAATTTGTGCTGCAGAACAGCTGGATTGAACCGGCTGACGTGCAACGCGACTTCCAGTGGGGTGAGCGAGAGGTCAGCGAACTCTGGGAAGACATAAGGCGATTTGCCCTGGGCGAAGAGATCGACACCGCCGAAGTCTATTTTCTCGGGATGATCATCGTCCATGGCGGAGAGGCCCGCTATTCCATTTACGATGGTCTGCAGAGGATTACGACGCTGACCATTCTGGCAAGTCTCCTACGCGACGGGGTCAGCGATGAAGCCTTGCAGCGCCGCCTGGGCGCTTGTGTCCTGGACCCGCGCGGCAATCCCCGCCTGCGGCTATTGGGGCACCAATATCTCATGGAGTACATCCAACCGCCGGGCCAGGCGATGAGGCTGCGCGGTGGCCGCTTGTCTGGCCAGGCAGAGGCGTTGAGGCGCGCCCAGAGCCTATTGCGCGATGAAATTCGCGCCTTGAGTGCCGAAGAGCGCAACAGGGTCGCAAGCGTTCTTTTAGAGCGTGTGGTGCTGCTCAGACTCCTGGTCGACTCTCGTCCCATGGCCAACCGCGTCTTCCAAACCATCAATATGCGGGGGCTGAGGCTTGAGGATGCCGATCTCATCAAGTCGCGCTTGTCGGAGTTTCCAGGTGCGCCGCAAGACGTCCAGGGTCTGCTCGACCAATGGCAATCCATTCGCCAGGCGCTGACGGCGAAAAGTCAGGTTCGCGTCGGCCAATCGGAGGAAAGCTACAAATTCGACCGCTATGGCGGATTTCAAGGCTTTGTGCTGGCCCTGGAAATGATGGAGCGCGCGACCGCTGATACACGGGCCCGTCCGCTGGAGGCCGTTGAGCGGCTGAACGCCTATGTCGAGTGGATGAAGGCTCGGCACGGCTCGGCGACAGGCCTGTCTGGATACTTCAAATTCGTCTACCGCTGCGCAGAGAATTGGAACCTGCTTAATCAACCCGCGATGGGGGGAACGAACAGTCCGTTTCGACCCTTGCTACCCATTCGCGCTGTATGGTGGACGGAATGGAAGCCGCTGGTCCTTCGGGTTATGGGGCTCTCCAGTCAAATGGACCGCTCTGCCGGACCGATCTGGCGGCGGCGCATGTTTGACCAGATCCACCGCGCGGCAATGGCGATGGAACTGTCGAATTTCAGTCCGCAAAAGCGTCATCTGGTGTTCGCCAAAGCCCTCCACGAATTGATCGATGGGGGAGCCCCAGAGCGATTGGATGCGCTGAAAATGCGCGATCAGGATGTGGTGAGAATACACCGGACCTTGTCTTTGCCCCTAGCCAATTACCATCGGCGCCGGGCGCTCATCCTTTGGATCGAATATGTGATGTCTGCGCCAGACTTCCGCTTTCTGGGCGGGGCTTCCGTTGAGCACATACTGCCCCAGTCAACCATGCTGCCTGAAGCCTGGCTGCACGCGTTTCCCGACAGCCAGGCGCGCGAGCAGATGCTGAACCTCTTGGGCAACCTGATTCTACTCCCCAAAGACATCAACTTTGCCATCAGTGATGACTCATTCAGGGAGAAACGGGACTTTATCAACGCGCGTGAAGCCGACTTGAACGGATATCACCTCGTCAATCGGGTACGGGTCAGTGATAGCTGGACCCCGGGCCACATCCGAACGCGCACAGAGGAGATCGCATCCTGGGTATGGGATGCATTGCACATTTCAGATCTGAGCTATGGGGCCTACAGCGCGCAACGCGCCTAGGGCGTTAAACCCGGAGCGGCATCAACACATATTGGGCGTGGGCGTCTTCCGGATCCAGGACCAGGGCAGGGCTTGCGGGATCATTGAACAGGAATTCCGCATCGCCCGCTTCGATCTGTCCGCAGATATCGAGAAGATATTTTGCGTTAAAGCCGATCTCCATGGGATCGAAGCCATAATCCGCTTCGATTTCTTCATGGCCCTGGCCGGTCTCGGCATGGTTCACGGCGAGTACAAGTTTGCCGTCTTCCATGGACATTTTGACAGAGCGTGAGCGCTCAGCTGACACGGTGGCAACACGGTCAACCGCGGCTTCAAAAGCCTTGTTATCAATTGTCAGTTTCTTGTCGTTCCCCTTGGGGATAACGCGGGCGTAATCGGGGAAGGATCCGTCAATCAACTTCGCGGTCAACACAGCTGCGCCGGAGCGAACAACAATCTTGTTGTCTGAAATCTCCAGGGTCACCGGGTCGGATGCCGTGTCGATCAGGCGTCGGGCTTCCGTCACTGCTTTGCGCGGTACGATGACGCCGCCCAAGCCTTCAGAGCCGTTTGGGGCAAGTGTCTCGGCCAATGCAAGGCGGTGCCCGTCGGTTGCGACACACCGGAGGACTTTTGTGCCCTCTGCGGTTTCGGCAGCGTGGAGATACACACCGTTCAGATAGTACCGCGTCTCTTCTGTGGAGATCGCAAATCGGGTTTTATCGATCAAGCGGCGCAGGTCACCTGCATCAACCTCAAAGGTCGTCGCGCTTGGATCGGCGCCCATGGTTTGGAAATCGGACGCTGGAAGCGTCGGCAGGGCAAACTGGCTGCGCCCTGCGCGAATTGAGAGGCGCTCATTATCGGGATCGAGTGACAATTCAACATCGGCTCCGCTCGGGAGTTTGCGCACCACATCAAACAAGGTGCCGGCCGGGGCTGTGATGGCGCCATCGCCTGAAATCTGTGCCGGTGCGCTGTCGACGGCTTCGATGTCGAGGTCGGTTGCCGTAAGTGTAAGCGCGCCGTCCTTGGCCGCCATGAGGACGTTCGACAGGATCGGGATTGTGTTGCGCCGTTCCACAACGTTTTGCACATGGGACAGGGCGTTGAGGAGATCACCGCGTTCGATCGTCAGTTTCATGTCTGTGTGTGCCTTTGTGTTCTTGGACGGTCGCTCAAGGGTGTCGGTAGAATGCATGACCGAAAGCCCGAGGGCCCATTGGCAGTCAGCCCACCAGATACTAGCGCGTGCCGGACATCAAGGCGGGCTGATACTTTTGTTGTATTCGCGGAAAAAACAAGCCCCGCGTCGAAAGCGACCGGGGCCCGGTCTATTTTGGCTAGCCCTGGATCTCGTAGATAAGACTGCGCAATTGTTCCAGATGCCGCGCTGTTTCGGGTCGCGTTGCGACATAAAATTCAACGCGTTCAACGGCATACATGATCGACGTATGGTCGCGTTTGCCGAAAGACCGGGCAATGGTTGGATAGGATTTGTCTGTCATTTCCCGGCAAAGGGACATGGCCAGATGGCGGGCATAAACGATCCGTTGAAGTTTGCGCGGTCCTTCAAGCTCGGCTTTTGTTACATCGAACAGGCGGCAGGTGGCACGTTTGATCAAGTCAATCGTTGGCGGGGTGACGGCGCCCGATTGGCGGTCCAGCACCCGTTCCAGCATCTCAAGCGTCGGCGCGAGTTTGCCCATGCTGGCCTCCGTGTAGAGACTGATCAACGCCCCACACAATTCCCTCCCCTGGCCGCGTACCCGTGTACAGATCATGTCGATCATCTCATCGGTGACACGAAACATTGGGGCGGAGTCTTCCAGTGTTTGGGCCCGGCGTTTAACGATCGCCAAACGCATCTCCTTGCCAGGTGCATCCACCTCCAGGGAAATCGCGCCGCGTAGCTGGCTCATAACCCGTGAGGAGAAGCCTTCTATATCTCCTGGCGCGGTGTCAGCGGTCAGGATAACCAAGCCGCCTGCTTCGGTGATTGAACGCAAATTGCGGGCGAATTCGCCATCGGTGCCTTTCGCATTGGCAATGTTTTGCAGGTCTTCGATTAAAACAATGTCGCCTGCCAGGAGCTTCGCCTTCAGCGCACGGGTATCGCGCGACATCGCGCCTGAGACATAGTCGTTCTGGAAGTCTTCAGCCGTGATGTAGACCACGCTGCGCCCATCACCGCGGCGCTCCACATCCTGCTGTAGCGCGGTAATCAGATGGGTCTTGCCGACACCTTGGAGGCCAGAGATCACGACCACCCGCTCCAGCATGTCGCCATCATTGGCGATATGGTGCATGAGGGTACAGACCTTCTCGTTGAAAGGGCCGGCAACCAATGTGTCGAACGTGTAGCCAGCGCGTGCGCCGGAGACCGTTGATGTCTGGGCTCTTGTCGAAGGGGCATCACCGTCGCCAAGGTCAAGTTCGGCGAATGGATCGCCATCAATGACATCACTATAGGAGCCAGCCTCACGATCCCAGGCAATGATACGCACGCCACGACCGCGGGGATCGTATGCTTTCCACCGGCGCGTGATTATCCTTTTGTGTTCAGCATTGACGCGATCTGCAGCATGGCTCGAAGCCGCTGCAACAATCATCTCGCCATCTACTTCAATGATACACTTAAGCCTGCTGATATAGCGGTCAAAGTCGGTCGGAGAGAGTCGTCCTTTAAGGTCGGCAAGCGTGGCCTGCCAAATGACATGCGCACCCGGGTCGCTCGGTTTGTCGCTATTCGAGGAGGTATTATCCCTATCGTTTTTGCCCATGACTAAGAGCCCCTTTCCATCGAGTTTTTCTAACCCAACTCTACCCTTGAAATATTCCAAACGGCCCAGGACGGACGCTCCAAACTATTGTTCGTGTCGGGATCAATTTCGAAATGAGAATTAAGCATCGAGGCGAGCGTACGACAATCGGTAAATGTGTGCTTTTTGGCGAATCTCCCGCTTGACAGGGCCTGCGTCTTTGAAAGTTTGTCGCTTTTTTAGGAAGTTTTTTATGCAATAAAAACATGGTCGAACGGCCGATGTGACAGAGATGCCACACCGATGTGTGCCTTTATGGCCACCCGGTCATAACGGTTTCGTGTCAACAGGTTGGAGCCGCAAATATTGTGGATTATTGCGCGCGCAATACGCTCGATGTTTTCCAATGTTACAAAACATCTATGCTGAAATTCATCAAAATCCAGGCCTGAAGACGCAAAAATCTTCACGGTCTCAAAATAGAAAATGTAAACATAAATTGACGTCTAAATTTTGTTACAGCCCGTGCGAGACAACCGTCGAGGATGGGCTGCCACATGACATAAAAAAAGCGCCTCCGGTGTGCCCGGTGGCGCTCTCTTGATCTGGATCCGTTTCCGCTCTTTATGCCAGCGACTTAACCCGAGCAGAAAGACGAGAGATCTTACGAGCGGATGTGTTTTTATGCAGCACGCCCTTGGTCACCGCCCGCATGATTTCCGGTTGTGCTTCGCGAAGCGCAATCTCCGCGGCAGACTTGTCACCCGCTTCAATCGCCTCTTCAACGCGGCGCACATAGGTCCGCATGCGTGAACGGCGGGCTGTGTTCACTTCCGTGCGCTTGGCGATTTTGCGCACCATTTTCTTGGCAGATCGTGTATTCGCCATCTGTTTCTCCTGGGTGCCCGGCGGGCAAGAAGGGGGTCGATACAGAAGCGCGAGGGGCGCGTCAACCCGATTACAGCTACTTGTGCAGGAAATGAGGTGCGCGTTTTTCAACGAAGGCTTCCATGCCTTCTTTCTGATCATCTGTTGCAAAGAGAGAATGAAACAGGCGCCGTTCGAACACGATCCCTTGAGACAGCATGGTCTCATAGGCGGTGTTGATCATTTCCTTTGTCATCATGGCAGCTGAGGCGGACTTTGCAGCGATTTTTCGGGCCACGTCGCGGGCCTCATCCATGAGATCGTCGTGGGGAATGATCCGCGAAACCAGGCCGCACCGCTCGGCTTCTTCAGCCTCCATCATGCGGCCCGTAAGACACAATTCCATGGCTTTTGACTTTCCGATGAACCGGGTCAGGCGTTGGGTGCCGCCAGCACCGGGCGAGACGCCCAGATTGATCTCCGGTTGGCCAAAACGCGCCTTGTCACTGGCGAGGATAAAGTCGCACATCATGGCCAGTTCGCATCCGCCTCCCAGGGCAAAGCCATTCACAGCCGCGATCACAGGTGTGCGCATTCTGGCGGTGCGCTCCCAATTGGCGGTTATGAAGTCCTCGAAATAGGTTTGCGGAAATGACTTCGCCTGCATCTCCTTGATATCAGCGCCGGCGGCAAACGCCTTGCCAGACCCAGTGATCACCACGCAGCGTACAGCGGCATCACTGTCCAGGTCATCGAGGGCGTGGGTGAGTTCATCCATGAGCTGCGCGTTGAAAGCGTTGAGCGCATCCTCACGGTTCAGTTGGACAATGGCAATGGCGCCGTCTTCGCGCTCGACGCGGATCGTTTCGTAAATCATCTTAGCTCCTATGGGCGCGATTGGTCTTGGGGGGCAGGTCTAGCCGGGGCATGCCATTTTTCAAAGACCGCTGTGGGGATTGCGCAGACGGGGAGGCAAGACTGAAGTACAGAGGCCCCATCGTAAAAAAAGCACTCAACTCAGGACCATTGATTTTCTGGTAAAATTCGCCAGCGCTGTAAACCGGACTTCCACCGGAATCTGCCAATAGCATTGTCTGTTCGCAGACCTTGGGCCCTGACATGCGTAAATCATCGCTGCTTTCAACCACTATCCTTCGCCGTGGGCTATCGATTGGCAAGGACACCAGCGGCAATATTGCCATGCTGACGGGGGTCTGCATCATTCCCCTGGTGATCATCATCGGCTTTGCTGTCGATTACCGCCGCGCAGCCAACAATAAACATGCCGCCCAAGCCGCCATTGATTCCGCTGTGCTCGTGGGCGGGCGAACCTACGCTTCCCACCCCGGGCCAACAGATCCCGATAGGCTGAATGCGGCAATCATCGCCGCCAATCTGATGTTCGACACCGACATGCGCAAATACGGTGTGTATGACCCGTCCATCGACCCTTCGTTCGTCTTGAACTCAGATGACGAGTTCATCGGCACTTACACGGTGGACACCGACCTCTTTTTCGGCAGTTTTCTAGGCCGTGACTTTCTTTCGGCGGCTGTTGAGGCTGGATCGGCCGTTGGCAGTGGCCGGAAAATTGAAGTCGCTCTTGTCCTGGACAACTCCACATCGATGTTCACCAACACGCGTATGGAAGACATGCGCGCGGCCGCCAAAGGATTTGTCGAAACAGTCTATGATGAGTCCGAAAATCCGGAAGACGTGCGCATTGCGGTGGTGCCCTATGCAGGCACGCTGAACATCAAATCGGAAACACCGGGTACCTGGGTGTCGGGCGTCTCGGACCTGGTGACCATAACCCCGCATCCAACTGCTGCTGGGACCGCAACAAACCCACCGGCGGCTATGGCGAACCGGGTGAATTTCGTAACCGACCCGGCGGGCAACAATCCTTCTACGTCAAGCCTGGACGCATTCTTTGCCCCGGTGGATTGGCGCGGCTGCATTTGGTCGGCGCCGAATGAACGTCAGGTTACATCGTCAGGTTTGGTGCCAGGGGGTAAGACACTCACCGATGCATGGCCAGGCACGCGGTGGCCGGCAAGCTTTGTCGCGCCCGAAGTCATGACGACTTACTATTCGCCACCTCCGCCACCTCCGCCACCCCCGCCTCCGCCGTCTCCTCCACCGCCGCCTCCGCCGCCGTCGCCACCGCCGCCGCCGCCACCCCCTCCACCCCCGAGTCCGCCACCGCCGCCACCTCCG
>JBCCTK010000120.1:0-8193 GCA_039198685.1 Pseudomonadota bacterium | reverse complement strand
TGCATCGGCTGCGGCTGTCTTTCGCTGAAAAAGTGCATTTTGCATAACAAGGATGACCAGATGGGCGCAAAAGGCCCGGGGCCACATCACTTGCCCGGCGCGCCCAAAGAGGCTTGAACCGTCTTCAACAGGTTCAGGAGTGCCCATGCCCCGTCATCTTGCCCTCATCACCGGTGCGTCTGCTGGAATTGGTGCTGAGTTTGCCCGCCAATATGCCGCTAGGGGTTGGGATGTTGCGCTGACCGCTCGGCGCGCTGACCGACTGGATGCCCTCGCCCATGATATTGAACAACGCTACCGCGTGCAGGCGATCGTGATTTCCCAGGATCTGGTTAGGCCGGATGCCGTGGACTCCCTTCTTGGCGAGCTGAAAGAACATGGCCGCACGCCGGACGCCGTCGTCAACAATGCTGGTTACGGCCTGCCGGGCACGTTCTTCAATACAGCATGGAGCGACCAGGCCGATTTCCTGAAGGTACTGCTGACGGTGCCGTGCGAGCTGACCCACAAAGTGCTGCCGGGCATGGTCGAGCGCGGCTACGGCCGTATTATCAATGTTGCATCCCTTGCGGGGTACACGCCTGGCTCAAACGGGCACACGCTTTATGCGCCGGTGAAATCGGCGCTGATCAAATTGTCCGAAAGCGTGCATGCTGAAGCCAAGGCAGCCGGGCACAATATCCACGTTTGTGCCCTTTGCCCCGGATTCACCTGGACTGAGTTCCATGACGTGAACGGCACGCGCGAACAAACCAAACAAACGCCCGCTTGGATGTGGATGGAGGCCGCCCCCGTGGTCGAGGCTGGATTGGATGCGGTCGAGCGCGGCATGCCTGTTGTTGTTCCCGGGGCCGTAAATAAGGGGCTCGCAACGCTTGCAAAGGTGCTCCCGGATCCGCTTGGCCGGGCCGTGATGCAGGAACAGTCAAAACGGTTCCGCAACGCTGGAGGCTAAGACGTAGCTTTTTCCTACCGGCCAGTAGAGCCGAACCCGCCCTCTCCGCGGGCTGTTTTCGGCAGGGTTTCAACGGTGTCCCATTCCAGCCGGGTGACGGGCGCAAGCACCAACTGGCCAATGCGCTCGCCGCGCGCGATTTCGAAAGGCTCTGCACCGTGATTGATCAGAATCACTTTCAGCTCGCCGCGATAGTCGCTGTCGATTGTGCCGGGGGCGTTCAAGCAAGTGATACCATGCTTGGCGGCGAGGCCCGAGCGGGGGCGCATCTGGAGTTCGAAACCTGCCGGTATGGCGACGCTCAGCCCGGTTGGCACCATGGTGCGATCCCCTGGGGCCAGCACCAACGGCTCAGCGCCCTCCACCGCGGCACGAACATCCAACCCCGCAGAGCCTTCGGTTTCGTAGGCAGGAAGAATGAGCCCCTCAAAATGGGGCAGCGGGCGGACGGCGACTGAGACGGACTTTGTCATGCAACACGGGATGACGGGCCCATGGGATTCGGTCAAGCTTCAACCTCGATCCACAACGCCAGGATAATAGCATGGACGCACCGCCATTTATTAGGGCCGCACAATTTTCAACCCTTCCCCGCGTTCGCCATGGCTTCTTCGGTCGGAGAGGTGGCGTATCAGACGGTATCTTTGAAAGCTTGAATGTCGGTATTGGGTCGGGTGACCATCCGGCCAGCATTCGCCAGAACCGCATCCGGGTCCGATCAGCGCTCGACGCCACGGCAATGGTCTCACCCTACCAAGTTCACGGTGCAAAGGCCGTCCGTGTCACGGGGCCTTGGCCAGACGATCAACGCCCCCAATGCGATGGCCTGGTGACAGATCAGCCGAACATAGGCTTGTGCATTCTTACGGCAGATTGCGCGCCCGTCCTGTTCGCCGATGCTCGCAATGCCATCATCGGCGCAGCCCATGCCGGATGGAAAGGCGCGATCGCAGGTGTGTGTGAGGCGACACTGGACGCGATGGTAAAGCTCGGCTCGCGCCCCAGCGATATTACCTGCGTGATCGGACCGGCTATTCAGCAGCCCAGCTATGAAGTGGGTCCTGAATTCTTGGACCGGTTTGTGGTCGACGACGCCGACAATGGGATGTTTTTCACGCCTGGCCAGGGCGACCGGGTGCATTTTGACCTCACGAGATACATCCACCATCGTCTTGACCGGGCCCATGTCGGTCAGATCGAGCGGGTGGAAAGCGACACGTATTCCGATGAAACCTATTTTTCCAATCGCCGCAGGACGCGCCGTGGTGAATTAGACTATGGCCGGAATGCCTCAGTCATCACTCTTTCGCCAAAATAGACGGAAAACCCACCTCAGCTGGATTGCGCACTGTCCATGTTTGCGACACGAACATGACAGTTCATGCCTCAAACCTCAGCGAATCATGCGCCCTCCGATGAAATTGATTTCCTGCACTGCCAACGAGCCCCTCGCAGAAGCGATTGCCGACTATCTCGACGTGCCGCTTACTGAGCGCCGGATGGAGCGATTCACCGATAATGAGGTTTTCATCCGCATCAATGAGAACGTCCGTGGCGAGGACGTTTATGTGATCCAGTCGACCAGTTACCCGGCGAATGACACACTTATGGAATTACTGATTTGTCTGGATGCCCTAAAGCGCGCTTCAGCCCAGAGAATTACTGCGGTGATCCCCTATTACGGTTACGCGCGCCAGGACCGGAAAACTGACGGCCGCACGCCAATTTCAGCGAAATTGGTCGCCAATCTGATCGTCGCAGCTGGAGCGGACAGGGTTCTGACCATGGATCTCCATGCCGGGCAAATACAGGGGTTCTTTGACGTGCCTACGGATAATCTGATTGCCGCCCCGGTGATCGAAGACGATATCCGAAAGCGCTTCAAGCTCAAATCTCTCATGATCGTCTCGCCCGATGTGGGCGGCGTGGTCCGAGCGCGGGCACTGGCGAACCGATTGGGGGTCGATCTGGCGATTGTTGACAAGCGTCGGCCCAAGGCGGGCATCTCGGAGGTGATGAACATCATCGGCGATGTGAAGGGTCGAAACTGTATCCTTGTTGACGATATTTGCGACAGCGGCGGTACCCTGCGCGGCGCGGCAGAAGCCCTCAAGAAGCAGGGTGCGACCGGCGTATCAGCTTATGTAACCCATGGCGTATTCTCTATGAATGCCGTCCAGAATTTCGAAGACTCTCAGCTGGACGAAATCGTCGCCTGTGACACGATCCAACCGCGCAAAGAGGATATCAAGTCCAAGAAGCTCCGCGTGCTCACTGTGGCACCTCTCCTTGGTGAAGCTATCCGCCGGATTGCCAACAAAGAGAGTGTCTCGAAGCTCTTCGATTAATTTTCAGGGCGCTTTTGTACCAATTCCACGCGCCGATTCTTATCGCGGCTTGCGTCAGACTCATTGGTGAACACCGGCGCCAAGGGGCCCACGCCATGGGGCTCTATCCGGTTACGGTCTATGTTGTGGGTCTCGGCTAAGGCATCCACCACGGCGCGCGCACGGTCACCCGAAAGGCTGTAATTGTAGCTGAACGTGCCCACCGAATCTGTGTGCCCGACCACAAAGAAGCTCTGCTCGGGATTGTCGCCCAGATATGCCGCGATGTTTGAAAGGGCTGGATCCGAGGCGGGTAACAGGTTGGCGCTTTCGAAATCGAACACGAGGCCGTCGAGCACGACCCGGCCGTATTCGGCCAAATCACTGCCGATGGCTTCGGCATCGACAACGACCAGACCCGTTTCCGCTGCTTCAACTTCGATGATATCGACCAGCGCGCCGATATAGCTGGTGGAATGCTGCTCAACGGTGATGACGACAAAGGCCGGGCCGGCGGCGCGCTCTTTCTTGGCGACGATGGATCCAGCGCCGCCCGATGACGCTGTACCGGCAAACAAGGTGTTTACCGGTGCGCCCTGCTCGGTGATGGGGTTGGCGGCGTAAGCCACGCCAATCCAGCTGTTCGATCCGATATCAGCGCCCCTGCGATCGCCTGAATACCGCTGTGCAAGAATCTCGAAATCCTGGGCCTCAAGCGCCTCCAGATAGTTGAGATAGACCTCTGAAGACGTTCGCTCTTCGCTTTCCAGTGTGTAGAAGGTGCGCGTGACCCGTCCTTCTGTCTCAACCCAGTCATCGATCGTGCGATAGCTTGTCACCGGACCAATTGCGACTTCATAGGGCATGTAGTTTTCGATTTTCTGCCAAGCAATGTCCTGGCCGGGATAGCGCTCGATCATCGGGTGTTCGATCGCGCCCTCCACGTCGTCAGCAATGGCGGGCAGTGCGAAACAAGTGAGCAGGGCAGCAGTGGTGATAATGTTTTTCATGGCGTCCTCCCTAGACGAGCCCCATTTTTACGGTGCCGGGATCTTTCTGTCGATTCAGGGGCTGCAGGCTGATCGCGCGACCGCCATCGGTCTGCTAGACTCAATCGATGCCTGATTCCCTGCCTCCCCGCCGCGAAATCCTTCGACTTCCGCCCGATGCGGTGAACCGGATTGCTGCGGGTGAAGTGGTCGAGCGTCCGGCTGCGGCTGTGAAAGAGTTGGCTGAGAATGCTCTAGACGCGGGTGCGAGACACATCGCAATCACGATTGAGGGCGGCGGTTTGAAGCGGATCATCATTGAAGATGATGGCTGCGGTATGGAGGGCGAGGAGCTGCTCGTCGCGCTGGAGCGCCACGCCACGTCCAAGCTCGCCCCTGGTGAGGATGGGCGCATCGACCTTCTGAATATCCACACAATGGGTTTTCGCGGAGAAGCTCTCCCGTCCATCGGGTCAGTCTCGCGGCTGACTATGACCTCGCGCGCTGCGGGATGTGAAACCGCGGAGGTGTTCGTGGAAGCCGGACGCATTGAAGGTCCGAAACCTGCGTCTTGGACAGGCCGCGGGGTAAGTGGCACGCGGATCGAGGTTCGCGATATTTTCTTCGCCACGCCGGCGCGGCTGAAATTCATGAAGTCAGAGCGTGCCGAGACCAGGGCTGTGACTGATGCTGTCAAGCAGCTGTCCATGGCGCGGGCAGACGTCTCTTTTACCCTGCAAAGCAATGGTCGCAGCGTCTTGCGTCACAGCGCGGAAGCGGGCGCTTCGGCCGATGCACGCCTTGCCCGGCTGGGTGCCATAATGGGTCGGGATTTCCGTGAAAACGCGATCAGGATTGACGCCGAGCGCGAAGGCGTGCGCCTGGCTGGCTTTGCGGGCTTGCCGACCCTCAACCGCGGCAATTCCCAGATGCAGTTCCTGTTTGTGAACGGACGTCCGGTGAAAGACCGAATGCTGAATGGTGTGATCCGCGCAGCCTATCAGGACTTTCTGGCTCGCGACCGCCACCCGATGGCGGCGCTGTTTGTCGAGCTTGATCCGGAATGGGTCGATGTCAATGTTCATCCCGCGAAGACCGAAGTGCGCTTTCGTGATCCTGGAAATGTGCGCGGGCTGATCATCGGAGCCTTGCGTCATTCGCTGGCTGCGGCTGGCCATAGGGCCAGCACGACCGTGGCTGGAGAAGCCCTTGGAAAGATGCAGGCCGAATCCTTGCCTTTGCAGCCCAGCGTCTTTGCCCGCTCCAGCTTGTGGGCGGAATCAAGGCCGGCGCCACTCACACCTCGATCTCACGTGGCGGCCCCGGCAGGCCCGATTTTTGAAGGTGAAAGCAATCCCGATGCGCCCACGGCGCGGGTAGAGCCTGCGCCAGGCATGGCTCCTGAGGCGGACTATCCCCTTGGCGTTGCAAGGGCACAGCTTCACGAGACCTATGTGATCGCGCAGACCAGCGATGGGATCGTCATCGTGGACCAACATGCTGCCCATGAACGCCTAGTCTACGAGGATATGAAACGGCAGATGGCAGAGGGCGGGATAAAGCGGCAGGCGCTCCTGATCCCTGATGTGGTCGAACTGACTGAAGATGAAGCAACTCGCGTGCTGGAGCGCGCCAGCGAGTTGGCGGAACTGGGCCTCGAAGTCGAACCCTTCGGTCCGGGTGCGATCTGTGTGCGCGCGACCCCTGCGCTTTTCGGCGAAATGGATGCCGCGGGATTGGTCCGTGATCTGGCTGATGACTTCGCTGAATATGAGGCTGGTCTCGCGTTGAAAGAGCGGTTTGAAGAAGTGATGGGCAATATGGCATGCCGGGGGAGTGTGCGTGCCGGCCGACGTCTCAATGGAGAGGAGATGAATGCGCTTTTGCGTCAGATGGAAGCCACGCCGCATTCGGGCCAGTGCAACCATGGCCGACCGACCTATGTGGAGCTGAAGCTGGCTGATGTGGAACGCTTGTTTGGACGGCGTTAGGTCGCGCTGTGGCGCTTGCAGTATTCTTCTGCATGCACCTCAAGGGAAAACAAAGACATGGAAGAATAGCAGATGGCCGAGTTCGACTACATAATTGTTGGGGCCGGTAGTGCAGGGTGCGTGCTGGCCAATCGGTTGACCGAAGATGGTCGCCAAACCGTTCTGCTTCTTGAGGCGGGCCCCAAGGACACCTCGCTGATGATTCATATCCCTGTTGGATATGCCCAGACTTTGAAAGACCCTAAGATCAACTGGCTTTATGAGACCGAGCCGGATCCCGGCACGAATGACCGGGTGCACACTTGGCCAAGGGGAAAGGTGCTGGGAGGCTCGTCGTCGATCAACGGTCTGCTTTATATCCGCGGTCAACAGCAGGACTATGATGGTTGGGCGCAGTTGGGGCTCAGGGGCTGGTCCTATGCGGACCTGCATCCGTATTTCGTAAAAAGCCAAAATCAGGAACGCGAGGGGCTCAAAGGTCATGGCAAGGGCGGGCCGCTCAACATCTCCGACGTCACAGAACGCCACCCGGTTTCCGATGCAGTGATTGACGCGGGCGTCGCACTCGGTCTGGAACACAAGGACGTTAATGGTGAGGATCAGGAAGGTATCTGCTACTATCAGCTGACGGTGAAAGACGGGAAACGCTGCAGCGCCGCCGTGGCTTACCTGAACCCGGCGAAGACGCGCGAGAACCTGAAGATTGAAACAGAGGCGCTCGCGGCCCGCGTTTTGTTCGATGGCACCCGCGCCACCGGGGTCGCGTACACGCAGGGGGGCCAGAAGAAGACAGCCGAGGCGCGCGGTGAGGTCATCTTATGTGGCGGCGCGATCAACAGTCCGCAGCTATTGGAACTGTCTGGTATTGGTCATCCGGATGTGTTGTCGGCCCATGGCATTGATGTAGTGTCGGCCCTGCCGGGCGTAGGCGAAAACCTCCAGGACCATTATGTAACCGGAAACCGGTATCGCTTGAAACCCGGTGCCCCGTCCGTGAACAGCCAATCCCGCGGTCTTGCTCTGGTCGCCGAGGTCTTCAAATTTTTAACCCAGCGCAGAGGCCTTTTGACCTTGTCGGCAGCCCACATAGCCGCCTTCATTAAGACGCGGCCGGAGCTCGCGACGCCTGATGTTCAATATCATATCCTTCCGGCGACTATGGACATGCAGGCTTTGACCGAAAAAGGCGCCATGGCCCTAGAAAAGCAGCCGGGCTTGACGATCGCGCCTTGTCAACTTCGTCCTGAAAGCCGCGGTAGCGTCCATATTCGATCGGGTGCCCACGATGTCCATCCAGCAATTTTGCCGAATTATCTCGCTGATCCGCTCGACCAGCAAACTGCTGTGGCGGGACTGCGCTGGGCGCGGAAGTTTGCGGACCAAGCCATTCTAGCAAAGTACATCCAACATGAGATGGAGCCCGGTGACGCGTTGCAATCGGACGAGGAACTGCTGGCCTATGCAAAACAAACCGGCGGCACGATTTATCACCCTGTCGGCACGTGCAAGATGGCGCCTGAAGGTGATACAATGGGCGTCGTCGATGATATGCTTCGTGTGCGGGGAACAGATAGGCTCCGCGTGGTCGACGCCTATGTGATGCCAAAACTGGTAAGCGGGAACACCAATGCTCCCACAATCGCCATCGCAGAAAAAGCAAGCGATATGATCCTGCAGGCGGCAAAGGACGGTGTTTCTGCCTAGAGCTAATTTAGGCTGACTCTATCTCTCAGCCCGATACATATGGGAAATCAAATGGGCTGCGTGGTGTGAGCCCGAAAGACGCCGCTTGGGTTTCATAGTCGCCTAATAATAGTTCGAAATGCAGGTGAACCGGGATTGGGTAGCTTGCCGTATTGCCCATTGGCCCGAGTGGCGCACCGAACTCAACCGCGGTACCCTCGGCAATGCCGGATTCCAGCCGGGCGAGG
>JBCCTK010000119.1:0-8318 GCA_039198685.1 Pseudomonadota bacterium | reverse complement strand
GGCAAGCGCCGCTGCACCGCTACTCTGCCGCTTCAGGTTTAACATCCCCTTGCGTAGGGTGCGTCTCGACACGTTCGGCCTTCGCTTTCGCTTTTGGAACCATTTGTTCAGGCTTCGGCAGGGTGACCGGCTTGCCGGCTTCCAATTCGCGTGAGAAATCCTCATAGCGCGGATGGACGAGTTCTCCGGTGTCGCCAAAGGCATAGACGAGGCGCGACCAGTCTTTCTGGCTGAAGTCAAACGCCCCTCCGCGCGGATCAATATCGGACCAGTCCGCCTCGCGCGCAGCTGTCGCGGCCATCACAGACCAGCGCGTGGCTTCGCCAGTATCGCCATACCCTGTCAGCGCCCGTTGCATCAGCAGGCTCAGGCGCGCGGTCGGCTTTTCCTCAATCAGCAGGGCAAGTTCACGAACGGCCTCGGTCCACTTCTCAGCCTCCATGGCCAGCTCTGACTTCAGGATCCTGCTTTCGCGGTGACCTGGATTGGCTTTGATCAAGCCCTCCAGGCGCGCCCGGTCTGCCTTCGATTTCTCTTCCGGGTCCAGGCGGCGGGACAATTGCGCCAGCGCGGGATGAGGCCGCGCCTTCCAAGCCAGTTCCAATACACTCTGGGCCGCCTTGAGCTTCCCATCAACCATCAGGTGGCGCGCGCCATACCAGGCCGCCGGCGGAAAATCCGGCGCGGATTTAATGGCTTCTGCCAGAGCGCGCTGTGCAGGATGTCGGTGGTCCGGCCCAAGAGCCGAAGCGTTCGCGGTCAGCAGAACAGCGCGCCGGCGCATTAGAGGTTTGCCCGCCATGACACCACTGCGTTCACCAAGCGCCAGAGTATCAAGGGCAGACTCCCAGCGTCCCTGACTAACCTGAAGATCAAAAAGCGAGTTGAACGGCCAATCTGCACCCGATTTCAGTTCCAGCGCCTCACGGGCCCGGGTTTCAGCCACGGAGCTATCACCGCGTTCTATCGCCGCCGACGCAGCCCCGCGAAGGCCCGCAAGCTGGCCGCCTGGCAGGCGCATCAACTGGCCCCAAGCACGCTCGGCCTCACTCCAGTCCTCTCCAGCTTCAGCAGCGCGGGCTTCCAGAAGCAATTTCAGGCGATCATCTTCTGCATGCTTGGAAGCCCGTCGAGCCAGCTTTAGGGCCGTTTTGGCGTCGCCTGCCTCAGCGGCGAGCAGCCCTTCTGCCAGAGCGCGATTGGCTTTCTTAATCTGTCCCGCCTTGCGCGCCTTCCCGAGGGTCCAAGGCATTGTGACCAGGCCAGTAAAGATCCACCATATAACGGCAATGAGGCCTGCGAACAAAACGCCAGCAAGGATGGCAAAACCAAGGGGAAGCCCCGTGGTCGTGCCATCCGGGAGGATCAATTCGATGCTGCCGCCGATATTGGCGAGCCAGAATCCCAGCCCACCAAGCAAAACAATGATCAGGACCGCAAAAAGAAGTGTGGTTCCACGTATCATGGTGCCCCCGCTGGCGCTTGATCTTCTACCATCAGATCGAGCCTGAGTGTATCGAGCGCACGCTCCAGGGCGCGGCGCGCTTCGGCTTGTACGATCCACTCCGCAGCGAGCGTTTCCGCATCGCCTTCAAGGCGGGACAAAGCAGTGCTTGCCCCGAATAGATCGTCCCGGTCGAGGGCTGTACGCGCCTCGTCGAGGGTTGCAAAATCCTCGGAAACATCTGGGCTTCGCACGCTCACCAGATCTCCAAACAATCGCCCTGCGGCCCCAGCCGCGCCACCACTTCCCCGGCGCTCCAGAACATCTTCAATCTGTCGGGAAATCGCGTCGAAATCGGACTTTAACTGCGCCAATGTGGGCGCACCGCTCGCTGCAATGGGAGCGATCTGGGCTACGGTCGGAGACTCCGGACGTGCCCGCTGAAGCACGGAAAAGGCGGCGGAAAAATCCTGTCCCCGGCGGGCGGCTGCCTCAATGGTCGACAGGGCCAGGGCGGCTTCCGCCAGAGTATTGCCAGGCCCGGCACCCGAAACGGATCGACTGTCGATGCGGCTTGCGACGCGATCAAGTTCTGCACGCAACTGCGTCAACTCCGCCTTAGAAATGTCATCACGCTCAGCAATCCGTGCTTCCAGCCTGTCGATGCGGGCAATGGCGCTGGCGAGTGACCGGTTGAGAGCACTATCGGTCGGCTCGCCATCTTCCGTTGGCAGGGTCTCGATGGCATCGAGTCGTGCCGTCAAGACTGCGACACGATCCGAAACATCGGACTCAGCAGTGGCTACTAGCGTTTCAAGGCTGCCTTCAGCATTAGCCAAGCGCAGCGCAAGCGCTTCAAGATCGCTACTGAGCGTGTCAGCCGCTGCTTCGCGTGTGTTTTGCCATTCCGCCAGATCTGACTCTGTGACGAAATCGCCGGGAAGCTCAGCGCCCGACCGACCGCCGAGAAGACCTGGAACGCGCTCCGCACCCGCATAGCCCAGCACACCGCCGCCTAAACATGAGAGCAACATCATCATGAACGCCGACGACCATCCCGGACCGCGCTTTTGAACCATCGGTTCGGCGGCCTCCCGGAATTCGGCGTCAATCGGCTCATCCCGCAACGCCTGGCCGTCCTCAATTACAGTGTCTTGCTTGATGGTGTCGTCGGTCATGGGCTCGGCTTAGAGGGAATTCCTTACCTTATTCTGGTGTGTAGCACATTCGAAGGGCCTTTATCAGCGCGTCCTCATTTGGCGCTTCCGCGATATGGATGCCGCGCCAATCCAATGCCAGGAGCGGCTTCGAAGCCCGATACGAAATCGCCACAAGGGCTATTGTCGCGGTCGAGACGCCAGCGATGAGGTTCGCAAATCCTTGCGCACCTTTCGCTGAATGGACCAACACCGTTGAAATACGCCCGTTTGTTAAAGCCTCCAGAGCCGGGCTGGACAGGGCCGCAGAGGGCCGCGTGGTGTAAAGTGCCGCGAATTCAGCATGATACCCCACTTTTCGAAGCGATCTGACGAGATTTCCAGCCGCCGCATCATTGGCAACATGGATGAGTCGCTCGCTTTCGGGCTCCGTCGAGCCTTTGATGAAGGCCGCAAGGTCATCGGCATCTCCGCCAGCGTTCCGCACATCTAGGAACGCTTCGGCTTGGGCATAAGCCGCCGTTGCCGGACCAACGCACCACGCCACGATATCGCGCCTGTCACTTCTACTGCAAAACGCGCGAACGCCGTTTGCGCTGGTGAACACTAAACCTGTTACGGCCTGCAAAGGCGACAAGGGTGTTTCAAGTGGGACAATTTCCAGCGCAGGGCTGACAATCGGGTCAAACCCGGCTGCATCAAGGCCCAGCTCGGTATCGAAACATCCCGGCGCGGTGCGGGTTACAAGGACAGTTGGCCGGTCACGCGTCATCGCTAAAGGATGGCAGGTCTCCACCCGCCGCCGCACGGATTTGTTCGCCGGCAGAGCGACCGAGGGTCTTGAGATCCTCCTCTTTGAAGCCCGCAGACAATCGTTGCTCCACACGCCAGGTGGATTGCCCGTCGGGGCTGAGGACTTCTCCTTCGAACCGGCCGGTGCCATCGTCATCATGAAAAAGATGCGCAGCGATCGGTGTGCGGCAGCTGCCATCGAGCGCAACGAGAAAGGCCCGTTCTGCCAGGGCGGAGGCCCAGCTTTGCGGGCAGGTCAATCGATAGAGCGCGTCCATGACAACGGTTGGAAGCGCGCCGTCCAAGGCCGTGCAGGCGACGATACCTTGGCACGGCGCGGTCAGCATGTCTGCCATCGGAATGGCCGTTGCCAGATGGTCCAGGCCAAGCCGGGTCAGGCCTGCCATGGCAAGATAAGTGGCCATGGCCTCCCCGGCCTGAAGCTTCTTCATGCGCGTTTGCACATTGCCGCGAAACGGCACAATCTTCAGATCAGGTCGCGCCCGGAGCGTTTGGGCCTCACGCCGGAGACTGGCCGTCCCGAGAACGGCGCCTGAAGGCAAATCATCCAGGGACTTCGCTTGTGGGCTCAGGAAGCCCTCGCGCGGGTCTGCTCGCTTCGGAAACGCAACAAAAGCATGGCGCTCAGGCAAATGGCTCGGCACATCCTTAAGCGAATGAA
Source organism: Pseudomonadota bacterium (assembly GCA_039198685.1). Classification (GTDB taxonomy): domain Bacteria; phylum Pseudomonadota; class Alphaproteobacteria; order Caulobacterales; family Hyphomonadaceae; genus UBA5336. The sequence goes on along the minus strand of JBCCTK010000119.1, from coordinate 4,243 downwards.
CGCCAATATCGATTTCGCCCTCATCAAGCGCCCGGTCCAATTCGCGCGTAAACAGACCTTTGCCGCCCGCATTGATCAGGCGTTCCGTCGTCAGCTTATCCCCAGACGTCGTAAACTTTACCAGCTCACACGCAATACGGCCCTGGCTCAAAGCGTTCAGACGCTCCGAAACATGCTCCGCCTGCCACAGGGCAAGGGGAGAGGCGCGCGTGCCCAGTCGCACGTGAATCTCAGCCGTAATCGTCATAGCGGTGTGTCCTAAACGGCGCGCCGGCCAAAAGGAAGCCATTGACTTGGGATCAACCAGGCGCCAGCCAAGATGCATGGCACAGAACAATGCTCAAGACTGGGGTAATTATTGGCAGGGTCGGGCCGCATCCGACGCAGGGACAGCGCTACTTGGCGTCGGCATCGAGACTGACACGGCCATAGCCAAGATCTGGGATGAAGAATTCGCGGGGCTCCCGGCTGGCAGCCGTGTTGTCGATCTCGCTTGCGGCGCGGGTACGGCGCTCAAATCCGCGAGAATGGCCGGCCTCAGGGCGTTGACCGGGGTCGATATCGCACCAGAAGCAATTGCGGTTCTGAAGCGAGATTTGCCCGGTGCAGAAGGCATCGTAGCGCCGGCGAATCGAACCGGCCTGGCAAGCGCCCAGTATGACCGCGTTGTCAGCCAATTCGGCCTCGAATATGCTGGGCTCCTCAGCGCCGCACCCGAAGCCGCCCGGCTCTTGGCACCAGGTGGGGCGTTTGCGGCGATCATGCATATGCAGGACGGCGCGATCGCGCGCGAATGTGCCGGAAAACTCAGCGACCTCAACACCATACGCGACAGCGGCTTTATCCCGAAAGCCCAAAAGCTGTTTCGTGCCCTCTTCACCGCCGATGCAAAGCCCGGCCAAGTGAGCACCGAGAAAGCCAACCGCGCGGTCAATGCGTTCAAGCCCGCCATAGCAGCGCTGAAATCCCTGCGCGACTCACAGAACGGCAAGGGCCTGGCCGCCCATCTCTATGACGGCACCGCCCAACTCTACGAGCGTCGCTCAGCCTATGCCCTGCCCGATATCGAGGGCTGGTTGAAAGGCATGGCCGGCGAAATCTCCGCCTATCGGGGGCGGATGGAAAGCATGCTTGCCAGCGCCCAGAGCGAGACCGACCTTCGCCAGGCCCTGGCCATATTTTCCAGCGCAGGCTTTCCTGGCGAAGATCCGCGCCCGATCGCCTTGAAGCCCGGCGGTGCGCCGGCCGCCTGGTGGCTTCGTGCGGGATCATCGCCTTAGGGCTTGGCGCGCCCCCATCCTGTGCTAGCCTCCGCATCAATTAAAAAAGACATTTTGGGAGACAACACCATGGCCGATGGACAGGTCTTGCCACCATTTCGCCCACTACCCCTGAAAGGCCCGGACATTGACGTCACGCGCACCGACAACGGCACGATTTATCTGACGCCGCGCCAGGCGCCGGGGCTGCGGCCACGCACCGTTCCACATTGCCTGGATGAGCGCGCGGCGGAGCACCCAGATCGCCAGTTCCTGAAAGAGCGAGACTCCAAGGCCGATTGGGTCTCGATCTCTTACGGTGAGGCAAAAGCGGCCACTGATGGCTTGGCCCAGGCCTTCCTCGACATGGGTGCCGGCCCGGATGCGCCCGTCATGATCCTTTCTGGCAATTCCATCGCAACGGCCATGGTGATTGTTGCCGCCCAGAAGATGGGCGCTCCGGCCGCGCCGATTTCCGTTGCCTACTCTCTCATGAGTACAGACTTTGAAAAACTGAAACACTGCTTCGACGCTGTACGTCCCAAGGTAATTTTCACCGAGATGCTGGAGCCCTTCAAACCGGCCCTTGCCGCACTCGATACCTCTGGTGTCACCATTGTAACCCGGATTGGTGCCGGCGGGGATATCCAGGATTATTCCACATTGCTGAAAACTCCGGCGACGCCAGCCCTGGCCGAGGCCATGGAGTCACTGACCGACGACACGGTGGCAAAATATCTCTTCACATCGGGATCGACAGGGATGCCCAAGCCGGTGCCGACGACCCAAGGGGCCATGTGCTCCATGATCGCTGGCCAGGAGGGCCTGCGCGATGATGCACGCGACCCAGACTATGATCCCAGCGCCGTGCCCCAATTCCTGGACTGGCTGCCTTGGAACCACATCTCCGGCTCTAATGTAAACTTCAATAGCGCGCTCTGGAACGGCGCAACCTTTTGGATCGATGGCGGCAAGCCAACCCCGGCCTTGTTCCAGCAGACCATCGACAATGTCCGCGACTGCTCGCCGACTACATTTGGGACGGCACCGATTGCACTGGCCATGCTTGCCGAGGCCATGGAGGAGGACGACGACCTTTTGCATGCCTTCTTCAGGAATATGCGACAGGTCGCCTATGGCGGCGCGACTTTGTCTGACGATCTCTATGACCGCCTCCAAGCCCTCGCGATCAAGGCGACCGGGCGGCGCATGCCGATCACGACCATGTATGGCGCGACCGAAACCCAGGGCATCACCGTGGTCCATTGGGAGGTCGAGCGCGTCGGCCTGATCGGCCTGCCCTTGCCCGGCATGACGCTGAAACTGGTGCCCAACGGGACCAAGCTCGAAGTGCGCGTCAAAGGTCCGACGGTCATGCCGGGCTACCACAATATGCCCGCCAAAAATGCCGAAGTATTCGACGAGGAGGGTTATTACTGCCTCGGCGACGCGGCGAAATTCGTCGACCCCGACGACCCCGGTCAGGGTGTGATCTTTGACGGGCGCGTCGGCGAGGATTTCAAACTTTCCACCGGCACATGGGTCAGCGTTGGCACGTTGCGACCTGACCTTGTGGCGGCCTGCAGCCCGCTCATCTTCGACGCCGTGATTGCCGGCCAGGACAAGAATTACGCCTCGGCCCTCGTCTGGCCCGCACCGGCGCACTTTGAACACATGGTCAAAGATGCGGGTGGGGATATGGCTGCGGCCTTTGCCCGGTTGGCCGGCGAGCTCAGCCAGAAAATCGCCGCCTTCAACGCGGCTGAGCCCGGTTCATCGCGGCGGATCAAACGCGCCATCATCATGACCGAGCCACCCAGCATCGATGCCGGCGAAATCACCGATAAAGGCTATGTGAACCAGCGCGCAGTGATCGATGGCCGGGCTGACCTGGTGGCCGCGCTTTATGCCGACCCGCCCCCCAAGGGCGTGATCGTGCTTTAGGTCCAGCACAGGCGCCCGCAGACTTGCGGGTCACGTGGGAGTGGATTGTAGACCGACGCCCCCTCGCCCAGGGATGGGAGAGGGGCGTGCGCCTCGGGCGGGCCGGTTCCCTTTCTGGAAACACGCCGGCTATGGGCGCCGATTCCTGGAGCAGCCAGCATCCAGAACGCTGTCAAACGAAAAGGAGTAGCGGCCGCGGAGCCCAAGCCTGCGCCGACGTCTTCGGCACCTATGCCCGATAAGAGCCGCACTGCGCGCTCGGCTGCAAGGTCCAAAATGCACAAACCGCCCGCGCGCGGGATGCCCGCCATGTGGCGGCGGAAATCCTTGCCGACCTCGGACAAGTCGATCGCCTGGACATGGATCCAGCCATACCACGTAATCTCCACGCGCAGCCCGGCAAAACCGTGACCGTCTTCGATCATGCGCCGGGTCCAGCGCACAAACGCCCGCAAGCTCAGCCACAGGACCGGCCAGAACAGGGGATGCACCTGGGCGAAAGGATCACGCATCGGGTTCATGGGTGCCAGTGTATCTCAGGCACTTATGCGGTGGGATAACTGATACCGGCCCTGAACGGAGACTGAGCCCTATTCTGCAGACAGGATGTCAATGCCGTCTCCGAGCCCTGCTGGCTCACCGACGACGACGAAGGTGAAGTTCTCCGGCATCAGGTATTGCCCGGCAACGCGGTTAACATCGGCCAGGGTGACCGCATCAACCGACGCGTTGCGGCGGTCGAAATAGTCCACACCAAGTTCCTGCTGGCGCACACCCATCATATTGCCAGCGATCTTCGCATTGCTGTCAAAACCGAGGGGGTAGGCGCCGGTGAGGTAAGCCTTGGCGTCGGAAAGCTCTTGCTCAGTCACACCATCGGTGGCCAATTTGGTCATTTCCGCCCTGATCAGCTCAATGAACTCACCCGCGCTTTCATTCTTGGTCTGGCCACTGCCGCGCCAGGTCGCGATTTCGCCGCCAAACTGGAGACCGGTGCCGATACCATAGGTCAGGCCACGCTCCACGCGCAGCTCGTCCAT
>JBCCTK010000118.1:0-8330 GCA_039198685.1 Pseudomonadota bacterium | reverse complement strand
GCCTTGAGCCCGATCCATCGCGCAGCGCAGCGAAGCGGGGATCAAAGGAGACAGCCTTGAGCCCGATCCATCGCGAAGCAAAGCGAAGCGGGGATCAAAGGAGACAGCCTTGAGCCCGATCCATCGCGAAGCGGGGATCCAAGAAGAAAGCCCTGAGCGCGATACGAGATCAAAGGAGAAACCTCTATGGGTTCTAAAAGTCACCAGAAAACCCAAAGGTTAGAATATAGCCGAAGTCCTGGTCGACCAGGCGCCTGCCCGTAAAATCACCCGTTCGATCCGGGCTGAATTCCAGGGTCTCCTCAACGTCCCGCGCATCAAGCAGATTTCCAATGCGGACGAAGGCGGTGGTGCCGAAAAAGTCCTTATGTTCGGCTTCGACCCAGGCGAACGGCTCCGACTGGACCGCTTTTCGAATTTCGTCGAGTCGAAATCGGCGTCCGTTGAGGCTGTGTTCCCCTGCGACGAGAACCGCAAAGTCTGTGTTTGGAATGTCCCAGCGGAGTTCGGCGAACCAGGACGAGACCCTGTTACTACTTAATCGGCGGGTTTCTCCGGTCAGCGCATCTTCGATTTCACTGATGCGGGTCTCGCCTTCGAACTCCAGTTGCAGGCCCTCCAGGCCGAACGGATCGAATTGCAGCGTGGCGTTCAATTCGATTCCCGAACGCGATGCGCTGTCGACATTGCCAGGTCCATCGCCGCCGCCCGGAAGGGGGACGCGATCAATTCGATCCTCGATATCTTCGTGGAAAAGCCTGAGTTCGGCGGCGCCAAAATCGCCCAAATCGCGGTCCACTTCCAGGGAGAGTTCCCAGACTTGCTCTGGAACAAGGTCGCGGTTTCCTGCATCATCATTGCCGCGGTCGATGTCCTGGCTCGCGACAAAGTCGAAGAAGGAGAGTTGACCAACCTCGCGTTCGATCCGGATCGCTATGTCCGTCTTTTCGTCCCACGTATACGTGCCGGAAAGATACCCCTTTGGCCGGACGAATTCCTGGGATACCTTATCGACGCCGACTTCAGATGAGATTTCGGAAAATTCACCCGACAGCGAAGCTTGTACGCTTAGCCTCTCACCCATTGAGCGGGAATGGGTGAGGCTGACTTCATAACGGTTCTCCTCGACCAGAGTCGGAATCGTTCGATTATCAAGAGTGAGTGCGCGATCTTCGGCTTGCTGGAACAAGCTGGAGCCAGCGTCGAGCCGATTGTAGGCGGCTTCCGTAGCGATTTGCCAGTCACGGCCTTCGCGGACGGCCCAATCATATTCAAGGCGCGCGATGGATTCGTTCTCGATGAAATCATCATCCAGGAGTACCGCCGACTCAAATGCAAGACTGGCAGCGTCCCGCTCGGTGAGTTGGTTGCGAAAACGACTGTCTTCATGGCGGTGCAGGCCGATGAGTTTCAGCCGGCCGCCCAGCAGGGGGAACGCATAGTCGCCGCTCAGCTCGGCATTCCATTCATCTTCACCCCGGCGCAAGACGCGGAAAATGGGATCATCGCCGGTTTCGAAGTTCGCCAGTGTGCCGCGCAAGCGACGCGCAAAATTGAACACGGCATAAGATGCATTGAGATTGGCTTCGTGTCCGTTTGGCGCGGTCCAGTTCAAGCCGAGTGTGCCTTCGGTGAAATCCTCGCTGCCCACAACATCCTCATCGCGTCGCTCCAGAAGGGTTCCCATCGCATCCGTGATCAGTTCGGGACCTTTTGCGCCAAACCGGTTCGCGTTGTTTTCCAGACCTATTGTCCAGGCGAGTGCGCCCGTCTCGCCGCTAACGGAAATACTGCCGTCATTCAGGCGCGGCTCGAGCCGTTCCCGGATCCGTCCGCGCCATTCCCACAAGCCTGAAATTTCTCCTCCGGTTGTGATCACGTTGACGACTTGACCTGACAGGCCCGGAATGCCGAGCGTGTTGGCATCGACAAGTTCCAGTCTCTCCACGCGGCTCACTGGGAGGCGATCCAGCACATCCAGCGTATCGCTGGACTTGCTGGATAGTCTTTGGCCATTGAGCAAGACATTTCCGCTCGCTTGTCCCAAACCTCGGCCACCGCCAGACCCTTGGATCGAGAACCCGGGAACTTCCCGTACAAGGTCCAACGCGGTGCGTGGAGAAAAGCGAACGAAATCCTCTGGTGTAAAAATGTTTGCTTCAGTCTCCTCTTGCTGCGTCTGAGCATGTCCAGAAAATGCGGCTAAAACAGCCAGTGCTGTAAGGCACGCCAACTTTTTGGACATTGTATTCCTCCAGATTTTTGTGCCAACCCGAGGTGGTTGTTGGACCGTATTGATTTTTGGATAGCAACGTAAAATAGGAAAAATCTCACAGGAAAGTCTACAGGCGTGGTCGAATTGCCATGTCGAAGCCGCTTTTACTCTTCATGAAGTCCTTAGTGTAAAAAACGTGTCGCGAATTTGGAAGGAATTGCCATGAAGCGTGTCGCAGTGATCTATGGGGGGTGGTCTTCGGAGCGCGACATCTCCATCAGCTCCGGCACCCAGATGGCCCGCGCAGCGCGCGCAGCGGGTTATGACGTGACCGAGATCGATGCTACGCGAGATTTGGCGGGCCAGATCAAGGCCGCTGCCCCGGATGTCGTCTTGAATGGTCTCCATGGCCCCTGGGGAGAGGATGGATGCGTCCAGGGTCTCTTCGAGGTGATGGGCGTTGCCTATACACATTCCGGCGTCGCAGGTTCTGCTGTCGCAATGGACAAGCGCAAATCCAAGGCCGTTTACGCCCAGTGCGGGCTCGATATTGCGGAAGATGTGCCGTGCACCCGTGCTGAGGCCGCAGCACAACATCTCCTGGCTCCGCCCTATGTGATCAAGCCCATCGCGGAGGGGTCAAGTTTTGGCGTTGTGATCGTTCGTGCAGGTGCAAATGGACCGCCAAAACAGATCCTGGCGGAGGATTGGGCCTATGGTGATGTGTTGATGGCCGAAGAGTTCATTCCCGGCCGTGAATTGTCGGTCGGAGTGATGGGGGATCGGGCTTTGGCCGTTACGGAAATTACGACCTTAAGGGAGTTTTACGACTTTGACGCAAAATATGCGTCTGGAGGGTCGCGCCATATCGTTCCGGCAGACCTTCCAGAGACGGTGACCCATGCGGCCATGGAAGCCAGCGTGAAAGCGCACAAGGCCCTGGGGTGTCGTGGTGTGACCCGTTCGGATTTTCGTTATGATGAGAAGGCAGACCGGCTTGTGATCCTAGAGACCAACACCCAGCCCGGAATGACCCCCACCTCGCTCGTGCCAGAGCAGGCAGCCCATCTTGGCATAACGTTCGAACAGTTGGTTGGCTGGATGATTGAGGATGCATCATGCCAAAGGTAAAACGACACGCCGCCCCCGACCCGAGTTTCGCAGATGAGGACGTCAGCGTCGCGTCTGTGGTTTTTGGTCTGGCCATGATTCTGGCGCTGATTGTGGCTGCCGCTGCCTTGATGGGCGGGTCGCTTTCCCAAGTTGAAAGCCGAATGGCGAACACCTCGGACGCGGTTGCACGGTCCTTGGGCGTCGGGGTGTCGACTGTCCGGGTGGTTGGCCTTGAGCGGGACCCGATTGTGGAGTCCGACGTACGGTCCGCTGCGATGATCGAACCCGGTGAAAACATGTTCCGCGCAGATCCCCACGCCATCAAGACCCGTGTCGAGGCCACTCGGAAAGTCGTCAATGTGAAAGTGCATCGACTATGGCCGGATCAGGTCGTGATCATGGCAGACCCTGCACAACCCATGGCGCTGCACCACAATGGCGACGACTGGCTTGTGATCGATACGCTTGGACGTGAGATGGCCGAGGCTTCACCGTCAGATTTTACCCATTTGCCAAGGATCGCCGGAGAGGGCGCCGAGGCAGCAGCCTTTGAATTGCTTGTGCATTTGGATGTGGTTCCGGAGCTATCCTCCCGCATCGTTTTCGCCGAACGCGTGGCAGCGCGCCGATGGGATCTCCATCTAAATGGAGGAGCAGTGGCTATGCTTCCCCGCGATGGAGATCTTGGCGATGCCTTGGCCACTTTGGTGGAATTGGACACGGCTCTTCCAAACGTGGCTGCACGCACTCACCGGATAGATCTGCGCAGCAAGGCACGTGTTTTCGTAACGCCAGTCTCCTTGCCCACTGCCGGGGGACATGCCTGATATGTCGACCCTTCCCCAACGCCGCGCCGCACGAGGACCGCCAACCCATGGAGACACCGTGGCGGCTCTCGATATTGGGGCATCGAAAATCACCTGCCTAATTGGACGGACCGATTTAAACCAAACTGCAGGTTTCACGCTTTTGGGCGGAGGGAAGCAACAATCGCGTGGTTTTTCGGGCGGCGCTATTACCGACATGGAAGCCCTGGAACGCGCCGTACGTCTCGCCGTGGAGGATGCCGAACGCCAGGCTGGGACGCGCGTGAACGCATTGAACCTGGGCATCACAGGCCCGCGGGTGAAAAGTCACCTGACCATGGCTTTGCTCGCCCCCACAGGTCGCGAGATCAATGCTCGAGACATGCGCCGTGTCCAGGCAAAGGCGATGGCCCGGTTGGACTTGAAGGACGACGATATCCTGTCGGTTTACCCGGTAGCCTATCGCGTTGATGATATTGAAGGGGTGCGAGAGCCGGCAGGGATGGTTGCTGAAAAGCTAGGCGTCCTTCTGAATGTGGTGACCGCTCCGACAGCGCTGGTTCGCAATCTCAGCGAAGTTGTGAACAGGGCGCACTTAAAGGTTGAACGCCTCGTTCCATCATCAATTGCTAGCGGGTTTGGAACGTTGATTGAGGATGAGGCAGACAATGGAGCGATCTGTATAGATATGGGAGCAGACGTTACAGCCGTTTCCGTTTTCCTCAACGGGACGCCGGCCGCACTGGAGCTGGTCGCAGCGGGCGGTGGGCATGTCACGGCTGATCTGGCACAAGGGCTGGGCACGACCTTTGCGGCAGCTGAGCGAATGAAGACCATATACGGCCATTCGGACCTCACGGCGCCAGGTTTGGCAGAACGCATTCAGTGTCCGCGCCTGGGTGATGATGGGAGGCTGAATGCCGAGCGAATGCCGCGGATCAAACTGGCGGAAATTATCGCACCGCGTGTTGAAGAAGTGTTTGAGCTGATCGCTGAGCAATTGAACCAGTCGCCCTTGGCGAAAGTCATGCCGAGACGGGTCGTACTGACGGGCGGAGCCAGCCAATTGCCGGGCAGCAGAGATGTGGCAAATTACATTTTGGGGATGCCGGTGCGCCTCGGACGTCCGGTTCATGCTGAAATTCTTGGTGAGTCGTTGGCTTCACCGGGTTTTTCCACGGCGGCAGGTCTGCTAACGTACGGAATTAAGGGCAACCTCGATGCAGCATGGGCAGGGGCTTCGCGAGGGCAGTTTGGAGTAGCCGGAACGGGTGGTACCATAAATAAAACGTGGACGTGGCTCAGGGAAAATTTCTGACAAAGTCATTCCTTACTTAACACGTTTTTAGGCCGCGAGTGGCACCTTCCGATCAAACGGCACAGCGATGCTCCACGGCGTAGAGTTTGGAAGGCGATAATAAATGACACAAGAACTGAAACCCCGGATTGTGGTGTTTGGCGTCGGTGGCGCTGGCGGAAACGCCGTGGACAATATGATCGAAGCCGACCTTCAGGGGGTCGAGTTCATTGTGGCGAATACTGATAGCCAAGCGCTGTCGCGGTCAAAGACCGAACGCCGAATTCAGCTTGGGCCCGAAACGACCGGTGGCCTTGGGGCCGGTGCCCGTCCCGATATCGGCGCGGCTGCGGCTGAAGAGAGTCTCAATGAAATCGCCCGCCACCTTGATGGTGCCCACATGGTGTTCGTTGCCGCAGGCATGGGCGGTGGAACCGGGACCGGTGCTGCGCCTGTCATCGCACGCGCTGCACAGGAAAAAGGCATCCTGACCGTTGCTGTTGTGACCAAGCCGTTTGGCTTCGAAGGCGCGCGCCGCATGCGCATGGCAGAAGAAGGCCTCGGCGAGATTCGCGGCGCCGTCGACACGATGATCGTGGTGCCAAACCAAAATCTTTTTCGGATCGCCAATGAGCGCACAACCTTCGCCGACGCCTTCCGGATGGCTGACGATGTGCTGTACAGCGGCGTGCGGGGAATTACCGACCTTATGGTCATGCCCGGACTTATCAATCTCGACTTTGCCGATGTCCGCTCAATCATGGCGGGCATGGGCACAGCCATGATGGGGATGGGTGAAAGCGCGGGTGAAAACCGCGCCCTGGACGCGGCCCGCCAAGCGATCGACAACCCACTATTAGACGATGTCACGATGCGTGGCGCGCGCGGCGTGCTGATCAACATCACCGGCGGCTACGATATGACTTTGTTCGAGCTTGATGAAGCGGCAAACGAAATTCGTGCTGAAGTCGACCCGGACGCGAATATCATTGTCGGCTCGACGTTTGACCCGGAACTAGAAGGTAAAGTCCGCGTGTCTGTTGTCGCTGCTGGACTTGAAGGAGTTGCCGCGACGTTGGCTGTCCCCCCACCGGCACAGGACATTGTTCAACCCCAAGCGCAACCCGCGCTGGATGAACGCCCTGTCGTTGTCACGTCTGCTGGCACCATGGTTGTCGAGACCGAATTGCCAGCGGAGCCAATGGCTGAACACACAGATACTCGTCCAGATTTTGCCGGCCGCAATCTGCCTGCGTCCCATGTGCCGGCTCAGTCCGGCAGTGATGAAATTTCAGCTGATGCCGTTCTAGGTGCGGCAAGCGCGCCTTTGCCTGTTTCCAACGACACAGGGCCCATGCAACCCAATGAGGGTGAAGGTCAGGCTGGGTTTGCCAATCTCTTCGGATGGCGCAAGGGCCAAGGCGACAATGACGATGCATCGGCATTGCCGGCTGAAGGCTCAATCGTGTCAACGCCCGATGATGCAGCAGAGCCTGCCGCCTTCGACGATGCAGATCTGGAGATTCCGGCCTTCCTGCGCCGTTCAGCCAACCACTAAGGCTTGGTTGCAGCCACCTTACCAAAGCTTCACGTGATGGTTTTCGAGTGAAAAGGGCTTTCGCCACGGGCGAGAGCCCCTTTTTGCAATAGAAGGTAACAATGCGTGTGTTGGGCGCCCATCGGCCATGCGTTTAATAGGGAGCAACAGGAGGTGCTCCCGTGAGTCCAGTAGAGTATCAGACGACACTTGTTGCTCCGATTATGATCGCAGGCATAGGCGTTCATAGTGGAAAGCGATCAAGACTCGTGTTGCGTCCGGCAGCGCCCAATACCGGTGTCGTGTTTGTTCGAGAAGACGTCAGCTCCCGAAATAGCGAGATCGCGGCGCGTGGAGACCAGGTCTCTGAAGTCACCCTCGGCACGACCCTAACCAATGAGCAGGGAGTGAGTGTTGCTGTCGTTGAGCACCTTCTCGCCGCATGCTCCGGCATGGGGCTGGACAATGTTCGAATTGATATTGATGGGTCTGAAGTACCGATCATGGACGGCTCGTCGGCTGTATTCTGTAACCTGATCGGGCAAGTCGGGCTCAAAGAGCAACAGGCCTTGCGGCGCCGAATTCGCATTTTAGACACCATCACTGTGGAAGATGGAGCGAAGCGGGCAAGTCTCGCGCCAAGCATGGGCAAAGCTTTGACCTTGCGTGCACGGATAGACTTTGAAAGCCGTGCTATCGGTGTCCAGGAAATGGCGCTTCGCCTGCGCCCTGGCATGTTTGCCCGTGATTTGGCCTTCGCGCGGACATTTGGGTTTGCCCGAGATGTCGATTATCTCAAATCGATGGGGCTCGCGCGTGGTGGATCCCTTGAGAACGCCGTGGTGATCGATGGCGATGACATCGTAAACCCAGAGGGCTTGCGTGTCGAAGATGAGTTTGTTCGCCACAAGATTCTGGATGCCGTTGGTGATTTGTTCCTTGCGGGCGGTCCAATCGCGGGCACTTATACAGCTGACCAACCCGGTCATGCGCTGAATAATGCATTGGTGCGCAAGCTCTTGGAAATGCCTGAGGCTTGGTGCTGGGAAGATGATCGAGAGATGATCGATGCTCAAACGACCAATAGAAACGCTCGCGCTTTCAGCGGTTAAACACAACCGGTCAGGCCGCTCAAATTCAAGCGAAAGGGCTCTGATTTGCTGAAAGCCAAGAAGTGGATTAGGGCAAGGCTTGCTTTGCATGCGAGCCGTTGGATGCGGCCCCGGCGTCCTGAAGCAAAGCGTCGGCAGCATTGGCCTCAGGCGTATCTGCCAAGGCCCGAACCAATGACAAAACTGCCATTCGAAGCTTGTCTTCGCTTATTTTGGAAAAGCCACGCACCAGTTCGATGACATGGCGCGG
>JBCCTK010000117.1:0-8468 GCA_039198685.1 Pseudomonadota bacterium | reverse complement strand
TGCCAAGGGCGTCCAAACCAAGGACAGCGCAACGGCAAGACCACTCAAAGAAGAAAAGAAAGGGGGGAACGAAACGCTCATCAACTGGCACACATGACACGGACTCAAAGCTGCGCGGCACCACTTCACACCGAGCGTACCGCACTTTAACACCTGGTGTATTGACACAGGGGCGTGAGTCAAAGGTTTTGGTGCTAGAAGGCGGTAGCATCATAACCTTAACTGTTTGGCGTTGCCCCACACTTGGGACAAAGGGTCACCGGATGAACAAACACGACGGCTCTAGCCACGGTAAGGCAAAGCTGGCGGGCGGTATAAACACGCAGCTATCGCACTTAGGCCGCGATCCCTCGGAGTTTCACGGCTTCGTCAACCCGCCGGTCGTCCGCGCGTCCACCGTGTGTTTTCCAGACGTAGAGTCGATGGAAGACACGTCGGAGATGCGGTTCACCTATGGCCTGCATGGAACGCCCACGACCGACGCCCTATGCAGCGCCATTGACGCGTTGGAACGGTCCGCCGGAACGGTTCTAGTCCCATCCGGGCTGGCGGCGGTAACGCTACCCATCTTGGCCGTCATCGAGCCAGGGGCTCGGCTTTTGGTTCCTGACAATGTCTATGGGCCAACGCGACGGTTCTGCAACGAGACCGCTGCACAGTGGGGCATTGAGGTCATCTATTACGATCCCCTGGTCGGGGCGGGCATCGCTGAACTGATGCAGGGTGGTGGAAAGCCCATTTTGTTCGTTGAGGCGCCCGGTTCCTACACGTTTGAAATGCCTGATCTATCTGCCTTTCTTGCCGCGGCAAAGCAGGTCAGCGCGGTCACCATGATCGACAACACCTGGGCGACGCCGCTCCTGTATCAACCGATACCGGCGGGTTTTGATTTTTCTATCCAAGCGGGCACAAAATATATGGGCGGGCACTCCGATCTGCTCATTGGATCCATTTCCGCGAACGAGGCGTTCTGGCCCGCACTCAAAGATACGCACCGCAATCTTGGGCTCCAGGCTGGAACCGAAGAAGCCTATCTAACCCTACGCGGATTGCGCACGATGAACGTTCGTTTCGAGCGACAGGAGCGCGCGGCGCTGGAGATGGCCTCATGGTTACAAACCCAACCCTTCGTGACCCGCGTGCTGCATCCCGGGCTGCCCAACGATCCTGGGCACGCGCTCCTCAAGACCCATTTTGGCGGCCGCAGCAGCGGACTTTTCGGGTTTGAGCTTGCCGGGTCGCTTGCCCAGGCACGCATCCTGTTAAACTCTCTCACGCTCTATGGTCTGGGTTATTCCTGGGGTGGGTTCGAAAGTCTCGCCGTTCTGGCGCAGATCAGCGCTTTACGTACGGTACGTCCTTGGGATGGGGGACCGCTGGTCCGCCTATCAATCGGCCTTGAAGATGTTGCTGACTTGCAGGCGGATCTGCTCAACGGTGCCCGCGCGGCCGATCTGCCGGTGAACGTCTAGGCCGCCGCATCGCCTTCAGGCCGCGCGGCCGCGCGCCTCTCTGCGAAAATAAGCCAAAGATTACGGCAGTAGATCAGAAGCCCAAGGCTCTGGCCGGCTATAAACACGGGATCTTGCCGCACGATTGCGTAGGTCAGCAACAACGCACCGCCCGCTAAAGAAAAGAACCAAAAGGCAATCGGAACGATGGAGCGACGTGCTCGCTCGGATGCGATCCACTGCACCACAAAGCGCATCATAAACATCGACTGTGCCACAAGGCCCCAGATCACCCACAGATCGAAACCTTCGACGAAGACCGTATAGAACCAGGTGAGAAGACCATCCATCGTGTGGACCTATTGTTCAGAGGAAAGGTGCTGGGCGGGTGTTGCAGTCTCATCGCGCGTTTCAGTGAGTTCTACCGGAGTCGCGCGACGCCGATACCGCCGTTTCAACCACCATACGCCGTACAGATCAAAAATGCCGACAAGCGCGCGATCTAGGACGCCATATTTCGAAACGCCATACCGGCGTGGGCGATCAATGACATCAACAAAATCAACTTGGTAGCCCTCGCGAAGGACAAGCGCCGCCATGAATCGATGCCACCCGTCGAAATAGGGCAATCGCCGAAACAGATGCGTGCGGACCGCCTTGAGACCACATCCTGAATCGCGTGTCTGGTCAGCCAAGATCGCGCCGCGCAGACCATTGGCAAAACGCGAGGCAAGCCGCTTGATGCGCGTATCACGGCGTCCGACACGTTGACCGCCTACCATTCCATAAGTCGGACCGCGCTCGGCAAGCCTGTCAACGAGGGCGGGCATGAAGGCCGGATCGTTTTGCCCATCGCCATCTGTGCACACGACGATGTCGCCTTCAGCGGCAAAAACGCCAGAACGTACCGCAGCGCTTTGTCCGGCCGATGTCTCGTGCCGTACCACCCGGACCCGACACTTAGATGCACGCCCGGCCCCCCATGCCGATTGGGCCGTTCCGTCGGTCGAACCGTCATCGATAACGAGGACCTCGAAAGAACGACCGTCCAGCGCAGCTGCGATCTCCGCGATCAAGATCGGTAAGTTCTCCGCCTCGTTTTTGCAGGGGATCACAACCGAGAGATCGGGAGTTGCCTCGATGGAATTTGAGCTTAAGGGCGAAGCGGCCTGGGACACGATACAGGGGTCACATTCAGTTTGAGGGCAATCGTCTACCGGTGACGATCAAACACTCGGGTTGCGTTAGGAAGCAGGGCTGAGAGCGTCGGTGGCTAGCACATGGATCACCAGTTCGTCGCCACCATTGATGTTTATACCTTCGACACGGCCAATGCTCCTGACCAGGGCCGCGCCTTCGAGGCTGTCAAGTTGGACGCGTACCTGACCGGCCTGCGGCTCGGCAACGAAAGCCGCCCGGCAGCCGCCCTGTGCTAAAAACTCACTGACGTCCCCGGGGTCGGTGACCATCATGAGATCGGTTCGAGTCATGAGAACAAGGCTCGGTTCACGATATCCTAGCGTCATCAACTCCGGGTCCTCACAGGCGATCGCATCGAGGGCAGACGCCAGTTGGGGCGTGATCCAAATTGTCCGAGCCGCGGGAACATGGTGGGCAAAGGCGCCCCAATACATCAGCAAGGTTCCCGCAATCATCGTCACAAACGTCGCGCGCGCATGGCCGCGCGTCATGAACAGCCAAGCCAGGATCAAGATGGCCGCGCCAGCCAAACACAGCGCCACGCCGCGCGGGCTGATGCCATCTCCGTAATAGAAAAGGACGATCGGAAGGCCGATTGCGGCGAGGACCGGAAGCGCGACGAACAGGAGCCTTGGTAATAGGGCCCAACGGCTGGAGGGGAGCTTCTCGTAGACGATAAGGCGTCCCGCCAAGATAGCGATCGCTGGATATATGGGCAGGATGTAATGAGGTAATTTGGTCGCCGAGAGCTCAAAAATGAGGAGTGTTGGTACAATCCACGCGACCAAAAACCGCGTGCCTTTGTCCCGCCAAGTCGCAATTGCAAAGGGTATCGCCAAGAAGGCGAAAGGTGCGAGTGGCCATCCCAATGAGGGGAAAAAGCCAAATGTGAATGCGCCGGGCGGCACAAAGGGTCGTTCGCGGCTTTGGCCAATTTTCTCGAAAAGATCTCGACCAATAGACTCCTCGAAGAACAGGCCGCTGGACGTGATTCCGATAGCGACAAACCAGGGGAGAACCAACAGCGCGAGCCAAAAGACGCCATAGCCCGGCCGCAAGCGCCTCAGCCAAGCGATCCGTCGATCAAAAATAGATGCAAACAGCGCAGTTGTGCCCACGACCATCGGAAGGATCGGTCCCTTGATCAGAATACCGGCGGCGGTGGCGGTCCAGAAAACCGCTGCATGGCCAAAGCCCACAGCGCTGTCTCGCTTCTTCAAGAAGGCGCGCGCCAGAATGCCTTGGGCGATGAGGATGGTCACGAAGAGTGCCGCATCCGTCTTTGCGAGCCGTGCTTCAGCGCCAAGCATAATTGTCAGCGCGACAAACGTGGCCGCGGCGAAGGCGATGGGAGCGGCTCCGAACGGCAGGGCCAGCCAATAAACAAGCGCTGCCGCCAAGATCGCACTTGCCAAAGACACAGTCCGATAGACCCAAATGGGAGCCTGTCCGTCTTCGGCGCCATAGATGTGCACGGCGGCGGATTGGAGCCAATAAATGCCGATCGGCTTTTGATAGCGCGGCTGCCCTTGGAAGCGGATATCAACATAATCTCCGCTTGCCACCATCTGGCGGGTCGCCTGAGAAAAGCGCGATTCATCGCGATCAATGGGCGGAATAGTGGTAAATCCGGGAAGGAACGCGGTTACGGCGATCGCAACCACGCACGTAAGAGCAATCACTCTGAACTTTGCTAATCCGTCGAAGACAGCCGCGAAAAGGGATGCTGGTTTGTCGAGCCATCCCAGTTTTGGTGCAAGGCCGCGCGCTTTGGGCGGAAGGGGAGTGACAGCCGGCTTTGCGGGCTGAGGCTGCTCGGCTTCCTCCGACACCGCATCAGATTCAGACGCGCTTGCATCTTCGTTGGGCCCGTCCGCTTGTTCATCTGTAAGAGTGGGAAGCCCGTCGGGGCCCTCACCCTCGCCGACTGTATCGCCGGTTTCTTCCACCGATATAGGTGGGTCATCAGCGGCTTTAGACGGCTCTGAGAGGGCACCCAAAGGGGCAAGGCTGGCGACGGGTAACCCTGGGGTTGCCTTATCGCCATCGAAGGCGGGATTGGTCGCCGCCTTCTGGTCGCTGACAGTCTCCGAAGCAGCCGAGTTGGAGGCGGCCGATGGCGCCTTCGCCACCGTTCGCGGCTTGCGGGTCGTTTGCCTTTTACGTTTGGCTACAGGCTTGGTTGCCGGTTTCCCTGCGGACTTGCCGGTCGATCTGGCCGTCGGCTTCGTCGTGGACTTGCTGGTAGATTTGGCAGTGGATTTGCCTGCTGGTTTGGCGGGACGCCGGCGCGCCGGTTTTTTCGCAGCTGTTCGCGGCTTACCGGGCGCTACGCCATCAGCATCGGGCGCTCTGCCCTCGCCTTCTCCATTCTCGTCATTGTCCTTGGGGGGTATCGCCATGCTGGCTGATTAGTCAGTTTCCGGTCCGCTTGCGAGACCCATTAGAGATATGCAGCGCACCCGTCCACCAACCTATGCAGAGATCGCAACAAATTCACCGACGCGCTTAGGCGTCCAGTGGTAGCTGCCATAGGGCCACATCGTGCCAGCGATCGAACTTGCGACCAACTTCGCTTAACAATCCAGCGCGTTGATATCCAAAGGATTTATGAAGCGCCTCGCTCGCCGGATTCGGCAATGTGATGGCGCCGATCAACAAATGCGCCTCTGTCGACCTCAAACGCTCAATGAGGCTTGCATAGAGACGACGCCCCGTACCCTGACCCTGCGCGTCCTTGTGAACATAGACGGTCGTTTCCGCCGTAAATCGGTAGGCGCTGCGAGGTCTGTAAGGCCCCGCATAGGCGTATCCATGCAGATCCCCGTCTACAACGTCCACGATGTAGGGATAGGATTCGAGGGTCTTTGCAATGCGCTGGGCCATTTCGTCGACCGAAGGAGCAACTTCTTCAAAAGAGACTGTCGAGTGTGCAACGTAATGGCCGTAAATCGCTGCAATTTCAGGGGCATCCTCAACCCGCGCATCTCGGATCATGGCATGGCTCCTCTCGGTCCTTCGAATCCGGCAATCTTGCGAATCATCACACGCAAGAATGCCATAGCGGCGTCCAGTTGGCCCCCAACTCCCATGGGGGAATGATATGGGGCGCGCGCTTTTGGAGAGGCAAGCCACCAAGGTTGAGGCCAGCAGATACCCATTGCCTCTTGTTTGGGCGATCTGGACCCGTAGGATGGGCGCTCAGTAGGAGATCAAGCCGTGTCACACCCTGCCCTCGCTTCTGGATCCGTTGCAGTCATCACTGGTGCCGCCTCAGGCATCGGACTGGCGTCCGCTCTGACCTTTTCTGAGCTGGGGATGAAGCTCGCACTCGTGGACCAGCACGCCGACAAGCTGGAAGCAGCGTCGGCAGCAGCAAATAGGGCGGGTGCTGGCGGCGTACTGGCTGTTACGGCAGACGTATCCAATCGCGAGGAGATGGAGGCGCTGGCGGGCACTGTCGCGGACCAGTTTGGGGCCGTGCATATCTTGATGAACAATGCGGGCATTGGCGGACGATCATCTTGCCTGAGCTCCCCGCAGGCTTGGGACGATGTCCTCGGCGTGAACTTTCGCGGCGTTCTCAACGGTACCCAAGTTTTCGGTCCGGGCATGATCGAGCATGGGCAGCCGGGCGCGATCATCAATACCGGGTCGAAACAGGGGATCACGACGCCGCCTGGAAATCCGGCCTACAATGTTTCGAAGGCCGCGTTGAAGGTTTTCACCGAAGCCTTGGCGCACGAGTTAAGAAACACTCCGGGCCATCAAATTACTGCGCATCTGCTTATCCCCGGTTTTGTCCACACCGGCATGACCGGTGGCGGAGCAGAAAAACCAGCCGCAGCATGGACCGCTGAAGAAACCGTCGACTTCTTTGTGGAAAGCCTTGGGCGTGGCGAGTTTTACATACTGTGCCCAGATAATGATGTTCCCCGCGCGCTCGACGAGAGGCGGATGGCGTGGGCTGCCGGCGACATTATCGAGAACCGGCCCGCGCTGAGCCGTTGGCATCCAGACTACAAAGATGCTTTTGAGGCGTTCGTGAAAGAGTAAGGCGTCGTTTTCGCCGGTGGCGACCTCGGCAGGATTCGAACCTGCGACCGTCGGATTAGAAGTCCGGTGCTCTATCCAGCTGAGCTACGAGGCCGTATCAAAACCGTGGTCTTCTTCCACTGTATGGTCGGGGCAGCAGGATTTGAACCTGCGACCCCCTGCTCCCAAAGCAGGTGCGCTACCAGGCTGCGCTATACCCCGAACGTGATGTTTCATCATCTGTGGCGATCGCCCAGATGACCGCCTCATCGACGGGCCCTTAGCACCACCCCGGAAGATTGCAAATACCTCTATGGCAATGAGCAGCGCACTTATTCGCCCTGCAAATCGGGGTGGACAACCACGTCACCGACTTGAAGCTCGATCCTGTCGGCGGTGCCGGCCACAAACTCTAGAACTGCAATAACGGGCCCGCGGGAGGGGACACTGCGCAGGGATAAAGGCTCGGTCCCACGCTCGATCCGATGCACCACGCCGTCCTGTTTGATGAAGACCATGTCGAGCGACACGTACGTATCGCGCATCCAGAATGACGCCTCTCGGGCGCGCTCGAACGGAAATAGCATCGCGTAGTCCTGCGCGAGCGCGCGGCGATGCATCAGCCCCAGCGCCTGCTCTTGCGGTGTGCGGGCAATCTCGATGGTGAAATCGTGCTTTCCAGACCTGGTCTGAACCGACAGGGTAGACGCTTCAAAAGCTGCTGATGGCCCCGCCCACGGCAGCAAGAGAATGGCGATCAATGCCGCGAGGAAAGCAGCGCGCAAGGCATGTCTTTGGTATATGAGCTTTGGCACGCCAGAGGTGCAATCCGATATGGCCATGGCACCCACCACGGATACGATCAGTGTGACGAGGGAATGGCCGTCCCGCTAATCGGGCGAACTTCGGCTGCCATGCGGCCTTTTGGCCCGCTACCGAAGCGCACCAGCACTTCTTGGCCCGGACGAAGCTCGGTTAGACCGAACCGCCTCAGCGTTTCCATATGAACGAAGATGTCTTCTGACCCCTCGCCCTGGGTTAAAAAGCCGAAACCGCGAATCCTGTTGAACCACTTGACGGTGGCGCGTTCGAGCCCGGATGTAGGTGTCACGGAGACGTGGGTTCGCGAGGGAGGAAGCTGCGAGGGATGAAGCGCGGTTGATTCATCCATTGAAATAATCCGCAATGCTTGAAGCCCCCGTGGTCGGTCCAGGACTTCGCAGACGATCCGAGCGCCTTCATAAGCGGTCTGAAAGCCGTCGCGCCTCAGGCAGGTCACGTGAAGCAAAATGTCACGGCCCCCATCTTCAGGCACAATAAAGCCAAAGCCTTTGCCCACATCGAACCATTTGATGTGTCCGGCAACTTCGAAAACGTCGAGACCAGAGTCATCTGGCCCGATTTCCTCGGCCAATTCCTCAATTAGCTTCGGATCAATGGGTGGTTTACCCGTCATTCTATCCAGCCTTACCCACGCAGTCCGCCACACCTACGCACAGCCCGCCGATGCCGATTACTCAGCCGTCTAACGATCTCGTCGACGCAATGATTCTGTAGTCTCAGGATGCCCTTTGGGAGCATGCAACCGCAAGCCCCCTGCCCTGTAGTTTTCCCAACCATGGGGAGTGTACAAGAAGAAATTATCGGGACCGTGGCGGAATTGCTGCTGTCGTTTAGGTCATGCCAGGCTCGGCTGCTTCAATCGCAGCCCCCAGCGTTGGCGCGATCTTCCTTCGGACAAGGATTGTTGCGAAACGATCAAGCGGCGTCTCTTGGTCGTTC
>JBCCTK010000116.1:0-8694 GCA_039198685.1 Pseudomonadota bacterium | reverse complement strand
GGATCTCCTTAATACGTGCTTCCAGCTTCTGGGCGAGCTCAGCTTGGGTGACGCGGATCTGGTAAGAGCGGCTGAGGCCTTCGACCTTGGTCTCGGTGACTTCCATACTTCTATTCCTTGGACGGGCGCGCTCAGCCAAGTGCCGCAGCGCCTCTATGCATTGACCGTAGTGGCAGGTGAAACAAAGCGCGGTCTATGTCATAGGCCTCTGGCCCTGTCTATTGTTTAGCAGCAATGGAAAATCCGACGGCCGCGTCATACAACGCGGCAGCCTCCAACGCGCCCCATTGCGTTGTCAAAAGCGAAGCGAACGGTGAAACAAAATGGTGCCGGCTGAGGGACTCGAACCCCCGACCCCCTGATTACAAATCAGGTGCTCTACCAGCTGAGCTAAGCCGGCCTCCAACAGTCGCTTACTATGTCCAGCCGCTTCGGCTTGCAAGAGCTTCGGTGCTTGACCGCAATCGAGCCGCGCTCTAGCGAGCCGAATACGGGACAAACCCCGTCTTGGGAGGGACAATTGTCAGACTCTAATCGAGCACTCGGCACCCGGGAAGTCCTTCCGGATCTGGTCCGCGCCGCAGCTTTGATGGGAATCGCGGTGGTGAACTCAACCGTTTTTGCATACCCAATGGAACAAGGCGTTTATGGTGAGCCCTCCGTCGGCACGGTGAATTACGGAGCGGCGTACGGGATGTTCTGGCTCGCAGCCGGCAAGTTTTATGCCCTCTTTTCATTGATGTTTGGCGCAAGTCTTTTCTATCAGATCGGCGCTGCAGATCGATCAGATGCCGATTTTACGAGACGCCAGACACGCAGATTGGTCGGACTCGGCATTATCGGGCTTGTCCATTACATCCTCTTTTTTCTGGGCGACATTCTGGTGACATATGCCCTGCTTGGTGCACTGCTTTTGACGCAGATAAAGAGTTCGGACAAAGCGCTCATTCGATTGGGGATCGGCCTTATTCTACTACAGGTCCTGGTGCTATTGGGCTTTTCAGGACTGTTCGCAGCGATGGAGGCCTTCAAGCCCGGTCTTGTTGCCTCAAAAATGGGACCGTCCATGGATGGGGCAATGGAAGCGTTTTCTTCAGAACGCTTTATCGATCCAGCGGTTTTCAGGATCTCGTCATATGCAGACCTTCTGCCTGGCGTTCTACTTTCCCAGGGGATCGCGACATTTGGGTACTTCTGCCTTGGGCTTGCATTTGCCCGAAAGGGTTGGATTTCTGACCCAAGTGCGGCGATCTGGGCCCGTTCGCGTTCGGTGTTCCTGCCGCTGGGCCTGATATTGGGCGGCATTGGTGCGTGGCTCGTGACACAGGCCCAAAGTGGTTTTGACGGCATGGCCATGCTCGGATTAGCTGTCCTCTTTCTGGCCGCGCCGGGGCAGTCTTTGGGATATGCTGGTTTGCTCGCCGCGCTGGCGAAGAACCCAGGACCGATCGTATCCTTCATTTCGAAAGCCGGGAGCGCGTCTCTGACAGCCTATCTCTTGCAGTCGGTTATCATGGCGACCGTTTTTTCGGGATGGGGGCTCGGGTTTTATGGCCAGCTTCCAGCCGCACAGGTCATCGGCGTGGGCGTCGCAACCGGGCTCGCGACAATCTTGGCTACAGCGCTTTGGATGAGTGTTTTCAAGCGGGGACCCGTCGAGACCGTTTTCCGCGCGTGGACCTATGGTTAATCGCAAGACCTAAAATTCTTGAAACAAACACAGCGTTGCCACGTTTGCCTTCATGCCCGCACATTTAGGACATGACGCGGCGAGAAACTTGCAACCAAGCCGATGGAAGAAAGGGCTTGGATATGAACGTTTCATTTTTGGCATCCGCCGTGGCTGCCCTGGCTGTGTTTGCAGCCCCGGTTGCATCTGCAGGCGAAACTGTGGGCGATCTGGACTGCAGTGCCACCGATGTTGTGGTTTACTTTGCTCCGGGCGAAGCAACGCTATCGCCCGCCGCTGAAGCGCTGCTCGACCACATTGCCGATTTGGCGAACCCCTGCAAACTCACATCTGTGGAGACAGAGGCTTGGGCTTTCGACGCGATTGAACCCGACGCGGCAGACGCGCTGGCCGAAGCGCGAAAGATCTCAGTGCTCTCAGCCCTTGCAGACCGCGGTCTCGTCGCCCGTGCCCATGTTGAACTGCCAACGGCGCTGAGCGCCCAGGAGCGCGAGATGCCCAAGGGCCGCTCAGTCTATGCAACCCTTCGCCTGGCTGTGCCCAGCGTCGGTTAAAAAAGCCGGTAGCAATCGGCAACCGACCGGGTTTGCAATGGCAGGCAGCGCGCGTATGAGTGCGGCCTGTCGAACACCCGACCGGACCACATACCATGACCACCACTGGCCATCGCCGTATCCTTATTACGTCTGCCCTGCCCTATATCAACGGCGTCAAACACCTTGGGAATCTGGCTGGCTCCATGCTGCCGGCTGACGTTTATGCCCGTGTGATGCGGCTTATGGGCCATGACGTTGTTTATATCTGCGCAACAGATGAGCATGGCACTCCGGCCGAGCTGGCAGCCCAGAAAGCCGGCATTTCGGTGCGGGAGTATTGCGACACCCAGCATGAAATCCAACGGGTTTCGGGAGAAGCATTTGCCCTATCCTACGATCACTTCGGCCGATCGTCCGGCGCATCCAACCACCTGCTAACCCAACAGTTTGCCCTTGCCCTGGAAGATCATGGGCTGATCGAGGAACGCGTCTCGACCCAGATCTACGATGTTGAAGCAGATCGTTTCCTGCCGGACCGCTATGTTGAAGGCACCTGTCCCCATTGCGGATTTGAAAAAGCACGCGGTGACCAGTGTGACAATTGCGGTCGATTGCTGGATCCAATGGACCTGAAGGACCCCTACTCTGCGGTGTCGGGTTCGTACAATGTTGAGCCTCGCGAGACGCGCCACCTTTTTCTCCTGCAGTCCAAACTTGAAAGCGATATCCGGGACTGGGTTGAAGCGAGCGACCATTGGCCAAGCCTTGCGCGGTCGATCGCTCTAAAATGGCTCAACGAGGGCCTGCAAGACCGCGCAATCACGCGAGACTTGTCTTGGGGTGTCCCAGTTACAAAGGCGGATGGAAGCTTGCGCGAGGGATTCGAGAACAAGGTTTTCTATGTGTGGTTCGACGCGCCGATTGAGTATATCGCGGCCACACAAGATTGGGCTGAAGCTGCGGGCGCGGCCGATAATTGGCGCCCATTATGGGATACGAGCGCAGGCGCTAATGACACCGAATACGTCCAGTTCATGGGAAAAGACAATGTCGCTTTCCACACAGTCAGCTTCCCGGCAACACTCATCGGCTCACGCCAATCCTGGAAACTGGTCGACAAGCTGAAGGCATTCAACTTGGTCACCTGGTATGGTGGGAAGTTTTCAACGTCTGAAAAACGCGGCGTGTTCATGGACCAAGCCCTGGACCTCCTCCCGGCGGACTATTGGCGCTGGTATCTGACGGCCAATGCCCCTGAAGGCTCCGACGCCGCCTTCACGTGGGAAGGCTTTCAGGCTGCCATCAATTCCGATCTGGCCAATGTGCTGGGCAATTTCGTCAACCGGATCACCAAATACACGACGTCCAAATTCGACGGAAAAGTGCCTGGTGAAGGGAAACCCGGCGAGGCTGAAGCCTGGATGGCGGACGAATTGTCCAGCCGGCTCCAGGCCCTCACGGAACATTATGAGGCGATGGAATTTCGCAAGGCCGCTGCGGAAACAAGGGCGATTTGGGCGGCTGGCAATGAATACCTCACCCGGGCGGAGCCGCGGGTGAAATACAAGACCGATATAGACGCCGCAGCCGTAGGCGTTCGCACGGGACTGAACCTGGCTGCTATCTTCGCGATCATAGCCCAACCGATTATTCCAACAGCCGCAGCGAAGGTGCTGGAGGCGCTCGGCATTCCAGAGGAGAACCGCAAATGGCCGTCGGCCAAGGATGCGGGCCTTTTAAACGCCTTGCCCCCTGGCCTGGCGATTACCCCACCTGATGTACTGTTCAAGAAGATAGAAGATGAACACGTCGCGGAATGGACCGAGCGATTTGGCGGAGAGGCCTGAGTGCCGCTTCAAAACCGCGTTGATCCGTTTTCTCAAATGCATGCGGTTTCAGCCCGCGGACTTTTTACGGGCAATCGCGGTATCCTCCATGACCATGAGACTCAAACGCTCAAAAAACAAAGTTGGGCGACGGAAGGTTGGGTCATGTGCACGCTTGACCCATTACCTGGCCAGGAAAAAAGACCTCGGTTGATGTCACGCGGAAAGTGGACGGAGCTGTTTTTCTTGGATGAAGCCGTTGGTCTCGCAGCGGGGCATCGGCCTTGCTATGCGTGCAGACAGTTTGAAGCGAAGGCGTTTTGTGATGCGGTCGGCGTGGACCGTGTCAGTAAGCTCAATGGTCTGATCAATACTGAGATGAAGCGACACCTCAAAGTCCATGGGAAATCGCCCCGCTCGCCTTGCCGGCCAGAAAAGCTTCCAAATGGCGCTTTTTACGCCATCGAAGACCAAGCCTATCTGGTTTGGAATGGGGCCGCGCGCCGGTTTGGATGGGATGGATATGGTGCGCCTCAGCCCCTCCATGCGCTTGGCCTGAGACTCACTCCAAAGGCCACATGCCGCGCCCTATCAAACGGCTATCAACCTGTCATGCATCCGAGCCTCTGAAAGCCCGTTGCGCCTTGCCGCGGGAAGGGGCAGCGCTTACGAAGAAACAATGGTTTCCAATCGCGAGGGGATGGTCGAGACATGGGCGCTTCAGCCGACATGCTAGTTTGGGTCCTGGCGGCGATGTGTGGGTACATGGCCGGTTCCATCCCGTTTGGCCTCGTTCTGACGCGGTCTGCTGGAATCGATTTGCGCACGGTGGGATCGGGTAATATCGGTGCGACGAATGTGCTGCGCACTGGGCGTAAAGACCTCGCTTTGGCAACCCTATTACTCGACAGCCTGAAGGCTGGCCTAGTCGCCTTGGCTTTTGCCTTGGTCTTCGATGCCAAGGTCGGTTTCGTTGCGGGCGCTGCTGCCTTTTTCGGTCATTGTTATCCTGTCTGGCTGGGCTTTAAGGGAGGCAAAGGTGTTGCGACCTATACCGGCTTGTTAGCGTTTGTCAGCTGGAAGGGCCTTGTCTTTGCCGCGCCGATTTGGCTCGGCCTGTTTGCAGTGTTCAGAATTTCCTCGCTTGCCGCTTTGGCTGCGGCCATCGCTGCACCAGTCGGCGCCTATATCCTGGGTGAAGACATCTTTATCGTTGCCGGGCTCGCGCTCTTATCGCTTCTCGTCTTCTGGACTCACAGGAGCAACATTTCACGCCTGCTTAGAGGGGATGAACCTCGCTTTAGAGCGGCAAAGGATGCGGCTCCATGATCACGCCGCCGCACAGTGATGAGGAGCGGCGCGACTGGCTGAGGTTGGCGCGCACGCCGAATGTCGGCCCGGTTACGTTCTTCGAGTTGCTGACCCGGTACAAAACGCCGGCGAAAGCCTTGGATGCACTGCCGGAACTGGCAAGGAAGGCGGGTCGAAAGCGGCCACTCCGGGCACCTGATATCGCTGATATCGAGGCGGAAATGGAGGCAACCCGCCGGTATGGCGCACAGATTGTGACAGCAGCGGACGAAGGCTTTCCCCCGCTTCTCAAGGCGCTTGCACCACCCCCACCCGTATTGACCGCACTCGGTCGCCTCGACCTGGCTGGCAAACCCACCATCGGTATCGTTGGCGCACGGAATGCCTCGGCCGCTGGGCGCAAAATCTCCCGCGATATGGCCATCCGTCTCAGCCAAGCGGGTTACGTTACGGTCTCTGGATTGGCCCGAGGGGTCGATGGTGAAGCCCATGCAGCCAGCCTGGAAGGCGGAACGATTGCGGTTCTGGGGGGCGGGGTGGACCATGTCTATCCGCCCCAGCATGAACGACTCTATGCAGCGATCGCCTCCCAGGGTCTTATTTTATCAGAAAGTCGGTTCGGGCATCGCGCCACGGCGAAGGATTTTCCGAGACGCAATCGTCTTATCACTGGCTGCGCAAGAGGTGTGATCGTTGTCGAGGCCACAGAAAGATCAGGCTCTCAGATCTCTGCACTCACGGCAGGGGAACAAGGCCGAGAGGTCATGGCCGTGCCGGGGTCACCCCTGGATCCGCGAGCGGCAGGCACCAACCACCTGATTCGACAGGGGGCCATTCTCGTACGCAACGCAGACGACGTCCTGGAAGTGCTCGAGACCCTGTCACCCAAGGAGTTGTTTGCTCCGGCGCCGCCCACATTCGACAGCGAGCATGACGCACCCATTCCAAAAGGTCAGATCGATTCCGTTCTTGAGGCTCTTACGCCCTATCCGATGGCCATCGAAGAGATTGCCCGTGCTGCTGGATTAGGGATCGGGCGGTGCGCAGCGATTCTTGTTGAACTCGAACTGGCTGGTGAAGCCCACACATTGCCCGGTGCCCTTGCCGCGCGCAGTGTTGGGCCTTGAAGTCACACTTGGAACAAATGCCCAGTTGGCAGTGTTCCGTGACTGGACGCGTGAAGGCGGAGTCCCTAAGCACGACTTCGGGCAAAAGGGGAACCGATCACGTTTCGTGAGCGGTCCGATTGACAAAGGTGACCCGCACCATGGCTGCATTGAAGTGTGTCTTCGCCGCGACTGCGTTTGCCATGGCGAGCCCGCTTGCCCTCGCCCAAGCGGCACAAGAAACACGAGATGAAAGCGAAGAAGTCGTCCTGATCGCCGACGCTCTGTCTGAGAATGAAGCCGAAAATACCGTTATTGCAGAAGGCAATGTGGAAGCGAGCTATCGGGGGCGGATCCTGAAAGCGGATCGGGTTGTCTATAATCGCTCCACCAACAAGGTCCGCGCCACAGGCAACGTGGTAATCCTAGACCCGGATGGCAGTGAGCGCTTTGCTGACGAGGTTGAAGTCAATTCAAATCTCTCAGACGGTTATGCGATTGGCTTTTCGGTGCGTTTAGCCAATGGCGGACAAGCCGTGGCCAATAGTGCGATCCGCCAGGAAGGCGGCGCGAATGCGCTGGATCAGGTTGTCTATACCTCTTGTGAGGTGTGTGAGGAGGGAGACACCCCGACATGGGCGCTTCGCGCGCGCAGGGCCGTTCTGGACGAAGAAGATCTTATGATTTCTTATCAGGACGCTGTCCTGGAAGTGGGCGGCATTCCTGTCTTCTATCTTCCCTATTTCGCCCATCCAGATCCCTCTTCCGGACGACGCTCCGGGCTTTTGTTTCCAGATCTCGGCATTTCCTCGAAGGTCGGAGCCTTTTACCAACAGCCCTACTATTGGGCAGTTTCCGACCATCAGGAACTTACCATTGCCCCTGCGATTTATCAGAAGGTCAATCCACTTCTTGAAATCGACTACGCTAAACGGTTCTGGTCCGGGCAGCTCGACATCAACGCTTCCATAACGCAAGAGCAACTCTTCGACGGCGACGGAGATACCATTGAAGGCAGTGACAACAGTGTCCGCAGTCACATATTCGCACGTGGTGTCTTTGCCCTCAACCAGACTTGGAACTGGGGTTTCGGCCTCGAGCGCGCGAGCGATGACTTGTATCTGCGCCGATATGATCTTGATGGTGAAGGCGATCTGCGAGGCCTTTATCAGGCCAAAAACCGAAGCTTGTTGAGCCAGGTTTTCCTTGTTGGCCAAGACGAGGATTTCTACAGTGAAAGCGCCGTCGTTGCAGTGCAGGGACTGCGGGAAAACGACGATAATGACACGATACCTTTGCTGGCTCCGATCGTGTTCACCGAACAGCTCTTCGACTTGGGCCAGTTTGGATCGGGTGCTTTGCAAGCCTCTGCCGCATCGGTGACGCGCGATATTGGCGCTGATAGTTCCCGTGTCTCGGTTGGATTGGACTGGTCAAGGCGCACCGTTTTGCCAGGCGGGGTTCTGGCAACCCCTTTTGCCGATGCAAGAGCCGATCATTACATTTTAGATGAGGACGTGTCGGGGGAAGACTCCGTCAGCCGTGCCCTGGGCACGGTCGGACTTGAACTGTCTTATCCCCTTCAGAGGCGCGGCCGTTCCGTCGATATTATGATTGAGCCTGTCGCAATGGGCGCGTTCGGGGTGTCCAACCCCAATGACGAAGCGATTCCGATTGAAGACTCCGCTGCCTTTGAAATTAGCACGCCGTCACTCTTTGATCCGAACGGCGCGTCTGGCTACGACTTGTATGAAGGGGATGGGCGCGCCTCGGTTGGATTGCGAGCGTCTGCACGCTGGCGAAATGGCGTATCGCTTTCCGCTGAGGGTGGTCGCCGATGGCGTTCCGAGACAGATGACAGCTTCAACGCCTTTTCCAACCTGGAGGGTACCTCTTCAGACTGGGTCGCAGATGCCACCCTGGACCTTGGCCGATCCTTGCGCCTGAGGGGTGGTTTGCGCCTGGATGAAGATTCACTGGAAGCCAACAGGATCGAGGCTGGCATCAGCACGCGCTTCTGGCGTTTTCGTGGCAATGCAGAGTATTTCAATCTTAGCGAGGACATCACCACCAATGGTGTCCAACAGGAGTCGATCACGATCAGCGCCGACATGGGGACTACAGTATTCTAAGCGGTATAACAGAAATAAGAAATTTGACCCTGAGTGGATCCGGTACTAAAACCTTTGCCAATAATAACGTCGAAGTATGTGAAGATTTGTTAG
>JBCCTK010000115.1:0-8783 GCA_039198685.1 Pseudomonadota bacterium | reverse complement strand
CATCAATGAAGGGCGCTATGTCCAGTCTGGCACTTATATTCTGGCGTCATTGATAGGCGGTATCTGTGCTTTAATGTTGTCTTTTGCGCTGATGAAACGGATCCTGGCATGAGCAGCGGCGTTGTATTGGAAACCATTTCCCACAAGGAAGCAGGAATCCGCCTGGACCGCTGGATCAAGCGGCGCGTCCAGATTAGTCAGGGGCAAGTCGAGAAGCTGCTGCGGACCGGGCAGGTGCGCGTTGATGGCGCCCGGGCCAAGGCCAATACCCGGCTCGAAGCAGGCCAGGAAGTGCGCTTGCCACCCTTTGGGCCCGAGGTGTATCGCGGCGGGGCAGACAGGGAGACAAAAGCTGGTTCTGTCAGCGCTCGTGACGCGGCTTTCATCCGTGATCTTGTCCTTTACCAGGATAACGATCTTATCGCCCTGAACAAGCCAGCAGGGATTGCTGTCCAGGGCGGCACAAAGCAAGGGCGACATATTGATGGCCTATTGGGAGCACTGGCAGAGGGCGGCACACGGCCGAAATTAGTGCACCGTCTGGACCGAGACACCTCGGGCGTTCTCGTCGTGGCACGCCACCCGAGGGCAGCCGCAGAGCTTGGAGACCTTTTCCGGTCACGTGAAATGGACAAGGTCTATTGGGCGGTGACGATCGGGGCCCCCGTTCCTCGCGCTGGCCAGCTACGAAGCTGGATGGCCAAGGCAACGGGACCGGGCGGTGCGCGCGAAAAAATGGGACCAGGCCGCCAAGGTCAAGAGGGCGCCAAGCACGCGATAACAGATTATGCCACGATCTCAACGGCAGGTCAGAAAGCGGCCTGGGTCGCGTGCAAGCCCCTGACCGGCCGGACCCACCAGATTCGGTTTCACCTCCAGGAGCTTGGAACAGCCATACTCGGCGATCCCAAATACAAGACTGAGCGTGAAGTGCCGGGGGGAGTGGGCGAGGGCCTGCATCTCCATGCACGTGGCATCATCATCCCGAAGGACCGGGGCCGCGACATTGAAATTGTCGCGCCTCTGCCAGCTCACATCATCGAAACATTTTCGGCTCTCGGCTTTCTCGAAGAAGAAGCAGGGGCCGACCTTTTGGAGCCCTTTCAGTGAACCGGTTGGAGTTGCTGGCAAAGGCCAAGGCGGAACGGGAGGTTAAGGACTGGGCCTCCAGCGCAAACACCTTGGCTCCATGGGTTACAAAAGAACCCCAGGACACGGCAGCGGCTTACTACTACGCCATGGCGCTCTTGGAAATTGGCCAGGCAAACAAGGCCCGTGGCTATTTTGAGCGGCTTATAGGCTGGGGAAAACACTTGCCTCAAGCCCACTATATGCTTGCGCGCTCATTCGTTGAGCTTGACCAGCTTGAAGCGGCATATCGCCATTTCGAGACCGCACACCAGCTGGGGCCAACCGATCTGACGCTTCGTGCGGTGGCCAAAGGGGCCTGGATGGCGGGGGACATGGACCGGTTTGGGGCTGTGCTGTCTTCGGCTGGGGGAACACAGGCCGTTGTTGCTTACGGACTGTTTGTTGAAGCGGAGCGGTATCAAGAGGCGGAAGACCTTTGGGCGCGGCTCCCAACTGAAATGGTTGCCCGTGCTGAATCCCAAGTCTTGCGGTCGCGCCATATGCGACAGATCGGTGATGGCCCGGCTGCTGATATTGCTGCCCAACGTGCCGCGCTTCTGACACCTGACGCGGCTTCTGTAGTGGATGCCTTTGCGGTAGCCAAGATGATGATC
This sequence comes from Pseudomonadota bacterium, assembly GCA_039198685.1. Taxonomy (GTDB): domain Bacteria; phylum Pseudomonadota; class Alphaproteobacteria; order Caulobacterales; family Hyphomonadaceae; genus UBA5336. Next base: position 7,038 of record JBCCTK010000115.1, on the reverse strand, counting down.
GGTGATGCGCATAGCGCTTTACGTGCCATCGAGCCGATGCGTTTGGCCCAACCGAACAATCAATATTGGATCGCCCACGAGGCCACAGTCCTGCGCCTATTGGGCGATCCCCGCTACGAGACCCTGATGGATTTTGACCGATTTGTAAGGTCTTATCGGCTCCCGGTGCCAGAGGGCTATGCCGACTCCGCAGCTTTCAACAGAGCGCTGCAGGCGGAATTGGAAACACATCATCACGCCTCAAACCACCCTTTGGATCAAAGCCTGCGGTTGGGAACACAGACAGCGCAAGACCTTCTGGCCATGGAGAGCCCTGCTGTGCGGGCCTATATCAAGGCACTGAAGGTCCCGGTGAGCCAATATATAGCAGAGATCGGGCAGGGTCATGAGCATCCGCTAACGGCGCGAAACACGGGACAGTTCACGATCAAAGGATGCTGGTCTGTGCGGCTGACAGCAGGAGGCCACCACGTGAACCACGTCCATCCCCAAGGATGGATATCGTCAGCTTACTATGTTTCCGTTCCAAGTGGCCAGGATGAGCGCGGTGGCTGGATCAAGTTCGGTCAGCCGCCATTTGAGACCAACCCACCCATGATGCCTGAAAAGTGGGTGCAACCGGCCAGGGGTATGCTGGTTCTCTTTCCCTCTTATATGTGGCATGGCACGCACCCAATCGGCGCGGGCGAGCCGCGCATGACAGCCCCTTTCGATGTGGTGCCCGCATGACCTTGAATCTCGCTATTTGGGATATGGATGGCACAATTGTCGACAGCCGTGAGATTATCGGTTGGGCAATGGATCGGGCTTTTGAAGCCTGCGGGCGTCCTGCGCCAGGCTATGAGCAAACGCGACAGATCGTCGGGCTTGGTCTGAAGGAGGCTTGTGCACAACTGGTACCTGAGGGCCTTTCTGAAGTTGAAATCAAGGCTTTGGCAGAGGCCTATAGCGCCGCGTTTATCTCCAGGCGGGAAGACGCCGACTTTTCCGAACCGCTCTATGCTGGCGCCCTTGAAACACTTGAACGCCTTGCCGATGCTGGCTGGTTGATCGCGATGGCCACGGGAAAGAGCCGTCGCGGCATCCGGGCCTTGTTTGAAATGCATCCCCTTGAACAATACTTCGATACGATCCACTGCGCCGATGATGGACCGGGCAAACCCCACCCTGCCATGTGCCTTGATGCCATGGACAAAATGGGCGCCGAACCCCACCAGTCTATCATGATTGGTGACGCCATTCATGACATTCGGATGGGTCGATCTGCTGGTGTGTACACGATGGCAGTGACATGGGGGTTTGGCCTGCGAAACGAGCTTGAAGCGGTTGATCCCCATGAAATCCATGATGACTTCCATACGTTGAACGAAAGTCTTGATCGGTTCAGGGCGCGGGATTCCCTATGAGTGAAACACTGCGCCGCTTCTATAAAATCGCGTCGGTTGTGGAGACAATAAATGGTTGGCATGTCACGTTGGACGAGCGGCCAGTACGAACACCGGGTCGCGCGCTGCAATGTGTGCCCACGCACGCACTGGCCCTTGCCATCGCTGATGAATGGAATCGACAGGGCGACACTGTGGACGTTGCGCGCATGCATATGACCCGATTGGCGAATGTCGCGATAGATCGAACGCCTGAAACGCGGGATGAGTTGGCCCGCGAGGTGGTGCGATTTTGCGAGACAGATTTGACATGTCACCTGGAGGCGAATGCCAGTGCGTTGCGAGCACGCCAGGAACGCGTCTGGAAACCGCTGCGCGATTGGGTTGGCGCCTCCCTCGGCGTCGTCCTTGTTCCCGTTGAAGGCATAATCCCAAATGGGCAACCGGAAGCGTCGCTGGATGCGGCCCAACGCCATGCCGCCAGTCTGGGCGATTTCCAGCTTACGGGGCTTGTCTATGGTTGCGGCCTGCTCGGATCCGCGATTCTCGCATTGGCAGTCGAGCAGGGGCACATCGAAGGCCACGCGGCGTTTGAAGCGTCCATTGTGGATACGGTCTTCCAGTCTGAACGATGGGGAGAAGACAACGAAGCCCAGGCCGTACTGGATCAGAGACGCGTGGAAGCGGTCGCTTTGGGAGCCTGGTTTGTGGCGCTTGACCTGTCATCCTAAGGACAAGCTTGCCAGCCTTGCCTTGGGCCCATATCAGTCTGATTAGAAAAAGATTCGACCAAAAAATGGGGCGGGGCGATGCAAGACCTGATCGAGCAACTCGAAGCACGCCGAGAGCGCGCACGCTTGGGTGGTGGCAAAGCGCGCATTGAGCGCCAGCATGCCAAAGGCAAACTCACCGCGCGTGAGCGGATCATGGCCCTGCTCGATGAGGGCACTTTCGAAGAATACGACATGTTCGTGGAGCACCAGTGTGCCGATTTCGGCATGGCCGATCAAAAAGTGCCCGGCGATGGTGTCGTTACGGGCCATGGCACGATCAATGGTCGGTTGGTCTATGTCTTCTCGAAGGATTTCACCGTCTTCGGCGGGTCCCTGTCCAAGGCCCATGCGGCCAAGATTGTGAAAGTCCAGAAGTTCGCGTTTCGCAACAGCGCGCCTGTGATCGGTATTTTTGATGCAGGGGGCGCGCGAATCCAGGAGGGTGTTGATAGCTTGGCCGGTTATGCCGACATCTTCGTGGAGAATGTGTTGTCATCGGGCGTGATCCCGCAAATCAGCGTGATCATGGGTCCATGCGCGGGCGGCGACGTTTACTCGCCCGCCATGACCGACTTCATCTTCATGGTGAAAGACACCTCCTACATGTATGTCACCGGACCGGACGTGGTGAAGACAGTTACCAATGAGGAAGTGACCCACGAGACGCTGGGCGGTGCCTCCGTTCATGCCAAGAAATCTGGCGTTGTCGATGGTGCGTTCGAAAACGACATTGAAGCGCTGATCCAGATACGCCGCTTTTTCGACTTCTTGCCGCTTAGCAACAAGGAGAAACCTCCCACCAGGCCAAGTTTTGACCTGCCGGACCGCGACGAGATGAGTTTGGATACATTGATTCCGGACAATCCGAATTCACCTTACGACATGCGCGAGCTGATCGAGAAGGTGGCTGATGAAGGCGACTTTTTCGAGATCAGCCCTGACTTTGGCGGGAACATCATCTGTGGCTATGGTCGGCTTGACGGATCGACTGTCGGTTTTGTGGCCAATCAGCCGATGACGCTCGCCGGCGTGCTGGACATTGATGCCTCCCGCAAAGCGGCGCGGTTCGTGCGTTTTTGTGACTGCTTCAACATCCCGATCGTAACCTTCGTGGATGTTCCAGGCTTCATGCCGGGCACCAAGCAGGAATATGGCGGCCTGATCAAGCATGGCGCCAAGCTGCTCTTTGCCTATACCGAGGCGACTGTGCCCAAGGTCACCGTGATCACGCGGAAGGCCTATGGTGGGGCTTATGATGTTATGGCGTCAAAGCATTTGCGCGGGGATGTGAACTATGCCTGGCCAACTGCGGAAATCGCCGTCATGGGAGCCAAGGGTGCGGTGGAGATCATCTTCCGCAAGGATATTGGCGATGATGAGAAGATCGCTGCGCACACGGCCGAGTATGAAGAGAACTTCGCCAACCCCTATGTCGCTGCGCGAAAGGGGTATATCGATGATATCATCCGCCCGCACTCAACCCGCAAACGTGTGATCAAGGCGCTGCAAACCCTGCGGACGAAAGACGTGAGCAATCCGCCGAAGAAGCACGACAATATTCCGCTTTAGGTATGACCGATGTACCAGTTCAGTTGGCCCAAAGCAAATCCAATTCCCGGCTTTGCACGCCATCAAATGGCGCCTCAAATTACACAGCTCGTCGGGTTGAATCTGAGTGACGCACAGCTCACACTCTTTGAGTCTGCGATTCTAGGAAGCCTGCCGCCGCATCAAGTCTCCCAATATAGCTGGTTCGAGGACAATGGCTTCGCTTTCATGGGGCGAACAAGTTCGGCGAACGCGATAGTTGTTGCCGTTGGAATTGGGCAGGGTCGGCGTGGTGGAATCGCCCTGAATGCGGGCATTCTGGACCTGCGCGGGGCTTTCCAACGGCAGGGAATTGGTAAACTTCTCGCGAAGCGGCTGCTATCAATTTCTCTAAGCCTAGGCACCGAATCGGTAAGAGTCTCTGCCAATATGGCACACGGGTCCTATGTTTGGGCCTTGTATGGAGCACGGCCTTTTCACCGCTCAGGGGTTGAAGCGGAGATCGATAGGAGAATAAATAAACTTCACCAAGCTGGAACTTGGGGCCTTTTAGAGGTAAATATGTCTCGAAATATCCTCTATAACAAAAATAATTCCAACTTTATGATGGATCTTGCGCGAATGAAACGAGGCTCGCGTGATTTGGGATACGAATTGCTTGCGCAGGGCGTTCTGCCGTCTTGGAAATGGGAAGGGTATTGGGACCTGACCGATCAGGCGCAGTGTGGCCTTGTTGATGCCTTACTTCGATAGAAAGATATCAGAATGACATCCAACGAAAACGATAAGCCATTCCCCGACACCAAAGGCGATGCTTACAGCGACGATCTTTTGGTCGCGAAAGCAACTGGGCCAGTATCCGTCCTGTCACTTGCGGTGTCCCTAAGCGAGATCACGGGAATCGATGTTTCCACGGCACAAACGGAACTGGAAGCCCTTGTGGCGCGGCTTTTGTTATCTGCGAGCGAACAAAACTTTGCCTAGAAAAGTGTCATTGAGTAATAATTGAGCATTTTTTGTGGGGCGAAGCCATGCCATCATCGGAGACGTTCACGGTGCCCTTGGCCCGCTTGAGACGCTTGTCGCTAAGCTCGAACTGTCTTCGGGCGATCACCTGATTTTCGTCGGCGACCTGGTCGACAAGGGCCCTGATCCCGCCGGCGTCGTCCGGTTCATTCGCCATCTCCATGAAACCGCACCGTTCAAGGTCACCCTCATCGAAGGCAACCACGAAGACAAGCACCGACGTTACTACGCTAACAAGACCAAACGGCCCAAAGTGGCGAAAGCCATGGCGGTCATGTCCCGGGAGCTTCGTGATCTGGACAAGGCGCTCTGCGTAGCCGACCGCGATTTCCTCGCGACCGCCATCCCATTCCTTAGGCTGCCAGACTGGAAGGTCCTCATCGTCCACGGCGGCATACCGCAGGATTTGACCATTTTTCCGGGCACAGTTGAACAGGCCAATGCCCTGAAGGGCAAAGCGCGGACCAGCTTTCGCAAGATCCTGCGCACCCGCTATGTCTCCAAGATCAATGGCCGATTTCTTGCCTATGGAGAAGAAAGTCCAGGCGATCCCTTCTGGGCTGAGACTTATGATGGCCGCTTTGGCCATGTCCTCTTCGGCCACCAGCCCTTCATGGAGGGGCCGGCCTGCTATTCCCACGCAACGGGCCTCGACACCGCCTGTATCCATGGCGGATCCCTCACGGCGCTTGTCCTGCCAGAACGGGGCAGGCCACACTTCGAAAGCGTAACCGGTATCGAGGTGAAGCCCTTTAAGGCGGAAAAAGCGCCGCCTTATCCCGCGAAAAAATTTACTTTGGTCTGGCCTGACTCAAGCAATATATAGTGCTTCAGGTTGCGTAGGTGGCCCTTTATCCGACTGGATTAACCGGTGTGCCAGTTTGTCGGCCATGGACACCGGTTCCCCCATCCTGCGCTGGCGCGAGATTGTGCACCCGTTCTTCTGGCCGGTTTTCTTCTGGAACCTGCGGAACTTCGCGGCCACGCTTGCGCGAAAAATCGAGGAAAATAATGGCCAGGGTCTCGTTTCCTTTGATATCACTTGGTGGGGCGGCATCCGAATTCATCTCATGATCGACCCTGACCCTCCGAAGTGGGATGCTGGGCTTGAGCGGTGCGCGAAGTGCGTTCACATCGCTACGTTGGACGTGTTCAATCCCCACCTTTCCCTTTATTCGCTAACCCCCCAAATGGCGGGGATTCACCTGTCGGCCTCACACCCTATCGTGAGTTTTGCGTCTTCCGTGCGGTCATCTGTCGTTCGGGAGGGATTTGCGGCGATATCAGCAGGCACGTTCCCTCAGCCCCTACACTTTAATACGAGCTGAATACCAGAGTCCATATGACGAACTTAACGCCATAGTGGTTGGTCGCCTTTCACCACTGGGATATTAAAAAAGCAAAGCCAATTGCCGCGCCCAAACGGGTCTGCGGACCCCTGTGCTGCAGCGTGTCTCAAATAACACCAGCCGCTTTCCAGGCCTCCTTTGGCCAACGCCGATGCTGCCAGAACCACTGTCCAGGCTGCTCCTTCACGCGCGCTTCCAGGAACGCGTTTATTCCCATGACAGTCGCTTCCAAGTCTGCTGGCTGATCGCCTGTATCGGGCTGCTGGATGGGCTCATGGATCGTCACACGGAAGCGGGCAGGGCCTGAGCGGACTGTGGAGACCGGGATGATTGGCACTTTGTACTTTTGAGCCAGGCGTGCAGGGCCAGGCTGTGTCATGGCGTCATGGCCTAGGAATGGAAGGGCCAAACCTGTGTTGAATTTCTGGTCATTCATCAACGCCACCGCGCGGCCTGCCTGGAGCGCTCGCATCATCTCCCGCGTGCCGAGACCCTTGGGCGCAAGCACCCCGATGCCGTAGGCTTGCCGAACAGCATTCAACCGTTTGTCTATATGGGGATTGTTCAGCATGCGATACGTGACAAGGCAGTCCAGTGGCCGACGGCAAATGACAGCCGCCATGACTTCCCAGTTCGCAAAATGGCCAGAGACCAAAATGGCGCCCTTGTCGCTGTTGCGAATGGTATCAAGGCGCTCGGCGCCGACCACCTCGACCCGCCCGCCATCATAGGGGTGGATTTTCGGCAGATGGGGCAACTCACCTGCCGTTCGGCCTGCGCTTTCCCAAGCAGCCATGGCCGTTTCATTGACTTTGTCCTTGGGCCACTCTGGAAACGCGATGCAGATGTTTCGAACAGCGGTTATGTGTTGTTACTAAAGGTGCCCAAGACGGCGAAAGAGCGACCCGCCAAAAAAGTACTCGCGATCTTTGACCATGGCGTTCATTGGCATCAAAT
>JBCCTK010000114.1:0-8889 GCA_039198685.1 Pseudomonadota bacterium | reverse complement strand
GTGGGCTGTCCGGATGGTACGGGTATGGGCGGATCGTCCAAGCCAAACCTTAAGCAGGAGTTCAACGCCGAGCCCCATGTGCGCGGAACCTGTTCTATGGCGCGCGCTAATGATCCAAATTCCGCCAACAGCCAATTCTTCATTTGCTTCGAGGAAGCTGGATTCCTGAACAAACAATACACTGTCTGGGGCCATGTCAGTGCTGGCATGGAGGTGGTCGATCAGCTGCAGAAGGGTGAGCCGCCGCGCCAGCCCGACTCGATCGTCACCATGAAAGTGGTTGCCGATACCTAGGACGCCGGCTATGGGCTCGCGCACATCAAGCTTGAGTAAGAAAAATGGACGCAGTTCTGGCGTTCTCGGCTCACGTATCGCGCGGCTTATTTTTGCGTCTAATCTGGCTGGTCTCGCTATTCTACTCGTCGGAGCCATGGTCCTGAACGAGATGCGCGCGGGGCTCGTGGTTTCGAAAAAGCAGGATCTGGAAGCTCAGGCACAGGTCTTTCAAAACCTGCTCAGTGGGGGAGCGACCCGCGGCACGCCAGCGCCGATGATGGACGTTGACCTTGCAGCAGCAGTGATCCGAGATCTCTCCCTCCCGCAAACGATCCGGGCACAAGTTCGGGCAACGGATCGCGGCGTTGTTGCCGACAGCTTTCTACTGTCAGACCGCGTGGATGTAACTGCACTGCCACCCATCCGTGATCCCGGAATGATGTCGAAATTGAGTGCGGACCTGTCTCGTTGGGCAAGTAATCTACTATCCGACATCCTTCCCGAACGGGGCGGAGCATCTGTGCGCGCACGCTCCTTCGATGAAGAGTTTTCCGCAGCGCTGGGTGGAGACATGGCCTCCAGTCAGCGCTTCTCCGATCGCGGTCAGCGCGTTATTTCGGTGTCTATCCCGATCCAAAGAGTGTCAGCGGTTGTTGGCGTCCTAACGCTTGAAGCCAGCGACATCGAGGAAATTGTGAGGGCAGAGCGCGCAGCCCTCCTTCCCTTTATCCTCGTGGCGATTCTTGTCGCGTTCGTCACGTCAAGCTTGTTGACTCTCGGCATCGCGCGGCCCCTAAGGCGGCTCGCTGTGGCGGCGGACCGGGTCCGGTCCGGTTCGTCAGAAACTCTCGATCTTCCCCAATTGAAGCGTCGAAAGGACGAGATCGGTGATTTGGCCGAGTCTCTGGAAGCCATGACCGGAGCGCTTCTGGAGCGGATTGTCGCCAATGAGCGGTTTGCCGCCGATGTTGCGCATGAATTGAAAAACCCTCTCACATCCATTCGCTCCGCCGTCGAGACCGCAGAACGCGTGCAGGGGGATCCCGTCACCTTGGAGAAGCTGCGCGGCGTGATTGCCAGTGACGTGAAACGCTTGGACCGTTTGATCACAGATATTTCGAACGCCTCGCGCCTTGAGGCTGAAGTGACGCGAGTTCCAACGGCGCGCCTTGATATAGGTAGACTTTGCGCCGACATTGTTGAGACGTACAGCGCTATTGCAAAGGATCGCGACGTCGATGTGATGTTCGACGACCAGACCATGGCTGCTGGCTTGAAGGTAAGGGGTCGTGACGGTCCACTTGGCCAGGTTTTGCGCAATCTTATAGACAATGCGCGGTCATTTTCACCGGATGGCGGTCAGGTCCGGCTGATCCTCGAGCAGGTTAATCAGGGCCGACAGACGATTGCGCGTATTCGTGTTGAGGACCAGGGGCCGGGCGTGCCGCCGGATAAGCTGAGGAAGATCTTCGACCGGTTCTATACCGACCGACCTGCCGGGGCGGCGTTCGGAAACAATTCAGGGCTTGGATTATCGATCGTCGCCCAAATTATCGAGACCCATAGCGGCAAAGTTTATGCGGAGAACCGCGCGGAGGGTGGTGCGCGGTTTACGATTGATCTGCCGGCCGCGTGATTTTGCCCGCGCGTTCAAACAGTATATGGCGAGTATGCAAGAGATAGACTGAGGACGTAGGACATGGTCGACACCATAGCAGCGCAGACCCCGGAGCCGGAGCGCAAAGGATTTTTGGGATGGGTCGAGCGCACCGGGAATCGGCTTCCTGACCCTGTCTTCATCTTTTTGTATCTGATCATTTTTCTGGTGATCATTTCTATCGTTTGTTCGCTGTTCGGTGTTTCAGCGGTGCATCCCACCCAGGTTACTGAAGACGGCATGCCGCTTGTCGTTGCCGCTGCGAGCTTGTTGTCGCCCGAGAACATACAGCGTCTCTGGGTCGATATGCCGACGACATTTACTCACTTCCATCCGCTTGGTTACGTGCTGGTAGTGATGTTGGGGGCCGGAGTTGCAGAGCGATCGGGCCTTTTTGCGAGTGCCATCCGCGGGGCTGTTCGCGATGCACCGAGATTTCTACTCACGCCGCTGGTTGCACTTGTTGCGATGCTGTCCAACCACGCAGCAGACGCGGGCTACGTCGTCATGATTCCACTGGCGGCCATCGTTTTTGCCTCAGCGGGACGTCACCCACTTGCGGGGATCGCGGCGGCTTTTGCCGGCGTTTCGGGTGGTTTTTCAGCAAATGTTGCCCCCGGTCAGCTTGATGCGCTTCTCTTCGGCATAACGGAGACAGCCTATGAAGCCAGCCAGATCGATGCTGGCTGGACGATGAATATTGCTGGAAACTGGGCGTTCATTTCGGCCTTGCTGGTGCTGTATCTGCCTGTGATCTGGTTTGTGACTGACAGGATTATTGAGCCGCGTCTTGGCAAATGGGTGCCCGAGGCTGGGACAGACACGATGAGCTATGGCGATGAGGACAAACCCCTCTCGCCGGAACAGAAGAAAGGCTTGATGTGGTCTGGGATTGCGATACTCGGGGTTTGTGCGCTTTGGGCGGTGATGACATTTGGCCCGGGCACGCCCTTATTGGCCGACGGACCAGGCACAGAAAACGACCCTTGGTATACTGTCGCCGGGCCGTTTTTCCGCTCTCTGGTCGCAGGGTTCCTTGTTCTGTTCCTCGCGGCAGGCTGGGCCTATGGCGCGGCTGCCGGAACCATAAATGATCACAAAGACCTCGTGAACATGATGGCAGAATCTATGAAGGACATGGGATACTACCTCGTCCTGGCCTTTGCCGCTGCGCACTTTGTTGCGATGTTCGGGTGGTCCAACCTCGGATTGATCAGCGCGGTCCATGGCGCCGATGCAATTCAGAGCAGCGGTCTCCCGCTTCCGATCGTTCTGGGCCTGATTGTTCTTTTTGCGGGTCTCTTGAACCTGTTTGTTGGGTCGGCCAGTGCGAAATGGGCGCTTCTGGCCCCTGTGCTCGTGCCTATGTTAATGCTGCTTGGCATCAGTCCGGAGGCGGCCACAGCTGCGTACCGCGTTGGCGATGGTGCAACTAACATCATTACACCGCTTATGGTTTACTTTCCTTTGATTCTTGTCTTTGCGCAGCGCTGGAAGTCAGATTTTGGCTTGGGGAGTCTCACGGCAATGATGATTCCTTACTCAATTTGGCTGCTGGTGACCGGTGTGATCTTGATCATGGCTTGGATCTATCTCGGGCTCCCTCTGGGGCCTGGGGCGCCTGTCGCAATTTCCTTGCCTGAGATTGCAACACCGTAAATGGTGGCTTGACCGATACAAATTGTGTGTCAGCCTCATCTTTAGTATTGTGCTAGGGAAGAAACGCATGATCGGCATTGTCGTGGTCAGCCATGGAAAACTGTCCCGAGAGCTCGTGTCGGCAACACAGCATGTCGTGGGCACACAAAAACGGTTCCGTGCGATTACCATCGAAGCGGAAGATGACATTGAGGCGCGTCGGGAAGAGATTCGCGATACGGCGAAAGCGTGTGACGATGGGTCTGGGGTCATTATTCTTACAGATATGTTCGGGGGGACCCCGTCCAATCTTGCAATATCCGTGATGAGTGCAGGCAAGGTTGAGGTAATTGCAGGTGTCAACCTGCCCATGCTGATCAAACTCGCTGAGGTGCGAGAGCAGCTTTCGCTGGATGAGGCGTGCAATGCTGCTGCGGATGCTGGTCGCAAATATATCAACATTGCATCTGAGCTTATGAGTCGTGCCTGATCAGAAATCCTCGGAGCCGGCGCTCCAAAGAGTTACTATCGTGAATATCAGGGGTCTGCATGCACGGGCTTCTGCCGCCTTATCAAAAGTCGCTGCTCAGTTCGATGCGACTGTGACAGTGTCCCATAAAGGCGTGACCGCCGATGCTCGTTCGATCATGGACCTTCTGCTGTTGGTTGCGCCTAAGGGCAGCGAAATCGAGATTTCGGCAGAAGGATGCGAGGCGGCGGAGGCTGTCACGGCCATTGCCGTTCTGGTTGCCGACGGGTTTGGAGAGCAAGACTCACCCATCGCACCGGATGGCCTTCGTTCCGGAAGCGTTAGAAATTAGAACGCGGGGCAGGGCGCAGTTCGGTCCGATTCACTTGTCCTTCAGGCCGCACAGGATCGGGCGCTTTTAGGTCTTCAATCGCAATAACGCCCGTGATGGGGTCTACGTATGCACGCGCAATCGAATCCACCACTTGAGCAAACTCCATATCACTCACATAGCGGTCAAGATTTGGGTCAAATCGCACGGGATTGGCCAGTGATTCATCGCGTGTGGGCAATTGTGCTGCCCAGGCTTGTTGCTCCAGCCCACTGAGAACCCCATCACCGTTTGCATCCGCGGCAACGAAGGCTTCTGCAATGCCGATTTGAATTTCCTGTTGCGTAACGGTCCCACTTTCATCGGTATCAAATGAGAGTATGAGCCCTCCGCCCGGCACATACCTTAAAGGCCGCTCACCGGGTATACGCGATTTCACCGCTCCGTTCCCTGGCAGCCGTACGACGTCTCCATCGGTTGCTTGTGCGAATGTCACCGGCGCAGGTACAATCGCCAATATAAGAGAAATGGTAAATGCGTGGGGGAGCATGCTGACTCTCCATATCCAGTCCATTTGCAGTGTACGCATATGTTGCGCAATTGCCACATGAGAATGCCGTTAGACTGAAAAACTTGTCCCGCAGCCGCAGGCCGCCGTTGCGTTAGGATTATTAATTTTGAAGGCCGAGCCGATCAGTTCTGTGGTGAAATCGATTTCCGCGCCGGCTAGAAATTCAAGGCTCATTTCATCAATGACGACACCGATCCCGTTTCGCTCAACAAGCAAATCGTCGTTGTTGCGTGTAGCCGTCAGGTCAAATTTATAAGAGAAACCAGAGCAGCCACCCCCATCTACTGAGACCCGGAGGAGTTTTGCGTCGGGCTGCTTGTCCAGAATCGCTTTAATGCGCGTGGCTGCAGCTTCAGTGAGAGTCACATTTGCCATGGCTAAGGATATAGGCGCTCGGAGCGCCCTGGAAAAGAGACAAGCCTGGCTTGCGCCCTACGCCACGGATTGGCGGGCGTCGAAGGGCAGATATTTTAAGGAAAGCGGGTCGGTCACACGCACCCCATTTCAACGTGACAGGGACCGTATTATCCACGCGTCAGCGTTCCGCAGGCTTAAACAGAAGACGCAGGTTTTTGTTGCCCATGAGGGCGACCACTACCGTACCCGCCTGACACACTCCCTCGAGGTCGCGCAGATCGCGCGTTCAATCGCCCGGACGCTTCGGTTGGATGAGGACCTCGCGGAGGCACTCGCCCTGGCTCACGATCTGGGGCATCCACCGTTCGGCCATGCAGGAGAAGACCAGCTCGACGCGTGTATGCAGGGCTTTGACGGTTTTGATCACAATGCTCAAACCCTGCGTGTCGTGACAAAAATAGAGCGATCTTATCCCCTTTATGAGGGGCTCAATTTAAGCTGGGAAAGCCTTGAAGGCTTGGTCAAGCACAATGGGCCACTCCTCACCGGGGAAGCAGGAATTGAGGTGCTGCCGGTTGCGTTTCGCGAATTTCCGCACCTGGAAGACCTGCAATTGTCGACTTATGCTGGCGCAGAGGCGCAGGTCGCGGCGCTTTCCGATGATATTGCATACAACAATCATGACATCGACGATGGGCTGGGAGCGGGTTTGTTCTCGTTGGAAGAGTTGATGGAGATTCCACTTGTTGGAGATGTTTTCCGCGAAGTCATGGAAGACCATCCTGCACTGGAGCCCTCGATCCTGATCAAGGAAGCGGTTCGACGCTTGATTGGTCTGTGGATCGAAGACCTGACGAAGGAAACACTCGCACGGGCTTCACAGGACAAACCAAAAAGCGCGGAGGACGTGCGCCTGATGGACAGGCCCCTTGTCGCGTTCTCAGTGGCGCTGGACCAAAGGCAGAGCGCGTTGCGCGCTTTTCTGTATGAGCGCATGTACAAGCACTACAAGGTGAATCGGATGCGCAGCCAGGCCAAGCGGATTCTGGCGGACCTTTTCGGTTTGTTTCTCGATCAGCCCGATACGCTACCTCCCCCTTGGCGCCAATCTGCCGAACAGGTCGGCCGAGATCGCAGGGCCCGGATCGTTTGTGACTATGTCGCGAGCATGACCGATACGTATGCTATTGAAGAACACCGACGGCTCTTCAATCTCGATTCCATGATTTAATCGTTCGTGTATCCGCCAGTTTGGACGGTGCACCCTCTCGTTTAGCGCGCGTTAACGCACAGACCGTATCGCTTAAGAAATTCTTCTACTCAATACGGGGTTGAGCATGAGCCGCTATGGGGATGACCCAATCGATTTTGGGCCAGCTGATGATGCTTATCGCAGTTATGACATGCGTGGAGAGGAAACCGCGCGCGGACCTCTTATCCTTGCCCTTGCTGCAGGGGTTTTGATCGTTTTCGGCGCCGTCGTCTGGAACACGTATCGGCAGGGTGTTCGGACTGACACAGGTCAATTGCCGTTGATAACCGCAGAAGCCGATCCATACAAACGACTTCCTGACGAGGCGGGCGGGCAAAGAGCGCCTGATCAGGAACTTCGCTTCTACGATGAAATTGATGGCTCCTCCCGTATGGAGCCGGTCTCGGCCGATCGATTGAGACGGTCAGTCTCTGCCAGCCCGGCTGAGGTTCTTGCTGGTGGTGCTTCCCCAGATTCTGTGCCCGCACCGGCCACCGGTGACGCATTTGATGCTGGTCGTGATGTCGCTCCGACAACGAGCCAGTCCATCGGTTTGCCGAGGCGAAGTGCCTTGGATGGGAGCGGGGCGCGTATTGCCGTTTTGGATGAAGCGACCATGGCTCTTGCCGCGCAACAGGCAGCCCAAGCGGATGCCTTGATGGTTCCAAAGCCGCTCGGCCCATCGCCGGCAGGGCCTTTGTTCAATTTCAGTGCTTCAGGCCCTTATATGGTACAGATCGCTGCGCTGCGCGATCATTCTCGGGCTGAGGCAACGTGGGAGATGTTAACGACACGCCATCCAGACATCTTTGCGGGCTCTGAAAAGCGTATCCAAAGAGCCGATCTTGGCGCCCGCGGAGTCTTCTTTCGGCTCCGAGCCGGTGCCTTTGATGCGCGATCAGACGCCAGCGCCTTTTGTGATGCCATAAAATCGTCTGGAAATGATTGCATCGTCGTTCAATGAGTGAGGCACCACGCGCCTGCATCCTGAGCGTTTCAGGACCAGACCTCCTGCCGGGTGAAGCGCGCTTTTTGGGCTCTGCCAATCCCTGGGGAGTCATCTTGATGGGGCGATCTTGTGTTTCCCGTGCGCAAGTGAGGGCTTTGGTTCAACAAATTTGGCAAGCCCTGGGGCGTGCATGTCTTGTCTTTATTGACAAGGAAGGCGGGCGGGTGGCGCGGCTTCGCGGACCGGAATGGCCAAAATTCCCGGCACCGAGCATTTTTGGCGAGGTTTATGGGCGTGACACCGAAGCCGGTCTCGAGGCGGCGTATTTGAGCCACAGACTCATGGCCCAGGAACTGGCCGATCTCTCAATCCACGCCGACTGTGCACCCGTGTTGGATCTCCCGGTTCCAGGCGCCCACGATGTGATTGGCGATCGGGCATTCTCTTCTGAAACACTCCCGACAATCGCCCTTGCGGGGGCTGCCATTCAGGGGCTTTTGGATGGTGGTGTGGCGCCCGTTATTAAGCATTTGCCCGGCCATGGCCGGGCCCGGGTGGATAGTCACCTGGAACTGCCGCGGGTGAGTGCGGGCACCAATGAACTTGTCGCAAAGGATTTTGCACCGTTTGAGGCTTTGAACGCCGCTCCCATGGCGATGACAGCGCATATTGCTTTCGACAACCTTGACCCTTCTGCACCTGCAACACTGTCAGAAAAAGTGATTGGTGAGGTCATTCGGGGGCGAATCGGGTTTGAAGGTCTATTAATGACGGATGATCTTGGAATGAATGCGCTTGGTGGCTCCCTTGCGAGTCGGGCGCAGCGGGCGCTCGGCGCGGGCTGTGATGTGGTGCTCCATTGCGCCGGATTTACAAAGGCGCCGGCTGAAATTCTTGCTGAAATGGAAGCCGTTGCCGAGGTCTGCCCTCGACTGGAGGCTGAATCGCAGAGCAGGGCTGAGCGTGCTGCAGCCTACACCACCCGAGCCAAGCCCTTCGATAGTGATGCGGGGTGGGCTAGGCTCCGCGTTTTAGTGCCTGACGAAAGTGCAATGGCATGAGTGATTTAGCCCTTTCTATTTCGGATCTCTCGACAGGAGCTGAGGAAGCTGACGTTGGTGATGTCTTTGTCGTCGATACTTCGGTGTATGAAGGCCCGCTGCACCTGCTGTTGGAGTTGGCGCGTCGCCAAAAGGTCGATCTGATTCAGATTTCTATCCTCACGTTGGCTGAGCAGTATCTGGAGTTTATCAAGACTGCCAAGGCGCGGCGAATAGACCTCGCCGCTGATTATCTTTTGATGGCGGCCTGGCTCGCTTTTCTGAAGTCCCGGTTGTTATTACCCAAGCCGGAAAAGATCGAAGACGATGCTGTAACGCCAGAGGATAT
>JBCCTK010000113.1:0-9344 GCA_039198685.1 Pseudomonadota bacterium | reverse complement strand
GTAACCTGGACGGTCGTTTTGATAATCGAGATAGTAGGCGTGTTCCCAAACAACCATCGTTAGGAGCGGGATTGAGTCTGCCTCCTCGACCGGTGTGTGCGCGTTTAGCGTGTTGGTGACATGGAGCTTCCCACCGGATAGCACCAGCCAGGCCCAACCAGAGCCAAACTGCGTTGCACCCTTCTCTTTGAACGCTGTTTTGAAGGCCTCATACGAGCCAAAGTCTCGGTTGATCATCTCGGCAATCTTGCCAGTTGGCGCTCCACCGCCATTGGGCGACATGGAGTGCCAGTAGAAGGTGTGGTTCCAGACCTGAGCGGCGTTGTTGAATAAGCCCTGTTTGGCAGCGTCGCCTGACGTTGCAGCAACGATCTCTTCGAGGGACTTGCCTTCCAGGTCCGTTCCGGCAATCGCAGCATTCAGTTTTGTAATATAACCATTGTGGTGTTTGCCGTGATGGAAGTTCAGTGTGTTTTCAGAGATGTGCGGTTCGAGTGCGGTCTTGTCATAGGGAAGAGCGGGGAGATCGAATGCCATGGGAGGCTCCTTGCAGTAGTTTAATCTTCAGATTCCGGCCTTTAGCGTGCATATGGTGCATATGCTTTCGCCTGCCAGCCCGCCCAGTAAAGAAGATTGGGATCGACTCGATAACCGGGTCGCACGAACCGATGAAGACCGATGGATTTCGTCTCGGTACGCCCGGCTCGAAGACCGCAGAAGTCTGTTTGCCCTTTACGCCATAAACGTTGAACTCGCGCGAGTTCGGCTCGTGGTGAGCGAGCCGACGCTTGGCGCTATTCGGTTCCAGTGGTGGCGTGAGGCGATCGAGGAAATACGTGCTGGCGGTCCTGTGCGAAAACATGATGTCGTCCAGGCTATCGCATCGAAAGTTAGCCAGAATGCGCTTCCCCTGGATGCGCTGGATAGGCTCGTCGATCGCCATGAGGATGCGTTTGAGGCTGGCGATCGCAGCCTTGAGCCCGAAGCCCATCTGATGGCCATGGCAGCGAGCATTTTCGCGCCTGCCCATGGATGGGGACAACATATCCAGGACCTTGCACCGGTCTATGGGGCTCTCCGGCGCGGCGAGGGCCGGGCGTTTGGGCCAATTTTACCGCGTGTGCCGAACGATATCCGTCCAGCTTTGGCCCATGCGCGATTGCGCCATGCCTATTCGAAAGGGCGCACACCCGGAAAGATGGCCCGGCGATGGATGGTGTTGCATGCAATGATCAGTGGCCGGGTATAACGCGTCAGCAAGTTTCAGACTTTGCTAAGCAGATGTACCGATGGTGAGGGCGATGAGAATTCTCTTTGACATCGTGCGCGCTGCTGACGTTTTGTTCTTCTCGCGTCCCATCCGCGCCCTGCGGGCACGCGGGCATGATGTCCTAGTCTGTTCAAGGCAAAAGGGCATCGTATGTGACCTTCTTGACCGGTTGTCCATTGACCATGAACCCGTGTCTTCAGCGACGGATGGTAAGGTCGGTGCTGCAATGGAACTTCTCCTACGCGACGCAGCCATAGCAGCGACAGCGCGCGATTTTTGCCCCCACGCTATGATCGGTTTCGGCGGCGTTTCGATCGCCCATGCAGGGGCGGTATTGGGTATCCCGTCGATCGCGTTTCAAGATACCGAGGGCGCGGCGCTTCAGGCACGTCTAACATGGCCAGCCATTTCGCAGATCTATGTGCCCGAGTGTTATCGTGGGAAAGTGCCAGAGGCGAAGACCCATCGCTTGGCTGGCGTGAAGGAACTTTCTTACTTCCATCCCAATGCCTTCACACCCGACCGCTCCTTGGCCATAGCCAACGGGTTAGACCCCGACCGCCAGAACATCTTCATCCGCCTGGTGTCTTGGACGGCGAGCCATCAATTGGGCAAAAAGGGGTGGACGCCGAAGGACGTGAAACACCTCGTGGACGCCTATGGCCATCGCATGAAATTGAACATTTCCTCCAAGGGTCCGCTTCCGGAAGCGTTCCAGGCTCATGCCTACAGGGGAGACCCGGAGACGGTCCATCACCTGCTTGGGCATTGCGCGCTCTACATCGGTGAAAGCGCGACAATGGCTTCAGAAGCCGCGATACTCGGCGTTCGATCTGCCTATGGGGTAAATGATTATCGATCCTCCATAACAGAACTGGGATCGTTTGGGCTGGTCTCGCATCCCATGCGCGACGCCAGGGTCGATATTTGGGCGTTGGCAGAAAGCCAACTTTACCGGTCCGATGAGAAAATCAAAAAAGACCTTCAAGCCTACCTCTTGGGTAAGCCAGACTGGTCTGATGTCGTGCTTAAATCCCTTGCGCCCTATGCTCCGGCGCAGCGTCGCGCGATGAATCCGAAGGTTCGCCGGGCTGGTTGAACTTTAGCGCGTTTTCCGGCTGCGTGATGCTATTTGGCCGGAAGACGCCTTCAGTTCGGGCGTTTGAAGGCAAAGGGTCCGTCTGCGGTGTTGAGCCCGAGATAGCGATCGCGCAGGCGGGTCTGTCGCGACTCCAGGGACTGGGACTCACCTGCGATAAAGACATGCGTCGGCGCGCTCATCACTTCCAATGGGTCGCCATCCCAGACGACCACGTCTGCGGTCGCGCCGGGCTCAATCGTGCCAACGGACTCCATGCCGAAGATTAAGGCGGGTACCACGGTGATCGCCGCAATGGCATCATCATGGGCCACTCCATTGGCCACGGCATTGCCTGCCGACTGTAGAATCAACCGGGCCTGGTGTGTGTCGTCGCCGAGGTGTGCAAAGGACGTAATGACTCCGGCTTCGATCAGGCGTTGGGCGTTTTCTGCCGTCGCGCCAAGCTGCTCAAAGCTCGCCGGGAGGTTCTGGAAGGGATCTACGATCACCGGGATGCGCGCATCCGCCAGGTCGTCTGCCACCATCCAGGCTTCGTCGCCGCCAACGATGGCGATGTTCAGTTCGGGCGCATTTCTGGAAAAATCGATGATCTGTTTCAGGTCACTCGCCCTGTGCGCTTCAATCAGAATGAGCTGCTGGCCGCGCGCTGCAGGTCCGAAGGCCTGGGCGTCAACGCGCGTCAGGGCATCGCCTTCATTGTGGGCCAGGAATCGCGCCGGAAAAGTTCGCGCATCTGACAGAGCGGCTCGAAAGCGGGCCCATGCGGCTGGCCGAGATCCACCCGCGCTATTTGCGCCCGCCTCGCCCATACGAATGAAAACGAACGCATTGTCATCGATCAGGCTACCCAGCCGCCCCGACGTATCAGCAACAAAACCGCGTCCGGCAAACATGTCGCCGCCCGAACGCGGCGCTACGACCACCCGGGTTACGCCTTCAAGGCGCGTCACAGGCACCGTCGTGGCAAGGGGATTGAACCCGTCGGCCGCCTTCAGGGCGATGGAGTAATCACTGCCGCCCGCATTCGTGTCATTGGTTGAGTCCTCTGCGTTGACTTCGACCAGGCCCGTCCTTGAGAAGGGCGAAATAATCCCGGGCGTAACCCATCCGCCCTGGGCATCGACGATGTCCGCGCCGGCTGGCAGGGCTTCCTCGCCAGTGCGCACTTCTGCGATTTCTCCATCAACGATAATAACTGCTGAATTTTCAACGGTGCCCTGGGCTGTACCGGTCCAGGTTTTGGCATTGATGATGGCGATTGTCTGGGCCGACGCGACGCTGACAAGCGCAAAGGCGCCGGTGATCAGAAAAGTCAGTTTGCGCGGGTTCATTTTGCATCTCCTTCGCCGGGCTGGCCAAGTTCAAAATCGGTAACCGGTTGGCGGTTGGCGTCATTGCGGTCAAAGACCAAAGCCCCGTCGATGAAGACTTGTTCGGCCTGGCTGTAGGCGCTGAACGGGTCGCCGCTCCAGATCACAACATCGGCGTCTTTGCCCTCTGCTAGCGAGCCCGTTGTGTTGCCGACACCTAGGGATTTGGCCGGATTGAGCGAGAGCCATTGCCACGCGTCGGCCTTGGAAATTTCGATCCCTACGCGCCGACCATCCGCAAGGGCTTTAGCTGCTTCCTGGTTCAGGCGCTGGATCCCTATATCGCTATCGGAGTGTACAATGGCGCAGGCGCCTGCGGCATGGACCATGGGAATGTTCTCACGCACGCCGTCATATGCCTCCATCTTGAAGCCCCACCAATCAGCCCACATCGAGGAGCAGGCTCCGGCTTCGGCCAAGATGTCGGCGATCTTGTAGCTTTCAACGGCATGGTGGAATGAAGCGACAGAATAGCCAAAGTCTTCCGCCATATCCAGGATCTGGGCCATTTCATCGGCGCGGTAACAGTGCATGTGCACGAGAATGTCGCCGTCGAGCACGCCCACCAGGGTTTCCAGTTCGAGATTTCGGGCCGGTGGATCGCCGCCATCTTCCAGATAGTCATCCAGTTTGCGTTTGTATTCCACGGCCTCTGCCCATGCTGTCCGATAGCCTGCAACATTCCCCATACGGGAATAGGGTGCGCCGCCGGGAAAGCGGCCTCCGCCATAGCCGTAGACCCTTTTGGGGTTTTCGCCGCAGGCCATTTTCAGCGTGTAGGGAGCATCGGGGAATTTCATACTCTGTACGGTGCGGCCTGGTACGTTCTTGAGCGTTACGCCCCGACCGCCAAACAGGTTTGCCGAGCCAGGCAGGATCTGCATCGAGGTCACGCCGCCGGCAAGGGCGCGGGTGAAGCCAGGATCCTGGGGCCAGATGCCGTGTTCGGACCAGACCTCAGCGGTCACCGGGCCGGAAATTTCGTTCCCGTCGCCATGGGCGCTCACCGAGGGGCTGGGATAGACCCCGAGATGGGAATGGTTGTCTATAATTCCGGGCGTCACCCACTTTCCCGTTGCGTCAATTTCAATCAGCGCGTCATCATCGGGCAGGGTAATCTCTGTGCCGACCGCTGCGATGTCGCCATTTTGAATCAGCACAGCACCATTTTCCAAGATGCTGCCCTCGCCGTCGAGCACGGTGGCGCCGCGGATTAAAATGGTTGAGCTTTCAAGCGGCGTGTAGGTTGATGGGAAGGGGTCTTTGTTGATGGTGATCCGCTCGCCATCATCTTCTCCTGCGCTGCTACTGGCGTCGTCGCCACCCCCGCACGCTGCCAGCAGAATGCCAGCAGCGGCAACCACAGCCCGATTGAAGTGCCTCATCAGCTCTCTCCGAAAACAAGTATTCAGCAGGGGTAGTCCAGTGAGGCGCGTTTGCAAATGCATTGATCGTGAAGGGCGAGTCTACCGAGGGCAGGCCACCAGGGCGCGTTCATCGGCTTCGATTTTTGGTGCAACTTCGAACGGTCGATCAGACGCGATTAGGACAACACCGGCGTTGATGATGTCGATGTATTCCGAGACATCACCATCGGCAAGCCATGCATCGTCCAGGCGCTCTCCCGGGCGCCCCAGCGTGCCGAACGCCGGTTCGACATTTTCTGCCAGTAGTCGTTGGAATGCTGCGGTATCGGGCTCCCGCGTGCCGGTCCAGGCGATGAGGTTTTCACGCTTTACGCCCAATTCTTCCAGGCGACCGATGTCTCGGTCTCCGCGTGCCGATGCAGTCAGCATCATGTCCGGGGCCAATCGTGCGACTTCACCGGCATCATTGTCGTTATATGTGATCAATATAGTATTGTGTTCTGCGCCCGCAGCGCGCACCGCAGAGACAATGTTTCGAAAGCTGGTGGAGGATTTTCGGTCGAGTTCGAGGATCGCATTGTTGTCGACGGCCCACAGCAAAACGTCAGTCAGCTTCGGCGGTTTAAAGTCCGTCAGCGTGCCGGCATTGTCGATCAGGCGAGCCCGGGCGATGTCTTCCCAGTCCGCATCAACCAAAGGGCCATCCAGTGTGGTGGTGCGCCCCAGTGTCCGATCATGCATGAGGAAAAGGACACCATCGCGGCTCTCTGCGACATCGATTTCAAAGACGGTGAAGCCGGCGTCCAGTGCGTTCTGCATCGTCTCCAAGGCATTTTCCGGATAGCCGGGAGCAGGGCCTGCGCGGTGTGTGGCGATGACCACTGCATTATTCTCGCGAAGGCAGTTGAAATATTCTGGAAGTGAATTCGATTCAGGCGCGCTGGCAGATACGGACGCTTGTGTATGTATGCTGGAGCGGGACTGTGTGTCGTCGCCAGGTGCAGGATTACTGTTTTCCAAGCCATTGCCGTCGCATGCAGCCAGAAGGCCCAAAAGCGCTGTAATCACAATTGTTCGCATCAGATCCACCTCGTTTTCTTGCCCTTGCATTGACCTCGACCTAAACCACTAATGCAACAAGTTTACAGCGCACGTCCAAAAGGACGGCGCTATAGGGAGGAACACATGCAAGGCATCATGCAAGACTGGCCACTCACGGTCGACAAGATCCTGGTTCACGCCAATCTGATCAATCCAAATCGCGAAATCATCACGCGCCGTGTCTCGGGCGATACTGTTCGCACGACTTATGCTGATGTCTTCAATCGCTCCAAACAGGTCTCCAACGCATTGAAGGGATCCGGCATCGGCCTCGGCGACCGCGTTGCGACCCTGGGTTGGAATTCTGATCGCCACATGGAAACCTGGTACGGCGCCATGGGCATCGGGGCCGTCCTGCACACGCTGAACCCTCGCCTACACCCAGAGCAGATCGCTTGGATCATCAACCACGCGGAAGACAGCGTGCTGGTTTTCGACATCACATTCCTGCCGATTGTCGAGGCGATCAAGGATGCGATCCCGACGGTCAGGCAGTTCGTCATATATGCCGGCCCGGAAGACATGCCGGAAAACGCCTTAGGCGCGGTAGCCTACGACCTCTGGATCGATGGCCAGTCGACGGACTGTGTATGGGGCGATTTCCCTGAAACCACAGCCTGCGGCCTTTGTTATACGTCAGGCACCACGGGCAATCCAAAGGGCGTGCTTTATAGCCACCGCTCAAACGTGCTGCACACCCTGGTCACAATGACGAAGGATGCAATGGGCATGGGCGCTGACGATGTGGTGCTTCCGGTTGTTCCCATGTTCCATGCCAATGCCTGGGGGCTTGCGCTCAGTTGCCCCGCGACCGGAGCAAACATGGTGATGCCGGGAGCCGATATGAGTGGCGCGGCCATCTATCAGTTGCTGAATGAGGAGAAGGTGACCATTACGGCGGCCGTGCCGACGGTTTGGCTCGGCCTTCTGCAGTATCTTCAGGCCAATGACCTCAAGCTTCCGCACCTGCGCAAGGTTATCATTGGCGGGTCTGCCGTTCCGGAGGCGATCCTGCGAGCCTTTGAGATCGATTATGAAGTGGACGTGATCCACGCCTGGGGCATGACGGAGACCTCACCGCTGGGGACGCTGGGCACACTGCCACCGCACCTGAGCAGCGCCGATATCGATACCCGTATGAACCAGAAGCTGAAACAGGGTCGTCCCCCCTTCGGTGTGGAACTCAAAGTCGTCGACGATGACGGCACCGAGGTTGAGCGCGACGGTGCAACATCCGGAAAGCTTTTGGTGCGCGGTGCAGCCATTGCGGCGGGCTATTTCAAAGGAGACGGCGGAAACGTGCTCGATGAACATGGCTTTTTCGATACCGGCGATGTGGCCAATATTGATGCATTCGGCACCATGCAGATTACCGACCGCGCCAAGGATGTCATCAAGTCGGGCGGGGAATGGATTTCTTCGATTGATCTTGAGAATTTTGCCGTTGGGCACCCGAAAGTGGCAAATGCCGCGGCGATTGGCATTTATCACCCCAAATGGGATGAGCGCCCTCTACTCATTGTCCAGTCTGTGCCCGGCGAGATGCCGACCAAGGAAGAGGTTCTCGGCCAACTTGAAGGCAAGATCGCGAAGTGGTGGACACCCGATGACGTTCAGTTTGTCGACGAAATTCCCCTTGGGGCGACGGGCAAGATCAACAAAATGAAGCTCAGGGATATGTTCAAGGACTACACCCTGCCAACGGCCTGAGGGCACTGCGTGGAGAAAGTCACAAAGCGGCTTGGCGATTGGGAAATCGTGGCGGTTCCCGGGCGGGGCGGCGCGCTTGCCGCGTGTCGCTACCAGGGTGTTTCAATACTCCGAGAAGGAATGAATATTGCTGAAGAGGCTGGGCTGGTTACGGACTCAGCGGCTTATCCCATGGTCCCGTTTTGTGGGCGTATTGAAAATGGACGATTTTCTTATGATGGCGCCAGCTATGCGCTGGAACCAAATTTTTCACCCGAACCACACGCAATCCATGGAACCGGATGGCAGTCAAGTTGGGCAATAGATAGAGATAAAGACCGGCTATCTATGGTGTTGGTCGACGATTCGTTGCGCTGGCCATGGCCCTTCAGGGCAGAGCAGGTTTTTTGGAGCGACGGGCCCCTGTTGCGGCTCGATATGAGTGTTATCAACATTGGCGAGCGCCCCATGCCAGCGGGATTGGGTTGGCATCCATTTTTTGAAAGGACACGTCTAAAAACTTTGGGCGCATCTCTTGGGCCGGTCGCCGATCCGGTCATTGGCATGATATCCCAGGAAAGCGAGGACAAAGTTGCGCTTTTTGAACGCTGCTTGGGAAATGCCGAAGATCTTGGTGCGGGTGGGTTTGATGACTGCTTCTCTTTGTTGCGCGGACGTGTCGATCTCTTCCAGAGCAACCGAAGCCAGCATCAGCTGATTGTTGATCCAAATCCTGGATATGTCGTGCTCTATGCGCCCGCCGATGACGACTTCATTTGTTTTGAACCGGTCACACACGTCCCAAATGCCATCAATGCGGCCTCTCCAGATACCTATGGAGTGAAACCACTTGAACCCGGCGGTATGGCCACGCTCAGCATTGCGCTGCGCCATGTGCCAGCGCAAGACCAAGCACAATCATAATTGGCACAATTGGAATAGGGCTTTGTAAGGGTTGCCTGGCGGTATTCTGGACAAGCTCGGCGCCCTTCCTTAAGCCCACTGGGTGAAACCGAATAAGACTAAGGCGGGACTGGGCCCATGTTCGACAAGATTTTGATTGCCAACCGGGGCGAAATCGCTGTGCGCGTCATAAAAACGTGCCGCCGTCTCGGGGTGAAAACCGTCGTTGTTTATTCCGACGCCGATGCCGGGTCCATGGCGGTTGAGATTGCAGATGAGGCCGTCCATATCGGCCCGTCTGCCGCGGCCGAAAGCTATCTTGTCATGGACAAGATCGTGGATGCGGTAAAGCAAACAGGCGCGCAGGCAGTCCATCCCGGTTTCGGGTTTCTGTCTGAGAATCCGGCTTTCGCAAAGCGTCTGGAAAAAGAGAATATTGTCTTTATTGGGCCCAATCCCCACGCCATCGAAGCGATGGGTGACAAGATCAGTTCCAAGAAGTTGGCGGCTGAAGCGGGCGTCTCTACGGTACCGGGCCATAT
>JBCCTK010000112.1:0-9344 GCA_039198685.1 Pseudomonadota bacterium | reverse complement strand
TTCCGGCACAACACAAGGGTCAGTAAGGGTGTTAAAGCCGGTTGAACCCGCGAGAAATTGCTGACGCAAGTCTGGAGCACGGTAGGAGGTGCCTATGGTGCCATTCAACGCCAGCCAGTCCACGGGGCGGTATTTGGCTTTCGCTGAATAGGTCCACAAAGCGCCGAAATTAGACTCTTCTGTCCACCGCGTGGACAGGTTGAGCGTCAATTCCTCTGCAAATGGCATCCCCCGGATCGGTGTGATCTCGGTTTCGGCAAAGGCCTCATAGAGATCTCTGCGACCAGTGGCACCCTGGTCGGCGAAAAACCCAAAGAGAAGTCCGTCACGTGCAACGATATCGGGTTGTGAGTCGATACTCTCATCGCGATACTCGAAACCAAGGACCAGAGGAACTTGTGCGCCATTCCAAGGCAACTCGAACACGTCACCCTGGACGATGCCCTGGTAGATTGTCTGCTCAATTGTTGTGGTGAAATTCCGCGTTCCGAAGAGGTAATCTGTCTCCTCTTGCGTTGCGAAAGTACCGCCTCCTTCAACATAGAGTGACGGGGCATAGAGATTGACCGGCACACAGGGCACCGACAGCAGGTCTTCGTCCCCAAAGATTCCGATTTGCGAATTACTGTCTGGCAGACCATCTCCATCAATGTCGATACCGCAGACGATTTCACCCGTATTTGGATCCCGCACAGATGTCTGCAACGACAGTGTCAGTCGATCATTCAGGATGCCCTCACGGGTCGACGTACCCTGGGATTGTGAGTATTGGGCTGAAGCCTCGTAGGTCCAGTTGTCCAGTCCTACGCTACCAAGAAAATCGATGTCGCCGCGGATGCCGCCGACAAACCGTGTCTGAGCCACTTCTGCAGTCACAGATTCGCGGTCTCCGACGACCGAGAGAATCGGCAGTGTATCCTGATTGCCAAAATTCACGCCGAAGAATCCGAGGCAGTTTACGCCGCCTTCATCTTCATTACAGGGACTGAAGGGGTTGTCGCCTGGAACAGTTGGGAATATTTGCGAAGGGCCACCGTTCGACGACGATCGACGGTTTGAATACAGCGCTTCAAAGAACACCGCATTGCCCGAGTCGCCGATATCATTTTCGCCGTAAGCGTAGATGCTCCATCGCTCAAGTGGTGAAACAAAGTCCGCATTCGATTGGCGAGCACTGGCATTGTTGTTGAATAATGGATCGAAGATATCCACGTCCGGCAGACCGTCGCCATCTGCATCGACAATGCTGGTTTGCGACTCTGTAAAGTTAGGAATGCCGATATTGGTAGAGCCCGGCGTGTAATAGATCGATCCAAATCCAATAGGGAGAAACGTCCGGTTGATCAGGCTCAGCTCACAATTGGCCAGTGTGTCCACTGCAGGGCGAGATGGGTCTCTGTTCGTGAAGATGTTCTGCGTACACAGAGACACGTCATCGCGGTCAGCAAACCGGATACGCCGGCGATCATTGTACTCAGCGCCAAAGCCGAAATATCCATCATCGCTGGTCGTGCCCCAGGCAGCCGAAAGTGTAACTTCCTCACCGCCAGCCTCGAACGGTTGCGAGATTTCGCCGGCTATCTCAAACCCTTCGATATCATCTCGGAGAATCACATTGGCCACGCCAGCAACGGCATCCGCACCATAAATCGATGAAGCGCCGTCTAGCAGAACTTCAATCCGGTCTAGCAAAATGCTCGGGATCAGGTTCAAGTCAGGAGCCGCTGGAGCGCCCTCAACACCAGCCGGTGAGATGCGACGGTTGTTAACGAGGAGAAGTGTCCGGCCTGCGCCTAACCCGCGAAGGTTGACTTCCGATGCGCCCGGACCGTTATCCAGGACAAAACCGTTAAACGTCGCATCAATTTGCAAACCGGAGTTTGCAGTTGATGTTTGCAGGATATCGGCAGCACTGACCAAGCCGGCTGCGCGAGAAACGTCAGCTCGAAGGATCTGCACTGGAGACGTGGATGAGAATTCGCTGCGTTGTAGGCGCGAGCCCGTGACAACAATCCGTTCCTGCACGGACTCATCCTCATCGGAATCTTCCTCGATCACCTCAAGGGTGGTCGCCGGTTCCTCTTCGGGTGTTTCCTGAGCGTATGCTGCGAAGTTCATAGCCCAGGCGCTTGCCCCGAGTAGAAACAGTTTGCGCATGGATAATTCAGTATTGAGTTTCATCTTTTAGAGCCCCTGAATGTCCTCTATTGATCGATTTGAGCAGTCTGGTTCGAACAAAACCAAGCCCGCCTTGCTCGGCTTTGTTACAAAACTGAGACAAGCATTCCACGCGGAGACCGACTGTCAATGTCGCGGAGAGAAGGAAATCCCATTTGGCGACAATTGATCCGGTAGTGCGGTTTCTATGTCACAAGTCGGAGACTTTCGATTGCCTTCGAGCGCGGAGATCGATTTTCGAGCAATAATTTGCCTGTGCACCGAGTCCGGTCCCTTGCCAGTGTTGGCGTTCGAGCGCACGCTAGTTCCATTGTGCTTAGAAGCGGAGAGAGCTGTATGATAAGGTTTTTCGTATTGGTCCCTGCCATTGCGCTGGCGTGTGCTTCGGCGTTAGCCCAAACGCTGCCTGAACGGCTTGCGGAGTGCCAACGTATCGCGGATGACGAAGCAAAGTTGGCATGTTTTGAGGCTTTGGCCCTCAATGAGAACGATGGCGCCCAAGATGAAGCGACTGACGAGAGTGTTGCCCGCAACGAACCGCCGACGTTGCCTCAATCCACTGAAACCGAGTCGTTGGCGGCCACCATACCCGCTGCTACAGCGCCTCCAAGTGCAGCCGTCAGTGTTCGCTCTACGGAACCGCGTGCGACAACCGCAGCACCGATTGAGGCTCCGCCGTACCGTAACTTTGAATCCAGCGTGCAGCGGGCATGGGAAGACCCTTACGGAAAGATCTTGGTGGAATTGGACAATGGGGAAGTCTGGAAACAGACGACACGGGGCAGTAGGCGGGTGCCGAATTCGGGCTCCGTTGTCTCGGCAAGGCGAAGTTTGTTCGGCGCCTGGTTCTTTAAGTTTGGAGACAGCAATCGCGAAACCCGAATGGCGCTCTTGAAGTAATCCAGGCCAGCTCGCTCACAGATGCGTGAGAATGAACTCAGGGTCTGTTCATGTCGTCAGATTTAGCCTCACCCTGTTAATCAGGAGGTCGTTTGCGGTGCGCGTTTTTGGTTGGATTTTGACGTTCGTGAGTTTTGTCGCTTTGGCGGGGTGCGCGTCTACTGCGACAGGGGCAGGTCGATCTGCCTTGCTTCTCCCACAGGCAACGGCACCCGTTTCGCAGATTGACCTTCCGAGTGCTGGAACACTGATTGTTTTGCGATATCCGGCCGTGTTGGATGAAAGTGCGGCTGAGACATTTTATAACGCCTACGCCGAAGCGGCGATTGGGGGGCGGGTTGGAAGCAGTGTCCGGGGTAGCCTGGAATCGCGGCAGGCTGCCGACGGGATGTTCCTGAAATCCAACTATTTTGCTCAGTCAATTTACCGGGAATTGGTTGAGCGTCTCCCGAAAGAGGGTGTTTTGCTCTCACCTCACAGGGTCGCACTCGACAAGGATGGAAGATTGACTTCCATCGCCATGACCGAGGCGGAGTCCATTCCAGCTGTTCTGGCGGTTGACTTCGTAACATATAGCTTTCCAGATCCTGAGCGCATGATGAATTCGGAACCGATTACTTTCGGTGACCTCTTCACCCCGCTCGTTGTTGTCCACGCCGATCACCGCAGCCGCGCACCAACCCATGGCGTCGTACTGGCCAGTGCCCCCCTTCTGGCGGCGACCGGCGGTGCAGCTCGAACCGAGTCTCTCGACGCAGTGCAACGCCTTGAGCAGGGTGATTTTGATCGGCCGTCCCGATCCTTGGATTTTGTCCATTTCCTTGATGGCGACTTGACGCGAGAGCCCGCTTCCCAAGGGCTTTCTGTGTCCTCGCGTGCCCACGCGGTTCAAGTCTATCCCATGGAGAAAATCCTTATGGACCGCTACGCACTTCGACAGATGAAGTTTGCGCCAGACACGCAACTTGATCCGATTGAGCGGGCATTTTCCTCCGCCTTGGCCCATCGCATCGTTGCCCAATTGTCCACGATGGACCTTGATCGCGCCAGCATGGTCCAGCGCGCCGCTGCGATTGAGCGGTTCGATCCGTCGCTCTCCGCTTTAGCCTTTGCTGATGCGTCTGACGATGACGTGCAAACGCGGCTTCGGTTCGCAGAGAGGTTGCTGGAGGCCGAACGTCGCTTCCTGGCAGTGCAATCCCAGAAGATTCATGATGGAATTCAGACCGGTGAAATCGGTCGCCAGATGCGCGACCTGCTTACCGCTGAATTTGATCTTTTGCAGCGACGGAGGGAATTGGCTCGCCAGCAAAACCTGGCGACCGCGGCAGCCATTGCCGGCGTCGTCGCAGCGGGCGCAGTAGCCGCAAATTCAGGCGACACTTTTGATCCAGGGGATTTTATCGCCGTAGACCTGCTGACCGACCTGGCAACGATTTCAGCGATGCAGGCATTTAGTCTAAACAGCCAAAACAAAACGGCTGGGGTGAACTTTATACAGTCGATGGTGCCGGCGCTTGAGGAGCAAATCACTGTTCAGGTTGAGCTGCTTGACTCGAATGAAGCCATTTCCGCGATACGGATCGAGGATTTCCGCACCCTATTGCAGGAGCGATATGCCGACAGCCAGCGGTCCATCGACACAGTATCGAGCCGCTGTGAGTTCTCGATTGGCGACAGCGATGTCCGGGGCGTGTGGCATGGAGAGTGTTCTGGCGGTATCGCCGCTGGCGTGGGTGCGGGTGTGGTGCGCAAGGCCAATGGTGCGGCGGTCGAATACTTTGGCGAAACACACAATGGCCAGCCCGAAGGCGTGGGATATATGATTGTCCATAATGCATCGGGAGCCTTCTCCCTTGAGGGAAATTTTGACGACGGTCAGGCCGATGGTGTCGTGCGCGTAGCCCGCGCTGGGGCAACAAGCCGAGAGATGATTTACAGGAATGGACGCGAAGTGGGTCCGGCGCCGGCGGGACAGGTCGCGCCAAGCCTGTTCAAAACCGAAGACGACGCCGTCTTGGCATCCTTGGGTTAGACGGGAGATCGCGATGAAACCGAGTTTCCCCTTTATCGGCCTTGCTTGCATTCTGCTGCCGGCCTGCGCGATGGCGCAGGTATCACCGCAACAGCCTTTGTCGGGTGCCCGGGTGGCTGAAGCCGCGCCAGAACTCACGGTCACCGATCTGGCCGACATCGACTTGCCAGAGATCAACGATGTGTGTGCCACTCAGATGACGACGCTTGCGGGTGGAACTCTCACTGGACGCCATCAGCTCTTTGTTCTTGTCCAGCAAGCGGGACGCGGCGCTGACGATGCATTCCTGGAGGCGATAGGGACATTTGGAGCAGGATCGGTCGACCCGTCCACACCTCTGCTCCAAGTGGTAGAGGATATTGCCAATCCTGTCCTTCTCCAGGCGGCCCCCGCCGCAACGGTCGGGCAAATGGCGCACCTGATCCGATTTTCCCAAGAGTGCCAAATCGTGCTTGATGGGCAGATCGCGGCGCTGGAGGCTACTGTTCCGGATCTTTCCAGCGGCGTTTACAAGCAAGCCATTGGCGAGGATGCCATCTTCCTGCGCTCGATGCTGCTGGATGCCCTGTATCGCCTCAATGCCGATGCCGATCCAATCCATGGCCAGAGCGTTGCAACCTATCAACGCGATCTGCTGCGCCAACGAGATGACATAGAGTTTGCAGCCTTCGATTCGGATTTGGCCGCTTTGGAAGAGGAGTTCGCGAGCGATCTGGAGTCGCGCTTGGAGCTTGCCAATACATCCGTAGGCGACGCCGCAGCCTCCGTCGATGCGAAAGGCGCAGCGGAGGTTGCCAAAGCACTGAGCGATGTCCAACGGGCCGAATCAAACCAGCGCATGGCCCAGCTTCTGCGCGACGTCCTTAATGACTTCGAGTATTCCTATCCTTAGGCCGGGGTTTGATTGATGTGGCAATGAAGGCGCGCAAGAGAGATATTTCCATCTTCACCGTGTCGGCACTCGACCTGTTTGCCGCCGCCCTTGGTGCGTTCATCCTAATCGTATTGATCCTGTTTCCTTACTACCAAAGGGGCGGCACGGACGTGTCGATGGAGGAACTGGAAGAGTTGGTCCAGAAACGTCGAATGGCGGCGTCAACCACCCAGACCGAAATGTCGGAAATTCGAGCACTCGAAGCGGAAATAGCGCTTTTGGACAAGCAATACCGGACAGCACAGGAAAATATCTCCGAGACCGAAGCCAAGCTGCAGGAAGTCCTGATTGCGGCCGCTGAAATCGAAATTCCCGATCCACCACCGATCCCGGAACCCGACCCGGAACCGACGCCAGAGCCACCCCGGAGTGTGAATCGCGGCGTCGAATTTTCAATTCTCGGCTTGGCGACCGATGAGAAGGACATCGCCATCGTGGTCGATATGTCCGGCTCCATGGATGCCCATCGCGGCAAGGTGGTCACGGCGATCAATGAAATCCTCGATCAGATGAAGCCGGACAACCGATTTGTGATCATTGGGTATCGCGGTGGGCCAACCTTCGATCTCTACCCGCGTTCGGGAAACCTTGTTGCTGCCAATGCACCGACCCTTTCAGATGCGCGCAACTTCGTAAACGGCATGGCCCGTCGGTTTGGCGGTGGCACCCCAACCCAGACCGCCCTGATGCGCGCGATCAATTCAAACTCGGACGCGATCATTTTGATGAGCGATGGCGCGCCCGATGATGGCAACACATCCGACATTGTTCGCAACATAACCACAATCAATCGGGGGCGCGCCGAGATCCACACCGTTGCGATTGGTGACTATACCGATGACCGGCGGCTGACTTTGTTTCTCCAGGCTCTGGCGAGAAACAATCGTGGGGACTTTGTGGGGCGCGCGCGATGAAACGCAGACCTTCTCGTGAGATCGAAATTTTTTCCTTATCCGCAATTGATCTGTTTGCCGCGGCCATGAGCGCGTTTGCCCTGCTCACTGTCGTTTTAATGCCTTATTATCAAAAGGAAATCGTTGAGAAGACGCCAGAAAATGCGCTGTCAGATCTGTTGCGCGCCGCTGAAGAGAGCGCCGTAGAGACGACCGATCGGCGAAAAGCGCTGGAGTCGCGCCGCTCTGCAATGGCAGCCAATGTCTCCGATATCGAGAGTCAGGAAACGGCAAAGTTGGCCGAACTGCGCGCTGCCGAGCAAACCTTGCTGGAAAAGAAAGCAGAGGCCGAAAAGGCGGTCCAAATTCCTGAGCCAATTGCCGATGAGCCCGGTCCGACACCTGAGCCCGCGCTGGTCTCTTTTCGATTCTTGGGCATGAAAACACGGGTCGATGATATCGTGATCGCGTTCGACATGAATCGGTGCATGGGGGGACATGAGGCCAGTCTGGCGGATGTCATGGAACGGATCGTGACCTCGCTTCAGGATAATCACCGCCTGGGTATTGTGGGCTTCCAGGCCACCGATAGCGGTCCGCGTACGGTCAGTTGGCCAAGCGCTGGCACTCTGAGACGTGTGGATTCGACGGCGCGTGGGCAAGCGATTTCCTTTGCCGGTGGACTGACGCGGCAATTTGGCGGATCGGCGTCTATGTTGGACGCGTTCGACGAAATGCTTGCCGGTCCCGGTGAGGCCATATTTCTCGTTAGTGATGGACTGCCTAACCCCAGAGCCAATAATGGGTTAAGGCCAGGCAGGCTGGTCTCCGAAATCACGCGCCGAAATGGGGGGCGCAAGGAAATCCACACCGTGGTTGTTGGGAATTATTTCGATTATGAAGGCACTGTTGATTTCATGGAAACCTTGGCGGAGCGCAATGGTGGCCAGTTCATGGCGCTGGCCTCGCAGTCTGCTGGCGTATGCGACTAGTCTTCTGGTCGTTTGGGCCAGTGCGACAGCGCAATCGGCTGAAGAGGTTGTAAAGCCCATTCAGCAGCCGCCATCTGAAGCTTCTGGCATGGTTGGCAATCTTGAAGTTCAGGCAATGGCAAGCGTCGATGCGATAACGGCAACCTGGCGTCCGCTTGGCCCCAGTGCGCGGACGACGCCGCCCGAGTTTACCTTGACGAATCTGAAGGCGTCCGTGTCGGCGGAAGCCTTCGATGGGCCAGCGACCCTTGTTTTTGCGATCGGGGGCAGCGAGGCGGACATCGCTGAACAATTAGACGTCGCCGGACGTCTTGGCCGGGTTGGATTGGGCGCTGGGGCATCGATTGTCCTGGCGCGTCTTTCGCCCGAGTTTGAAGTGCTTGCAGAAGTGACCACATTGGATGCCTTGCTGGCGGCGCTGAATGCGATCCCGGCATCCCTCTCGCCGAGCGCTGACACATCTCGCACCTTGCCCAGCGCATTCCAGTACGCAGCCGATACGTCGGGGCGAAAAGCGCTTTTTGCGGGGACAGCGGCGTTTCCGTCCGAGGAGGATGTGCGTGTTGGGATCGTGAGTGCTGCGCTCGCGCGTGACATCTATCTGTTCCCCGTCAATGAGACAGAGTCCGGCGCCGGTCTTCAGCCCTATGCCGAGATAACGGGCGGGCGTTTGGTGACCGGAGGGGCTGGTGCGCTGGACGGGGAACCCTTGAACGACTTTCTGGGTGGGCAGACGCTGGTCTTCGATATACCGGCACACATGAAGTATCGGCTTCCAGGCGAGACGGTCACCTTCGCCGCGTTGAACGTGGCGACGGGCGACGCGATAGCGACCTTTGAGTTGGGCCGGGAACCACCCGTGCTGTCCTGGGCGGGGGTTGGGGTACGCGTCTTACAACCCAGTCACTGGATGGGATGGGTTTCGCAGTCCGGGAGGACTGTTTTCGGGCTGTTGGGATTGGCTTCAAATGTATTGATCCTCTCGGGACTGTTTTGGGGCGTGCGCCGTTTCACGAAGCCGCGGGCGCAAAAAGCGGCTACGCCCAGGCCATCCACTCCCCCAGATCAAATTCCTGACGTTACGCTCGCGCCACTGAAAAAGACCATCGGGCGCAAGCCCAGCAGTGACTATGCCCTGAATGATCCTAGCGTTTCGCGCCACCATGCCAGTCTTTTCCAGACCCCGTCTGAGATGTGGGTCGCGGATGAAAACTCTACAAATGGCTCGTTCATCTTCAAGCAGGGCGGCTGGGTGCAGTTTGAAAGCACTCCGATTGAAATTGGAGACCGTTTGAAGTTTGGAGCGTGTGAAGTGTCGGTCGAAGAACTGATTGTTGCTGTCGATTTCACACCGCCACAAAAGGGCGCTATCGAGCCTGGGTTGGACGCGCTACAGCGGTTCCGCCAACCCC
>JBCCTK010000111.1:0-9561 GCA_039198685.1 Pseudomonadota bacterium | reverse complement strand
CGGAGTAAAATGATTAAAAAGACAATTCTCGGGAGTGAGACGACGCGCCATGAATTTCGACTTTTCAGAAGACCAGAAATTTTTACGTGATGAAGCACGCAAATTCCTGACGGCAGAATGTACCAGTACAGCGGTTCGGCAGGTTCTGGATCAAGCAGATGTCAGCCATGACAGCGGCCTTTGGACGAAAATCATCGAGATGGGTTGGCTTGGTGCTGCCATTCCCGAAGAACATGGCGGGCTCGGCCTTGGAATGCTGGAGCTTTGCGTCATTGCAGAGGAGCTGGGCCGCGTGCTCGCACCTGTGCCTTTTGCTTCGACGGCATACCTTCTGGCGGAAGCGGTCAAGCTTGCTGGCAGCGATACCCAGAAGGAAGCGGTACTGCCAAAGATCGCTGCAGGCGATGTGATTGGTGCCTTGGCGCTATCGGAAGGGCCGGGAGAGCCTGACCCAAGTCGGCTTTCCTGCCGATTCGAAGGCGGAGCCCTGACGGGTAAGAAAGTCCCGGTGACCGATGGTGATATCGCCACCCACGCTATCGTGCTTGCCGGCGAAGGCAGCGGTGCAAGCCTTGTCCTGGTGGATTTGGCCGCCAAAGGCGTCAGTCGGCGTGTTGTAAAGACTCTCGATCCCACGCGGAGCCATGCCGAAATCGTTTTTGATGGCGCAAAAGCCGAGCGGCTTGGTGCTACCGGCGATGGAGAAGGCCTATTGGGGCTGCTGCTTGACCGCGCTGCTGTGTTGTTTGCGTTTGAGCAACTTGGTGGAGCTTCGCGCTGCCAGGAAATGGCAACCGATTATGCCAAGGAGCGCTATGCGTTTGGTCGGCCTATCGGCGGCAACCAAGCAATCAAGCACAAGCTTGCCGAAATGTATGTGAAAAACGAAGTGGCCCGATCCAACTGTTACTATGGCGCTTGGGCACTTTCTACCGATGCCGCCGAACTGCCAGAAGCAGCCGCTGCCGCGCGCGTGGCAGCTAGCGAAGCGTTTTGGTTCGCGTCCAAGGAAAACATCCAAACCCATGGCGGTATGGGCTTTACCTGGGACGTGGACTGCCACCTCTTTTATCGCCGCGCCAAACTGCTCGCCGTCCAGATTGGTGCGCCAAAAACGTGGAAAGAGAAACTCGTGCGGGCATTAGAAATGAAAAATGCGGCCTAGCGGCGATTTCGTCGCACGGCTTACCGCAACGGTAATTTGATATACCCTATCAAATAAGAAATTCTGGGAGACGCAAAATGGATTTCAACGACACACCCGAAGAAGCTGAATTCCGCGCTGAGGCGCGCGCCTTCCTGGAGCAACATCTGGAGCCAAAGGGCGCAAAACCCCTTCGCCCGCGGGTCTCCGGCGGGGACTTCATGAAAGCGGCAAAGGCTTGGCAGGCGAAGAAAGCAGCCGCGGGGTATGCCCAGATCACCTGGCCAAAAGAGATTGGTGGACGTGGCGGCACGCCGATGCAACAAGTGATCTGGAATCAGGAAGAGGGTAAATTTGATGCCCCGACTGGGCCGTTTACCATTGGCCTTGGTATGTGCGTGCCCACTGTCATCGCTTTTGGCTCAAACACCCATAAGACGCGCTTCGTTGGCCCGGCTCTGCGCGGTGAAGAAATCTGGTGTCAGCTGTTTTCCGAGCCAGCAGCCGGCTCCGACGTGGCGGGCGTTAAAACGCGAGCCATCAAGGATGGCGATGAATGGGTGATCAACGGACAGAAAGTCTGGACATCGGGCGCTCACTATTCGGATTATGGTATCCTGCTCGTACGCACAGACCCAAGTGCTCCGAAGCATAAGGGCCTGACAATGTTCATTGTGGACATGAAACAGGCTGGCGTCGAGGCGCGTCCGATCCATCAGGCCTCAGGCGGCCGAGAGTTTAATGAAGTGTATTTCACCGACGTGCGCATCCCCGACAGCGACCGACTGGGCGAGGTTGGAAAGGGCTGGAAAGTGGCCATCGTGACGTTGATGAACGAACGTTTGGCCGTCGGCGGCTCGCCCGGTCCTGACTGGGCAGAGATCATGGAGTATGCGCGTAAGGCTGGCACGCTCAATGAGATTGATTTCCGGCAAACGCTGGCCGATTGGTATGTCGCGGCCCAAGGCTACAAGCTGACCAAGTTCCGCACCCAAACCGCCCTGTCAAAAGGTGAAACACCGGGGCCAGAAAGTTCCATCGGCAAGATCATCACGGCCAACCAACTCCAGGACATTTGCAATTCCGCCATCGAGATGCAGGGCCACTACGGCCTGATGACCGATGAGGAAGAGATGCCGGCTGATGCTCTTTTTCAACAAAGCTTCATGTGGGCGCCGGGTCTGCGGATAGCCGGCGGCACTGACGAAATCCTAAAGAACATCATCGCAGAGCGTGTTTTGGGTCTTCCCGGTGATGTCCGCGTTGATAAGGACGTGCCGTTCGACGCGCTGAAACAGGGCTAGCTCGTGGAGTCATTTTAACCAGATGACGGTAGCTGCGATGAGGACGAAGCCAAGCGGTTTCCGAGTGTCGGCCTGGGAATATCAGTCCTCTTCGGTCGGCGACCAGGCGCCAGGTCGTCTTCCACGGGCTTGGGCGTAAGGCGCTTGGATGAGCGGCAGATCGGTCTCAACGTCCCCGCTTGTCTCTATGGGTCCGACAACTGTGATCGTGTGGGTGGCGTAATCCAGAACGGCCATAAGAATTGGAACACCTGCCGTATGGGCGATATGATAGAAGCCGGTTTTCCAACCGGGCGTATAGCTGCGTGTGCCTTCAGGCGCCACCGCCAGGACCATGGCATCGGTTTCTGAGAATGCTTTGGCCGCCTGACCGACCATGTCTTTCCCGCCTGAGCGGTCCACGGGCACAAGACCGGCGCGGCGTGCGATCCAACCCATAGGGCCTTTCCCCAGCGAGTCTTTTCCCATCCATCGTAGCTTGATGCGGTAATGCGCTGCCGCGGCAAGCATGTGGAAGCCATCCCAGTTTGAAGTATGCGGCGCTGCGACCAGAACGGCCTTGTCGATCGCTGGCCAATCACCATTGATCCGCCAGCCAAACGCTCTCAGCCAAAAGTGTCCCACAGCACGGACAATCTCAGAGCCGAAACCCCTATAGGGCGCCGACTTGGCGGCGAAGCGTAGGCGAGCCATGACTGAGGGATCCTTTAGGGCAGGATCACAGGGTAATTCGGATTTGCGTCAAGGCGAAGGAGAAGTTTCGTTCAGCGTGTCAGCCTGTATCTGCTCTTCACGCCTGGGACTTCGTCTGGCGTTGAGACACGTCCGTCTTTCACAAGCTGCATCATATGGCCCAGCACGGAATGGCATGCTGCCGGATGAAGCTTCTTATCGACCGCGGCGTAAATGGTGGTCACCATTACTGGTATCGTCTCGTCGCCCGCTGACAGGCGGTCCAAGATCGCATTTTCACGGGCTTTTCGATGGTCGATATACGCTTGGACGAATCTCGTGGGATTATCGGTCACTGGTGGGCCATGTGTTGGCCAAATGGTTGAAAATCCGCGGTCCCGGACTTTTTCGAGGCTCGCCAGATAATCACCCATATCACCATCCGGGGGTGAAATCACAGTGGTAGACCATCCCATGATGTGGTCACCGGAAAAGAGAGCGTTCTCCTCATGGAGCGCATAGCAAACATGGTTGGATGTGTGACCCGGTGTCTCGATCGCTTCCAGTGTCCAGCCGGGTCCCTCGGCCTTCCAGCCATCGCCAATCGTCTCATCGGGGCGAAATGACAGGTCATCGCCCGCTTCCATGCGCACCTCTGATTCGGTCGGAATCGCGGGCCCTTTTGCGTAGACCTTGCATCCCGCCCATGTAGCGAGGGGATGGGCGAGCGGGCTGTGGTCCATGTGGGAGTGGGTGACGACCACATGTGAGATGGTTTCACCGTCCAATGCTTGCTTGAGCGCTTCGAAATGGTCATCCTGCATGGGCCCGGGATCAATTACGGCAACGGTGCCGCGGCCTATGATATAAACGCCGGTGCCGGTATATGTGAATGCGCCGGGATTATTGGCAATCACGCGCCGGACGAGGGGTGATACCTGGTCTACACGACCGTATTCAACGTCGATTTTTTTTACGAAAGGAATAGCCATAGGGCGCTGTGTCTCTTTTGTTTGTTTTTGTCTCCGACGAGGAGACAGGCGAGCCGCGAAGGCCCGTGCCATACGACGGGTGGATTTCAGCTTGTCACCAAGCTTAAGCGCCACGGGCGGTCCCATATCTGTTTTGTTGGCGTCAACCACATAGAGCCGTCCTGACGCGCGATCCCGTAGGACGTCAATGCCCCCCCAGTCCAGCCCAATGTCTTCACAAAACGCCTCGATCACGGCAATTTCATTACTCGAATAACAGTTTGCAGGTTGGTCCAGGATGACTTCGGCGTTCTCGTTCATAAAGCGGCGTTCAAGCGGGCGTCGCTTTCGGAAGGACACTGTTGGCTTGCCGCCGACGATGCAACAACGCAGGTCCTCTACAAGCCCACCGTCAATCTCATTGTCGACCAAGCGTTGGTAGGACTTGCCGGGTAGCGGTTCCATCGGCCCTTCAATAATCCGGCCATCGTGTGACGCGTTCTTCTCCGCCTTTTCGACCATGGGACCATGGTGGGTGCGGGGATCGACGGCAAATTCATATCCAGCAGCCTTGGCCCACGCTTCTGCCACTCGAGTCTTGGAGACGTCATCACAACCGAAATTTACGAGCGTTGCTCCGGGCTTTGTCTTGGGAGGCGGAGTATCGCAATGGGTGGCGTCCTCGAAGTGAAAAACAATGTCAGCCTTGCTTGTATCCTCAATCAACTTCGCGCCTGCAACATGCATGACAGGCCAGATGAAATACCAAGGGCGAGGTTTGTCCGGGTAAAAGGCAATCGTAGGGCGCCTGTGTCCCGTTATGAATCGCCAACTGCGCCAGGTTTGGGCGAAAAAATAGAATGACAACCACGTAAACACATCGTGGGCGAGCCCAAAACTTGCCGGTACACGGTGCCCTGTTTTCTTGATGAGAATAGAGCCATTTTGATACTCGAAGTCGCTCAACCAATTGCGGTTGGACATGTGTTGTCTCCTTGGCCTTTTTCAGGTCGGCTCAGCATCAGGCTCACGCGTCATTTGCATGTTGTGCTCGTTTCATCAACCGCGCGAGTGTGTCGAAATTTGGACTTCGTGAACGTTCAATCACAAAAGGTTTTGGATGCTCGATAGATCATACCCTGCCGCGCTTGCAGCACCCACGATTTCCTCCCCCATGCCTTGACCGGCATGAACCAGAGCCCAGGCTGTTATCGAGCGGGTTCCCGTTCGGCAATAAGCCAGGATTGGCGTTTGTGCTTCTGATAAAATGTGTCCTGTTCGTTCAACAATTTCGGGCGTTGGTGCCCCGGAAAAGGGAAGCGCCACAAAGGTGAGTCCGGCTGCTTCAGCTGTTGCACGAATTTGCCCCATGCGAGGCTGGTCGAGCCCTCCCTCGCCGTCTGGTCTGTTTGCAATGATCGTCTTAAAGCCCGCATCGGCGATAGCTTCTACATCGCCGGGGGCGATTTGCGCAGCCACGGCAAAGCTGTCGGTTACATTTCGAATGTCTGCCATAGGTGCTCCATCCTGAGCCTAAACATTGACAAGGCCTCGCGCATTCGAAAGCTAAGCGCGGAAGCCATGTCTGCCAAGTTAGACTACCCTAAGAAATCCGTGAGCGAAAAGTGATAGCGCAAAACCTATGCTAAACAATTCCTTCGCGCGCATCCCGCTCGGCTATGTCCTGCGCAGACTTCTAATCGCGATCCCGACCATGCTGGCAATTATTACGGTAGCGTTCTTCATGATGAGGGCAGCTCCGGGCGGACCTTTCTCCACAGATCGCAAGTTGCCAGTTGAAACGGAACGGGCCATCGCCGCCAAATATGGCCTGGATGATCCATTGATCGTTCAATACGGCAAATATCTCGGCGACGTCGTCCAAGGGGATTTTGGCCCAAGCTTCAAGATCAAAGATAAGGATGTCAGCGAGTTGATCGCAGACGGCCTTCCAATCAGCCTTACGATTGGTGGGCTGTCGATGCTGCTTGCTGTCATCGTTGGAGGCGCGCTCGGTATATTGGCCGGGCTCAGGCAAAACACCTCGGCGGACTATGGCGTTATGGGCGTTTCAATGGTGGGAATCTCGGTTCCCACTTTTGTAAGCGGTCCTCTTTTGATCCTTGTTTTTGCCCTTGGCGCTGGAGTTTTTTCCGCTGGTGGACTGGGGTTTCCACCAAGTCTTGGATTCCACAATCTCACTTTACCGGTTATTACGTTGGCGCTGCCACAGATCGCCATTATTTCGCGGCTCATGCGCGCATCGATGATCGAGACCATGCGCATGCCGCATATTCGAACTGCGCGATCAAAAGGCCTCTCGGAACGAAGTGTCATCACCAAGCATGCCTTGCCATCTGCAATTCTGCCACTTGTGTCATATGTCGGCCCAGCCACAGCAGGCGTTATGACCGGATCTGTCGTGGTTGAACGGGTTTTCTCGTTACCGGGAATGGGAAGTTACTTCGTGGATGGCGCCATCAATCGGGACTACACATTGGTAATGGGGGCGATCATTATCTATGCGGGCCTCATCATCGCCTTGAACCTGATCGCGGATATTCTATACGCCGTTCTGGATCCGAAGGTTAAATACGACTGATGGCTGACCTTTTGCGAGATCCAAACAGTATCGAACCTGCTGTGACAGAAGCAATCGTATCGGGTCGTTCGCTTTGGGATGATGCCCGGGCGCGCCTGCTGCGCAACCGTGCGGCTGTGGTATCCATTTGGGTGTTAGGCGTCCTCATCTTCGTCGCCGCGTTTGGTCCGGCGCTTTGGGTGCACGACTCCGAAACCCAGTCCTCGCTGATCAAGATCGCGCCAACCTTTGAAAATCTGCACGTGCTCGGAACGGACTATCTTGGCCGCGATTATCTTGCCCGGCTGATGATCGCGTTACGGATCTCGCTTCTGGTTGGCGTCATTGCAACGCTGGTATCCCTAGTGATCGGTGTCACTTGGGGGGCCTTAGCTGGGTTTATAGGCGGTCGGCTCGACAACATTATGATGCGTATCGTTGACGTGCTTTACGCGCTTCCTTTCATCTTTTTTGTGATCCTGCTCATCACCGTGTTCGGCCAAAATATTTTCCTGATATTCGCCGCCATTGGTGCGATCGAGTGGTTGACCATGGCCCGCATTGTCCGTGGCCAGACCCTGGCGATAAAAAGCCGCGAATTCATCGAGGCTGCCAGAGCTGCAGGGGTCAGCCAGCTGGCGATGATCCGGCGCCATATTTTGCCCAACGTGATAGGGCCCGTTGCGGTCTATGTGACACTGACCATTCCGGTGGTGATCCTGGCGGAAAGCTTTTTATCGTTCCTGGGCCTGGGCGTGAATGAGCCGCTAACCTCGCTCGGCGTGTTGATCAGCCAGGGGGCCAATGAGATGCGCGACCGGGCTTGGATGCTGCTCATCCCTGCAGGCACTATGGCTGTTACACTGCTTGCCCTCAATTTCCTTGGCGACGGCCTTCGCGACGCTTTGGATCCCAAAGAGCGCTAGCGCAACCGGCGCACACGGAAGGCTCGCCCGCCATCAAGTTTCATCCTGAAGCTGCCGATCGC
The DNA here is from genome assembly GCA_039198685.1 of Pseudomonadota bacterium. GTDB lineage: Bacteria > Pseudomonadota > Alphaproteobacteria > Caulobacterales > Hyphomonadaceae > UBA5336. Next base: position 1,901 of record JBCCTK010000111.1, on the reverse strand, counting down.
CGCGCGTTGGATCTGGGCTTCTTCGATGCCGCGGAGGGAGAATGTTCCGCTATCGGTTTGTACCCAGACCTGGTCGTTTTCCAACGTAATGACAGCTTTGTTGTAGCTGTTTCGCTCAATCTTCGTGACGGCGAACGTGATACTCTCGAGTTGACCGTCATCATCAGGGTCACCGCCAAGGCGAGGGATTGCCAGCGCAGGAAGCGACGGGAAAGACAAGCCAAACGTGTCGCGTTGAACGCTTTCGACTTCTTCCCTTGTTATCGTTGTGATCTCCCCGGCCTCCTCAGCCGCCTGGAGCCGGCCGACAGCCGCATCGTAGCAGGCGAGACGAGCCACATCATCTTCAGTGTCCGCGCAGGCATAAACGGCGGCAGTCGATGTCTCATTGGTTTCAGCAAACACTATGGCTGGCAACAAGAGGGGCATCATCAATGCGAGAGTGGTCTTGCGTGCCATGGTCATTTCCTGCTCATCTTTTTCAGTCTTGTAACAAATGCAAGGCAGGGCTTCACGCAGTTGTGCCTTGGAAACTGTACCGATCGCTAACAACACTACTGACGTGATCGGCTTCATTGAGGGAAAGCATATGGTGTCTCTGGGTAGGTGGAAATGGGCTTTAGCAGGTGCAGCGACGGTGTTGCTCTCGGCCTGTGGTGGTGGCGATGACAGTGGTCAGTATGGCGAAATGCTCCGGCGTGGGATTTCCGCCAACCCTGACACGCTTGATCCCCATAAGTCTTCAGCTCAATGGGAAAACATCATCATTGGCGACATGTTCAATGGCTTGTTCGTAACCGCCGCCGACGGCCGACCAATTCTTGGTGTGGCCGACAGCTACGAGATTGATGACACTCAGACGGTCTGGACCTTCAAGTTGAAAGACACGCTTTGGTCGGATGGCACGCCGCTCACAGCCGATGATTTTGTCTTTGCTTTCCAGCGCCTTCAGGATCCGGCGACTGCCGGTCAATATGCTTCGTTGCTGTGGCTGGTGAAAAATGCTGCTGCCTTGAACCGGGGTGAAGTGGCCCCGGAAGACCTGGGAATCCGCGCGATCGATGACTACACTCTGGAAATTACGCTTGAGTATCCCGCGCCCTATTTGCCCGGGCTTTTAACCCATTACACAACCTATCCAGTGCCTCGCCACGTGATCGCAGAGCACGGCGACCGCTGGGTCCGACCGGAGAATATCGAGGTAAACGGTCCTTATAAGCTGGTCGATTGGACCGTAGGGTCTTCGCTTATCTCCGTTAGGAATGAGAATTGGTATGGCGAGGATGCGCTCTGCTTCGACAGCGTTGCATACTTCCCAATATCCGACCTCAATGCCGTTGAACGGATGATCGAGGCTGGCGAACTGGACATCAACAACGCGTTCGAAGGTCCGCGCAAGAATGAGATTGATCGCCGCCTGCCGGGCTGGGTTCGCGCCGATCCATCGCTCACAGTGACCTATTGGGTTTTCAACCAGGAAGTCCCGCCGTTTGACGATTTGCGCGTTCGAAAGGCATTGGCGATGTCTTTGGACCGGGAGTTCATGACCGACAATGTGCTCACGCCAGGCTTCCTACCCGCCTATAATTTTGTTCCCCCAGGCATTGACAATTACGTTGAAGGCGAAGCGGCGCCGCGCGTTGATTGGGCCGACATGCCGCGCAGCGAGCGGTTGCTCGAAGCGCGCAGATTGCTCGAAGATGCCGGATACGGGCCAGACAACCCACTCGAATTTACCTACATGTACCGAAACACGGGCGACAATATGAAACCGCCTCCGGTGGCTCAGCAGAATTGGAAACAGATTGCCGATTGGGTGGACCCTGAATTGCTACTACAGGACACCAAGGTGCTGTATTCGCGCCTTCGTGAGGGAGACTTCGAATTCTCAGACGCCGGCT
>JBCCTK010000110.1:0-9613 GCA_039198685.1 Pseudomonadota bacterium | reverse complement strand
CCAAGCTGGACGGCCCCATTGTTGCCAGACTGGGCCGCGCCGGCGAGACGCTCAACGCTCTGGATGGCAAGACCTACGACATTTCCAAGGATATGTGCGTGATCGCTGACAATAGCGGCGCGATTGGCTTGGGCGGGGTCATGGGGGGGCAATCCACGGCCGTCAGCGAAGAGACAAAAGACGTGTTCATCGAGAGCGCCTGGTTTGACCCCCTGCGCACTGCCCGTACAGGCCGCACCACAGGCATCATTTCCGATGCACGCTATCGGTTTGAACGCGGCGTTGATCCGGCCTCCTGCCTGGATGGACTGAACGCCGCAATCGCTCTGATCACAGCGACCGGTGGTGGCAAGGTATCCGATACCAAGGTCGCCGGCACGCCGCTTCCCCGACAAGACAAAGTGGCTTTCAAGCTGGCCGATGTTGAGCGGCTAACGGGCTTGAAGGTGAAACCCAAGGACATGCGCAAGACTTTGGGTGAGCTTGGATTCAAGGTCGAAGACGCCGGCGACGCTTTCTATGTGATGCCTCCGACGTGGCGGTTTGACGTGGAACAGTCAGCGGATCTGGTGGAAGAGATCGCCCGCACCGAAGGCTATGATGCACTGCCAACACTTTCCCTGCCCGAACCAGATGCGGGGCGCGGAGCGCTGACCACAGCACTTCAGGAACGCGTGCGCACGGCCCGGCGCACCTTGGCGGCGCGCGGCTTTCTGGAGGCCGTGACCTGGAGCTTCATGCCAAAGGCACAGGCTCAGATGTTTGGCGGCGGCGCAGACGCCCTGACTGTGGCCAATCCTGTCGCCAGTGAACTGAACCAAATGCGCCCGAGCGTATTGGCAAATCTGGCCACCGCGCTCCAGCGCGCCAGAGATCGTGGCGAGCGTGGAACAGCTCTGTTCGAGGCTGGCCCCATCTATCTCAGCGATGGCCCGCGGGACCAACGCACCGTGATTGCGGCTCTCGTTCGCCCCTCGGGTGCGCGCCATTGGCAAGGCACGAAGGCCTATGACGCCTACGCAGCCAAGGCGGATCTGATCGCTGTCCTGGAGTCAATCGGCCAGCCCCAGGGGCGGTTCCAGGTTGCCCCGCCGCGCGATGACCATTGGCACCCGGGCCAGGCCGCAAGTTTGAAGATGGGGCCCAAGGTAACCGTGGCGCAATTTGGCGCGCTGCATCCGCGCGTGCTGAAGGCGCTGGACGTGGAAGGCCCGCTTTTCGGTTTTGAGCTGAACCTCAACGCCCTGCCCCAGATGAAGGCGCGCGGGGCAAAAACGCGTGCTAAACTCGACCTTTCAGACCAATCCCCGGTGCGCCGCGACCTGGCCTTTACCGTTGGCAAAGCCACGCCCGCTGCCGATCTCATTCGCGCGGCCCAGGGCGCCGACAAGGCACTGATCGGCGAAGTGTTGGTTTTCGACGTTTATACCGGGCAAGGCGTCGGGCAAGACCAGAAATCGATTGCCCTTGAAATTACGCTCCAGCCGAAGGGGGAGACGCTGAAAGACAAGGAGATTGATGCGGTGATGGACAAGATCATCGCAAAAGTCACCAAGGCGACCGGCGCAGTTCTGCGTGGCTGACAGGGCGGGTGATCCATACTATCTGATTGCCAGACAAATGATCGATACCGAGGTGAGGACCAATGGCCGGCCACAGTAAATGGGCAAACATCCAGCACCGCAAAGGCGCCCAGGACAAAAAGCGCGCTGTGCTCTTCTCGCGCCTTTCCAAGGAGATCACGATTGCCGCCAAGCTCGGCGGGCCCGATCCCGATGCCAATCCGCGCCTGCGCCTGGCCATTAAAAATGCCAAGGGCAGCTCCCTGCCAAAAGATAATATCAAGCGCGCCATCGACAAGGGCGCGGGCGGCGGCGGCGATGACTATGTCGACATCCGCTATGAGGGCTTTGGACCCGGCGGGGTCGGCATCATCGTTGAGGCTTCCACCGACAACAAGAACCGCGCGGCCAGCGAGATCCGGTCCTCCTTCTCCAAGAATGGCGGAAATCTGGGCGAGACGGGCAGCGTCAGCTTCGGCTTCGACCAGGTGGGCGAGATCATCTATCCCGACACCATCGGCGAGGAAGACGATGTCATGATGGCCGCCATCGAGGCGGGCGCCACGGACATGGAAAAGGATGGCGAGACCTACATAATCTACACAGAGCGCGAGGGGCTGAACGAGGTCGCCGGCGCGCTGGACGAGGTGTGGAGCGAGGTTGACGCCACAAGCACCAAACTCGTCTGGAAACCCCAAAACACCGTGCCCGTGGAGGGCGGCCCCGCCGAGACCCTTATGAAACTGCTCGATGTGCTCGACGAGTTGGACGATGTGCAGAACGTCTATGACAATTCAGAACTGAGCGACGAGGAAGCCGAGCGCCTCGCCGCGGCGGGGTAGGCCTCTCTCCTTCCGCAGACACCTGCGCAGGCAGGTGTCCATGGACGAAAGACACCCCGCTCACTCACTCTCGAGACGGGTCCATGGGTCCCTGCCTGCGCAGGGACCGGCGGATGGAGAGGGCGCGGTTGCACGGTCCGGAATATAGGCGCAGGGGACAGGGGGGGATGAGTTTCGGGTCGGAAGGGTTGGGGCGCACACCATCCCCACCGCCGCAGATGCCTGCGAAGGCAGGCATCCATGGACGAAAGACACCCCGCGCACTCACTCTCGAGACGGGTCCATGGGTCCCTGCCTGCGCAGGGACCGGCGGATGGAGAGGGCGCGGTTGCGGCCCGGGCCCAAGAATCTCGAACCGGCTTCGCCGGTCCAAGGCGCGGGCTTTGCCCGCTATTAGGGTGTAGGGGGTGAAAGTGTCCTGGCCACACGGAACCCGACATCGACGCCCCGGTTCGAGGGTAGGTACCTGCTGCGGTTGGCCGAGCGGAGCCTGATCGGATTGCTGACCCAGGAACCGCCGCGGAGGACCCGCTGCGAGCAACCGCTCACCAAACGGGCAGAGCCGTCCGTTGGAGCACCGGAATAGCTGTCCTGGTAACAATCCTGCGTCCACTCCCAGACATTGCCATGCAGGTCATGCAGGCCGAACGCATTCGCCGCAGAGAAACCAACCGGTTCGGTTTCAGAGCCTTCGCAAGGAATAAAGACAGCGCCATTGCGGGCCCCGCGCGAGCACGTCGGATCACCATCGCCCCAGCTGAAACGTGTGAAAGCCGCCGTCGGGGTCGTCACACCGCGCGCGGCATATTCCCACTCCGCCTCGGACAACAGCCGATATCGCTCTCCCGTCTTCCGGCTGAGCCACAGCACATAGGCCTGCGCATCTTCCCAGCTGACTCTGATCACCGGCCGTGAGCCCCTGCCCCAACCATTGTCCCCACCGGCGCCAAGGGGGCCAGCATTGTCACACCCGCCATCGGCCACGCAGGCCTCCCACTCGGCCCAGGTCACCTCATACTTGCCCACTGCAAGCTCATACCCGATCTGAACCGTCCGCAGCGGGCCTTCATCGTCTTGGCGTCCCGCTTCGCTCGATGGCGAGCCTATCACAAACGACCCCGAAGGGATCACGACCATCTCGGGGCACTCGTCGCAGTCGCGGAACTCATCACCCGGCGAGTAAGAGTCCAGCACGGCATTTTCTACTGCGGCTTCTGTGGACCCTGAAGTCTCAGTTATTGTTCCATCTGCAACAAAGGTGTCGAAGGTCCACCAGCCAACCGCCACAGCAGCGAACAATACAGCGACGCCGAACGCCCACACTCCCCGCTTCTGTCCGGCACTTTCCTTTGCCACTCCAGTCGAGCCATGGACAATCCGCGCGACGTCGTCGGCCAGGCCCGCAATACGGTTCTGGATCGTTTCATCATCGTTTGCCGCCGGATTGAGATCCGGCAGGAAGCCGGTCTGGAACTCCGATGGCAGGCCGCCATGCTCCACACCATCAACACGGGCCGCGGCGTATATTCCATGAGCCAGGGCATGATCGATTTCCTGGGTTTGGAAGCCGCCCGCTTTGGAATGTTCGCCAATCAGGAGCAGGTTACAGGGCGCTGTCTCAATTCGTTGGAGCATCGCCTTGGCAAAGTCTGTCGCCGCAGATTGGCGGCCAATCGCGAGCTGCTCTTCCCGGGTAAGCGCATAAGGGGCCGGATCCCAGAGCCAAACGCTGACACTTCGACGAAACAGTGCACGCACCACCGCACGCATAAGATCTCTGTCGATGTCTCTAGGGTGGCTGATATAGACATAGCTGGAAGCGTTGAAGGGCGGCGGGGACTGACTTACACCGACGCCTTGCGGCTCGAATTGGCGCGGCGTGGGAACTGGTGCCACCGCTACAGGTTGATGGAGCGCTGGCGCCGCCGGGGCCGTGGTCTGCTCTGGCAACGGATCTGGCGAATGAAGGGCTGTTGTATGGGCCTGCACCCATCCAAGAGCGGTCTGCCATCCCTTATGCTCATCCGACCCGTCCCAATCTGTGAGATTGGCAGCTTGCGTCAGGGTGAAGGCCAGCGGAATATCGCAGGCCTCAACCAATAGCGGGACTAGTTTTCCGTGCTGCTTGCCGTAATTCGCCTCGATGCGAACCCATTCGGACCGAACCGAACGCGGCGTCCATATCACGATCACAGCTTTAGCCTCGGCGATCTCTCGCTGGATGATTGCGTCCCAGCTTTCACGTGGATGCAACGAGGTGTCCCACCAGCTGGAGAGACCCGAAGCCACCAACGCAGCCTCAACCTGCTCGGCCAGCGCCCGGTCTTCCTTCTTGTAGCTGATGAAAACGTCGGCCATCTCGTCCCCTGTTCTCTTGCCATTTCGCAATCTTGTCCCTGCCCCGTCAACCGCGATCACAAATTGCCAACCCTTCCAAATCGTCATTCGTCATTGCGGTGCACGCGCCCTAGTCTGGCCTTGCCTCAGGGAGATGGGCGATGGCGGCGATTGAGATACTGGACTGCGTGAATTCGCCGGGGAAACTGGGGCGTATGGGCGATGACCGGTATGGCTTCGATGCCCAGATGGGCACGGCCTGGGTGATAGACGGTGCAACCGATGCCACCGACCTGATGCCGTTTCCCGGCGCGGAAAGCGGGGCGGCCTGGATCGCTGAGACCCTGTCGGATGCCCTGCTCGCGACCCCGCCCGGCAATATTGGCGCGCCCGCCTATTTCCGCACCATACTGGAAACGGTGCGCGCCCGCGCCGAGGAAGAATGCGAGGTCAGCCTGGACACCCTGCCGCCGGAAGCGCTGCCCATCGCGTCGGGCATCTGGATGCGGCGTATCGGCGATACGGTGGAGTTTGCCTGGCTGGGTGACTGCATGGCGCTGGATGTGGTGAATGGCAGCGTGCTCGGCCCCACTGAGGATGTTGTCAAGGAAAGCACGGACACGCGCCGCGTTCTGGCTCTATCGGAAACTGAAATCTGGGAGCAGGTGCGCCTGGCCCGCGCGGCGCGCCATGTCAGCGGTCGGCCCATCTTCGGCCTGCGGCCCGCCAATGGCGAATGTGTCAATCTGATCCGCGTGCCGGCCAGCAAGGGTGCCCAGTTCGTCCTGATGAGCGACGGTTTCTACCGCCTGATCGAGCCCTATGGCCTTTATAATGGCGTGGAACTGGCGCGAGCGGTCCAGGCTCGCGGTCTTAGCGCTATGATCACCCAGCTGCGCGACCATGAAGCCGCCAGTGCGCACCATGACCTTGCCCGCATTAAACGCTCCGACGATGCCTGCGCGCTTTGGGTGGAGATCGGCTGAACGCATGCGCCGGGTGCAGACCGGCCCGCCTGCGTGTTCACTCAGCGTCACCTTCCCCAAGGGTGGCGCTTTTTTTCGCCGCGTGTTCGGCTAGGTTGAGACCATAGCAAACACAAGGGAGCGCGACATGGGACTTCTGGAGGGTAAGACCGTGCTGGTCACGGGCGGGGGCAATGGAATTGGCAAGGAGTGCGCCCTGCTGGCGGCGCGCGAAGGCGCAAATGTCGTGGTCAATGATCTGGGCGGTGGGTTGACAGGGGGCGATCCGGGCGATGCCGGACCCGCCGAGCAGGTTGCCGCGGAAATCCGCGCCGCAGGCGGCAAAGCCGTGTCGAACTCTGATAGTGTAACAGACTTTGCCGCAGTGGCCGGAATGGTCGAGCAAGCCAAAGATACGTTCGGCGGCCTGCACGCCATCATGAACCCGGCTGGTATCTTGCGCGATACCATGTTTCACAAGATGAGCGAGGCGGACTGGCAGGCCGTCATCGACGTCCATCTCCATGGCAGTTTCAACGTCACGCGTGCCGCCGTTGAGCTATTCCGGGAACAGGAAGATGGCGCCTTTGTCCTTTTCACGTCCACATCGGGCCTGATCGGCAATATTGGCCAGGCCAATTATGCGGCGGCGAAGATGGGGGTGGTCGGCCTTTCGCGTATCGTTGCCATGGAGGGAGCCCGAAAATCAGTGCGATCCAATGTGATCGCGCCGTTTGCCTGGACGCGCATGATCGCCTCTATCCCGGTTAAGGATGAGGCGGGCGCACAGCGGGTAAAGCGGATGCAGGAAGGCATGCGCGCCGACCAGGTCGCCCAGCTCGCCGTGGCACTGTGCGCGGACAAGGCAAGCCATGTCACAAGCCAGATCTTCAGTGTCCGCGGCAATGAAGTGGTCCTGTTTGACCAGCCGCGCCCCGTAAAATCGGTCTCGCGCCTGGAAGGATGGACCCCTGAAACCCTGATCGAACACGCTCTGCCTGCCATGGAGAACGACTTCTTCGACCTGGGTGCCACGACCAGCGCCTTCCCCTACCCGCCGATTTAGAGCCCTTTTCCCTGAAAACCTGAAGTGCCCGAGGCCCTAACCCGCCTCGCGCGCGGCCTTCAGTTCCCTGATTTCATCGCGCAGCTCTGCAAGCAGCAAGAGGATCTCCTCTCGCTCCTCATGGGCTTCCTCCTGGTCTTCCTCGAGCATTTCGATGGTCTCCTCTTGCAAGGCTTCCTGTTCGGCCTGCAAAGCCTCCACGATCAGGGCGATGAACAGGTTCAAAACGGCAAAACTCGCCAGGAAAATGAAAATCATGAAGAAGGCCCAGGCATAGGGGTGGCCATCGTCGATAACTTTCTGAACCACTTCGAAGCGCCAGCCATCCATGGTCATGACTTGAAACAGGGAAAACGCTGAACTCGGCAGGTCGCCGAAGAGTTGCTTCACCTCAGGCGTTTCAGTGTTGCCAAACATATTGGTCGCCATGACCGCCGCCACATAGGTGATCAGCGCCAGAACAGCGAGGATCGCACCCATGCCGGGCAGTGCCTTGAGCAACGCTTCTGTGATCCGGCGCATCATGGGCACCACGTGCAGGAGCCTGAGGACACGCAGCACCCTCAAGGCGCGCAGCACACTCAGGCCCTCGCCACCTGGTGCCAGGGAAACGCCGACAACCAGGAAGTCGAACCAGTTCCAACCAGATCGAAAGAAGTTTAGCCGATAGAGAGCCAGTTTGATTGCAATCTCAGCGGCAAAAATCCATGTGATCGCCGTATCAACGACGCGCAACGCCCGCACCAGTCCAGGCGGCAGATCAAAGGTCAACACCCCCAGAACGATCGCATTGATGACAATCAGCGTCGTGATGACATTCAAAAACCAACCGCTCTCCACAGCCCCGCGAACCACGCCTGGCTTGGCTTCAAGTGCACCCGTGGCTTCTGGCATTGCGGTCCCCTCGGTCCAACGTCAGCAAAAGTGTTTACGACGCATCCCGAAGCCGGATCAATCGGCTAAGGTGGTCGTATCACTCACGATGCGCCATTCCCCTTCAGCGGTTTTCCGGAAGAGCAAGGTGAACAGTCCGGACGGTGCATCATCGGACCGCTGGAGCGCCCACGCACCGTGGACCAAGGCGGCATCCGCAGAAATCGGATCCACTTCAATCCCGGAGAAGGTCAACGCGCCCATGATCGATCGATCCCTATAGCGCGCTTTGTAGCGGTCCAATGTGGACTGCCAACCGCGCGTGACGGTTCCGCCGGACGCAAACCGAAGGGCGTCGCCCCGGACATAGCCGTCCATGAAGGCATCAATGTCACCGCGGTTCCAAGCCGCCTGTTGGGCATTCAGCACGGCTGTGATGGCCTGCTCTTCGTCGCGCTGGGAACCGGGCTCCATCGTTGCGCAGGCAACCACGATCACCATCATGGCCGCTGCGAATGGCACCTTAAGCTGTCTCATTGGGCAAGCTCGAAGAGGATATTGACCTGCGCGGTATAGCCCACCTCACCGCCTGCAATCGGAGTGTCAACAGCCATCGCCATGGAGCGGGCCTGGGCCATCTCCATCATGGGTTGGGGACCCTGGCGGGACTCTCGTTCGCTCATGGTCACAATTCGCGCCACACGATATCCCGCGGCGCTGGCGTAGAGATCGGCCCGCGCCAGGGCCGTTTCCATCGCCATCCGGCGGGCTTCATCGCGCGCGGCGGTGTCGTCTTCCAGCGCAAAACGAATGCCATTGAACGTGTTGCCACCGGCCGTCACCACAGCATCGAGCGTGGCACCAACATCATCCAGATCACTGATTTTTGCAGAAACCTCGTTTGAAACCCCATAACCGCGCAGGACCCGCTCATTGCCACGCCCATCTTCGCGGTCGATGTAATCATACATCGGCTGGAGCGAGAAATTCGAGGTCTGGATATCGCGGTCTTCCAGGCCTGCTGATCGAAGGGCCGCGAACACATCGGCCATGGATTCGCGATTGGCCGCCATCGCGCCTTCGGCCGTTGCCGATTCGCTGCGCACGCCGAGGGAGACAAAGGCAGTGTCCGGTTCAACCCTTACCTCGCCGCTTGCAGAAATGGCGAGCGTGGTCTCAGGTTGGATGGAATTGGGATGCGCGGCGGCCATGATGGGTTGCTGGGCCGACGGGGGGCCGGAAATCTGGGCACACGCTGCGGGGGCCGCCAATGCGGCCAGTATCGCCAAAGGGGCAAGCGATCGTATCGCAGGCCGTAAAACCATGGGGAATTTCATCAGATGTCCTCCAAAATATGCCGTTGAACGTATCGAAACCATTGCGGCCCAATCAAGGCCGGGGCATGAAGACCCCTTGGCGCAAGCAGATGCACGCACCAAAGGGCCTGTAGCTCAGGTGGTTAGAGCGGACCGCTCATAACGGTTTGGTCGCGGGTTCAAGTCCTGCCGGGCCCACCATACCGCACATTGGATCGTGCGGCTTGGTTAAGAGTTTGAATGGCATAGACAATTTCTCCTTATCTGCGGTTCTAAAGCCCTTCCCACGTTTGTAGGCAAGATGACCGCAGAATGTGAGTTTGAGGACGATTCTGCGGTCTTCCATCCGTCCTGTTTTCCAAAGATTCCAGGGATTTGCGAGGAATGCGAGCGCGGTTCTAGTTTTTCTTTTGACGTCCTCTGCGGACAGGGTCTTTACTCGCGAGTCGAGCTTTTCGTTTAAATCGGCTTTTTGGCTTTCCAATTGAGTTACACGGCTCTCATAGGCGCCAATCAGCGAGGCACTCTCTGTAGTGATCGGCCCTATCGGAGTGGTCCACCGTTTTTGTTAGTTCCGTCGTTTTCCACGTAGCGGCGTTCATGCCGCTACCCTCCCACGGTACGGCGGTATGAACGCCGCGGGCAAGATGGT
>JBCCTK010000109.1:0-9947 GCA_039198685.1 Pseudomonadota bacterium | reverse complement strand
TAAGGGCTTTCACACGCGGGTTCGAAGGACTGGTGATTTGCTCAATCGCAACAGACGTTACCAAAGTGTATGCACTCCCTTGAAGCGCCTGCCTGATTAGGGCATGCGTTGCGCTTGAATTTGCGCGTGGCTGGAAGCGAGGGCCCCTGATGAGGCTGTTTGATACGTTGCTCGCCGTCCTGGGGGCTCTCGGGCTTTTGGCCCTTGCCGCATGGTCTTATCTGGACTTCCCCAAGCGTGCAAAGGGCTATGAGGACACAATTCGCTCAGCTGTTAAAACCCATATGATAAATGAAGGACTGGCATGGGTCAGCGTGGACGTAGACGGTCAAGCGGCGCGCTTGTCTGGTGTATCGGGCGGCGGTGATAATGAAGCGCGAGCAATGGCAGCCGCCATGGCTTCCCTTGGACAGGGTGGACCGATCTTCGGCGCCGTCACAATGGTGGAGGCCGAGTTTGAACCGGTCGCTGTTGTATCCCCCTTTGTGTGGAGGACTACGCTTACGTCAGACGGCACACTGGTCTTCGGTGGAAATGTGCCCAACCGCACGGTCCGGGCGGCGCTTGTGGCGGCCGCTGAAGATGCAGGGGTGGCAACCGTGGAAGATCGAACTGAAATTGCCGCCGGCGCACCCCCTGGTGCTTGGACGGAAGTTGCAACGGTTGCGGTTGCCAGCGTGGCCGAATTGGAAATGGGCACAGCTGTTTTGCGAAATACCAGGCTTCGCGTCACCGGGATTGCGCGCGACAATGCACGTCGATCACAGCTTTCGGCAGAAGTGTTGAATGTGCCGCCACCGTATTCGGGGCAATCGGAGATCCGAGGCCCCAGCGTTTGGTCCGCGCGCCACGCCGATGGCGTATTGGTTCTTGAGGGTGGCGTTGCAAACGAAGCAGAACGACAGGCATTCCTGGATATCGCTAGCACACACTTTTCCAGCAGCGTTGTAGATGAAATGGATGTCGTTGCTGAAACACGTGAAGGCTTGTCGGAGCTGGTACAGCTTGGGCTACCGCATTTTGCCCGTTTTGAGACCGGTTTTATGGGTTTCGATCCAGAAGGGGTCGGACTGGTTGTCGCAGGGAAAGCAGGTGGAGGCACTCTAAACGCTTTGCGTGAGGATATGGCTCGGGCTGATGGTCCCTATGGCGTTGTAATTGATACGATAGAAATCGAAGTGGTGGAGCAAAGCGAACAATGACCTGGCTACTCACTCAGATGTGGGCCCTATTGGGTGCCGCGGCTCTTCTTGCGCTTGTTTTTGGCTGGGGACTTCGCGGTGCGCTGTTGCGTGGCCGTTTACGGCGTTTCGAAGTCGAGGCGGGTATGGCTCAAACGGAGCTTGAGCAAGCGAGAACAGAAATCGAGGGCTTGTATGCGGCCCAGAGAAAGCTTGGCGACGGCGCGCCTGAGATGCAGGCGGGCCTTGAAGAGCGAGACCAGAAGATCGCGGCGATGGGCGCTGAGCTGTCTGAACTTCAAAGCCGTCTCAATGCAGCGAACGAGACGATTGGAGGGGGTGAGCGCAGAAACGCAGCCGCCGTTGCAGCCGTTGTCGGCGCTATGGGGGGGGCCGCTGGTTCCTTCGCGCAGGGTCAACTGAGCGGTGCCGCGAGCGATGACTTGGGAGACGCACTGTCCCAAATCCGTGATCTTCAAGGGCAGATTAGCGCCCTTGAGACGGAGAACACGACACTGCAGAGCGATCTAAAAGCCGCCCTTAACCCGCCCGATACGGCGGCGGGGGACAATGAGGCGCCGCTAGATCCGCCTGGTGTCAATACTTCCATGGAGGCGGCCCCGTCGGTGGAGATGGAAAAGCTCGCATGGCAGAACGACTATCTGCGGACCCGCCTGAGGGTTTTTGAGGAGAAGGCCGGCGTGCAACTTTCTGGTGAGCCGCCTTCTGGTCCTGAGGATGTGGCAGATGAAACGGATGTTGACGGTTCATCAACTGTCGTTTCGACGCCCGCGGAAGATCGCGAAACACCAGATGAAGAATTGGCACGTTTGCGGTGGCGCAATCGTTATCTAGAGGGGAGGCTGGCCTATCTTGAAGAAGAAAGAAGCCGCGATGTCACTGACTTTGAACCGGCTGTCACGACGGAGGCCATGATGGGGTCTGTGCTGGCCCCCGAACCGGCGCCAGCTCCCGTCGAAGAACCCGCACCCGTCATCGAAACGCCGATTGAAGCAGAGGCTGAGCCTGAGGGCGAACCTCTGGTCGAGGCCACTGCAGAGGATGTGACACCCGTTCAAGAGGCGGTTTCGACCGCTGTGCCTGAACGTGTCGATGCTGCGAACGACCTTGTCGAACCCGCCGCTGCCCCCGAAGCTCAAATGCCCGCCCCGACGCCGGAGGATCCCGTGGAACTGAAGGCCGTACCCGAGCCCATACCGACGGCGATCGTTCCAGAGCGCCCACTTGCCGCTGATGAACCGTCAAGCGCGGATGAGCGCGACGACCTCACGAAGATTGAAGGCGTCGGTCCGCGAATTCAGAACGTCTTGAATTCGATCGGCGTGTTCAGTTTTCAGCAAATTGCTGACTGGTCACCGTCGAACCAGGCTTGGGTTGATGATTATCTTAGCTTTTCAGGCCGTGTGGGCCGCCAGGCGTGGGTCGATCAGGCGAAGACTCTGGCGACGGGCAGCAGCTCACCGGCCTAGGTTATTCAGAAACTGTTCAAGCCGGGCTCCTTACGGTTGACTCCAGAGACATTACTGCAGCCGTCTTTCGAATCCCCGTTTCGATAGGTAACACCGGCTCGATGAAACAATCAGGAACCGGGCGATGACAAAACGCATCCCATTCGATGGCGAACTCCTCAAGGACGCGCCACAAATCAACCTCTCAAGGCGCGGTATCATCTGCGGCTTGGCGGCTGGTACGGTATTTCCGATCGTATCGGGTTGCGCGACCAATCAATACACTGGCGAAACAGAGCTGAACTTTTTCAGTGACGCCCAGATTGGTCAGATGGCCGCCACAGCCTGGAGTGACGTGAAGGCACAGACGCCCCAAACGTCCGATTCAAGGTTACGCAATTCGGTTTTGCGCACCTGGTCCCGTGTCGAGCGGGTGACCCCAAAGGCTGGAGAGCAGTGGGACGTGGCCGTCTTTGACACAGACGACGTAAATGCTTTCGTCATGCCTGGAAACCGGGTCGGCGTGTATCGCGGCATGGTCGAGCTTTCCGAGAACGAAGACCAATTGAGTGCGGTGTTGGGCCACGAGATCGGCCATGCAGTTTTTAATCATGCGGGTCGACGCTTGAGCCGCCAGGTCTTGGCCCAGGCCGCATTGGTCGCAGGACAAGTGGCTGTGACCCAGTCGGAAGAACTCCAGCAGTATGGTGGACTGGTTACGGCGTTGGGAGGCGCCGCTGTCCAGTTCGGTGTGGTGCTGCCTTATTCAAGGGAAAGCGAATTGGAAGCTGACCGGGTCGGTGTCGATTACATGTATGATGCTGGATACGATGTGACCCAATCGGTTCGGCTTTGGCAGCTGATGGACGCAAAGTCCGCCGGACGGCGCCAACCTGAATTCATGTCCACGCATCCAGACCCTGCCAACCGAGCGAATGCACTGGCGCGTTACATCAATGCCAGGGGATATGCCCTTATTTAGAGGGGAATGGGATAAACGCCCCTGCCAACCAGGCGGGATCTTCGCTCCCAATACACCTTCTTTTTCAATCCATCATACGAGTTCAATTTCAGGGGGTGCGGCTGGCCTCTTGTCCAAGATCATGTCAGCGGCTTTCTCGGCGATCATAATGGTTGGCGCATTGGTGTTTCCGCCGATCAGGGTCGGCATGACGGAGGCATCTACCACGCGCAATCCCTGAATGCCGCGCACCCGCAACTCACCATCCAATGGCGCGGTGTCCGCCGCGCCCATCGCGACCGTACCCACGGGATGATAAATCGTCTCAGCGGTTTCACGGATATAGGCATCTATTTCATCATCGGAGGCGGCGTCGGCGCCAGGGACCATTTCCGGGCCACGATACGGGGTGAACGCTTCCTGTTGGGCGACATTGCGCATCAGTTTGACACTATCACGCATAACAGTGCGGTCATTTTCTGTCGCGAGGTAGTTCGGATCGATGGCTGGAGCGGCAAAGGGGTCATTGGACATGAGGCTGACCGTTCCGCGGCTTTCAGGCCGTAGCTGACAGGAATGCAGAGTGAATCCATCTCTATCAAAGCCTGCACGACCGTGGTCGATCATGATCGCGTTGACGAGATGAATTTGGATATCGGGCGCCTCTAACCCCGCTCGTGTTTTCAAGAAACCACCGACTTGCAGGTGGTTGTCAGCGCCTGGACCGCTCTTGTTCAGCAGATAACGGACACCAACCAGCGGCCTCCGCCACCCTTTGGTCTGGCTGTAGAGTGATAGCGGCTCCCTCATTTCGTGGACTAAAACGACGTCAAGATGGTCCTGAAGATTGGATCCCACGCCTGGTGCGGCCACCTTCACATCGATGCCGTGATCCTTGAGATGGTTCGGATCGCCTATACCCGATAATTGCAGGATTTGCGGTGATTGTAGAGCGCCAGCACAGAGCAAGACTTCCCGGTTCGCGTTTATGGTTTCGACGGGCTGACCCTTCGCGAGGACCGTCTCCACACCGCGTGCACGACCGTGTTCGAGAACAATCCGGGTCACGCGACAGGTCGACATAATGGTCAAATTGGGCCGGTTGAGCACCGGTTTGAGATACGCGGTTGCAGCGCTACAGCGTTCGGCATCGCTAATCGTACGCTGAAACGGACCTACGCCATGCTGCTCTGCACCATTGAAATCGGGTGTGTATGGAAAGCCAGCCTGGCGACCTGCCTCGAAAAACGCTCTATATATCGGAGTATCTGCGGGTGGCTCGGTCACCTTTAGCGGGCCTTCACCGCCGTGATATGCGTCTCCGCCTGCTTCATGCCCCTCGGATTTTTTGAAATAGGGTAGCACATCATCGTAGGTCCAACCGGTCAGCCCCATTTGTGCCCATTGATCATAGTCGCTTGAATGGCCGCGTACATAGATCATTCCATTGATTGAAGAGGATCCGCCCCAGCCGCGCCCGCGTGGTTGCCAGAGCTGCCGATTGCCCAGGTATTGCTGTGGGACGGTCTCGAAACCCCAATTATAAGGACCTTCTTGCTTGAGAAGCTGGCCTACCCCGCCGGGCATACGAACCAGTAGGCTATTGTCTTTCTTGCCGGCCTCAATCAGGCAAACGGAAATCGATGGGTCCGCGCTTAGCCGATTGGCCAATACGCAGCCTGCGCTGCCCGCTCCCACGATGATGTAATCGAACGCCCGCACGAATTGCTCCCTAGTCTTTTTCTCTTGAAACACTTTGAGGCATCGCGCTGGGCAGGAGCAACCTTTTGTGAAGCAATTTTAGGCATAAAACCGCAAATGCATTTGGGCGGAATGTGTTCGTTTGAGGAGTTGTTCGACCGCTATGATCCCTGTCCAAACGCAAATGAGAGCCCCGATAGGACCTGTCCGTTCCCTACGGCTAGACCAACGCCTGCCTGTCCAACTCAGTGGCCGATATCTGGACCCGCAGGGCGGTGAGCACCGCATTGTGTCTGTCGCGATGTCCAGCCGGAGCGCCCAGGTGCGCGCCCACGATCTTCCAGATGAGGGCAGTCAGGTGGTTTGTTATTTCGATGGTTTAGGGCGTGTGGTTGGAGATGTTTCCCGCGTCATTGACCAGGGGTTTCTGGTTAAATTCATCCAGACCGATCGCAAGCGTGACAAACTTGCTGACCAGTTGGTTTGGCTGATCAACAAAGACGTTCTAGGCCTTAGCGATGAACGTCAACACGCTCGCTACAAGGCCGGTGGTCCGGCCAAACTCTCGCTAGAAGGGGGAGGTGTCCTCAATTGTCGTGTCGTGGATATCTCCCTGACAGGCGCCGGATTTGAAGCCTTCAGCCGGGCACCTGCCATTGGTGATGTGGTCAGCACGGGAAACCTGCGTGGCCAGGTTGTGCGCAGCGAAGGGCGCAGCTTCGGTGTTCGGTTTTTGCGAACCAAAGATGCGAACTGAGCTCTACTTACCCGTCCAATTCGGCTTGCGTTTCTCGGCAAAGGCGCGCGGACCCTCAATGAAATCTTGGGATTTGAATAAGTCTGACACCGCCGGAAAGCGTGTTTCAAACGCTTCTTTATAGTGTGCCACGTCGAGACCGCCCATGACGGCTTGTTTTGAGGCGCGGATCGACATTGGACTGCACTCAGCAATCAGTCCGGCCCAACGCCGCGCTTCGTCCATCAACGCGTTCTGGGGCACAACTTCATTTACGAATCCGAGTTCCTTGCCCTCTGCGGCCACAACATGACGTCCCGTAAGGATCATGCCCATGGCCGGTTTCAGCCCAATCTGTCGGGGTAGGCGATGCAGCCCCCCGGCCAGTGCGGCGAGTCCAACTTTTGGTTCAGGCAAAGCAAAGCGTGCGGTGTCTGCCGCGATAATCAGGTCGCAGGCCAGAGCGATTTCAAACCCACCACCCATGGCCACTCCATTGACCGCGGCGATAACCGGTTTGTCGAGATCATACCGGCTGGTAAGCCCTCCAAAGCCGGTTTCAACCTTGAACATCTCCCCACCGCCTGCCTGGTAGCGCAAATCATTGCCAGCACTGAAGGCCCGCTCGCCCGCACCTGTTATGATGGCAATCCAAAGGTCCGGATTCATGGCAAAAGCATCGAAAATTTCGCCAAGCTCCTTATTGGCCGGCGGGTGCAGCGCGTTCATCTTTTCCGGTCGATTGATCTCAACGATCAAGGTGTGGTTTTCGGTGGTGACGTTCGCGAATTCGTAATCGGCCAAAGCTGAACCTCCCTGTTCTGGTAAACAGGGTGACGCAAGCACAAGGCTGGTCAAGCCGGGACGTAGCGATAAGCTAGTCGATCCGCTTCACAAGGTCCCTGTGCTTTCGTGCATTTTCCACATAGTGCAGCGCGCTCATCTTGATGACCTGGGCCTGCACGTCGCTGATTTCCTTCAACACCTTGCCCGGCGCGCCCATGACAAGCGAATTGTCAGGGATCTCCTTGCCCTCGGGAACCAGCGCATGGGCGCCGATGATGACATTGGAGCCGATCACGGCCCGGTTCAGCACGGTCGCGCCAATCCCGATGAGCGAATTGTCCCCAATTGTACAGCCATGGAGCATTGCCATATGTCCAATAGTGACACCCGACCCGATCGTGAGCGGGCAGCCCTCATCGACATGGCAGATTGTTCCGTCCTGAATGTTTGATCCCTCGCCGATGACAATGGGGGAGGAATGGTCTCCGCGCAGGACGCAATTGTACCAGATGTTCGTACCCGCTTTCAGCTCCACATTGCCGATCACGGTGGCGTTTTCGGCGACCCAGTGAGATCGATCCTTGGGTAGGGTCGGGCTGAGGTTTCCGAAGCTGTAGATTGCCATGGTTTGGGCCTTTTCATTACGCCTGCGGAATATCGCTCAAGGTTTGATTAACCCCGCTATGGTGTCATGGTAAATAGATTCGAGAAGGAGGGTGGCAGAAGCGCCATATGCCCCATCGAACCTTGAAATATGCGCCGTCTCCTCGGTTTGGGATGGCTTGCCCGCCTCCCCGCGGCGTTCGGCCCTCTTTCCCCAGTTTCCCAGTTTCGTCCGCCGCTGCGCAACTCTTGCCAGCGGTTTTTTTGTGCCCGTAGCCCCCAGAAGGAGATTCCCATGGGAAAACGCACCGCAACCAAACGCATGAAAGCCAATGCTGCGTTCGAAGAAACTTTCTTCGATTCAGGCAAAGGCCCGAATGAGGGCCCAGAGCTCTATGCGATTGACGGTGGATGGCACCCCGATGATGCTGATCGTGGCAAAAAGGGCCAGACCGCTGCGGCAGCGCCTCCAAAGCGAGAGCAGCGCTACCAAAAGACAATCAAACCCCGCTCGGAAAACCAGGCAGCGCTCTTGAAGGCGCTCGATAGCAAGTCGCTTATCGCAGCGGTTGGTCCGGCTGGAACTGGCAAGACCTATCTGGCGATCTGCAAGGCGGTCGAGGCGCTGCAGAAGGGCAAGGTCGATCGGATCATTCTCTCGCGCCCGGCCGTGGAGGCCGGTGAACAGATCGGCTTCCTGCCCGGCGCCATGGAAGACAAGCTCGCGCCTTATTTGCGTCCGCTTTACGATGCTCTATCAGACCGGCTCTCCCCCCAGCAGCTCAAGCATATGATGGCCGAGGGCCTGATCGAGATTGCGCCCATTGGTTTCATGCGCGGGCGCACCCTGAATAACGCCTTTGTGGTCATCGATGAGGCGCAGAATTGCACCTACACGCAGTTGAAGATGCTTCTTACGCGGCTCGGTTGGCACTCGACCATGGTGATTACCGGCGACCCGAACCAGTCCGACCTTCTGCCATCACTCTCGGGACTTGGCCCTGTAGCTGACAAGCTGGAGACCATGGTCGACGTCGCTGTTATCCGACTTGAAGGCAAAGACGTCGTGCGCCACCCGCTGGTGGCCGAGATGCTGGATACGCTCTGATACACGCTTTAGCCCAACAAGTATTTGTGGTATTCATATGGGGTTCACTTTCTTGGTGAACCCCTTTTACAACGCATATGCAATATCGCAGTGCAAAAACTTGGGTGGGATCAATGTCAAACAAGAAAAGAGACCAATTGGTCAAAGCATTAGACCAATTCGATTTGGATATCGGCATCCTCAATTTTGTTGAGCGCGATGCGCTGTCTACCAATCATAGTCCGGTGACTATTCATCAAACCGATCGTACCCCGGTGGTTGTTGATCCAGACATAGGCGGTGATGGCTCGCCGAGGGAGAGTTGTTCAACGCGGTTCGCCACGGTGGATATTTGCGGACTCACCCGCACAGGGCGTGACGGATCTGTCCGTTGGAAACTGAGTGACTACCAGTGCGGCCCCATTTCCCAGGAGACCGCCTATGAACAACCCCACGGATTTGTCGCGACGGCGATGACGTCAAGTCCAGTCCTCGTCACTGCGCGCCAAAGACTTTTGGACAATGATGTTGAGTTCGATGTGTTCACTTGGCAGACCGATGGGATGCCTGCGGAACGGATTCAGTTTAGCTGGCGTTACTGGGTGACCTCGACCGTCCAGGTCGTCGAATAGCCTTTCTGCAATTCTCTTAGTTTGGCTGGGGATCAATATCCCCCAGCCGAGCCATCTTTACGCATCTCCGTAGCGGCGATCCAGGCGCCCGATTCGAAGTCGCGCATGACGGCCTGGTAGCCGCCGAAATTGGGGCCGCAGCAGCGCACCGTGTGGCCACGCGCTTCCAGCTCGGCAGCGATGCCCGCAAGGCCGGACTCAAGTCGCACCTCGCCCATGTCACGCTCACAAGGATCGCCCTCAAGGTCGTCGGTCGGCTCGCAACCGCCGACATGCTCCCAGCGTGCTGCATCGCCGGCTTCCTGTAGGCCCATATCATAGTCGATAAGGTTCAAGATGACCTGGACATGGCCCTGTGGCTGCATGCCACCGCCCATCAGGCCAAAGCTGAGCCACGGCTCATGTTCGCCATCGATGTCCTTGAAGGCAAAGGCCGGGATGATCGTGTGGAACGGTCGCTTGCCCGGCTCGAACACGTTGGGGTGGGCCGGGTCGAGGCTGAAGAGCTGCCCCCGGTCCTGGAACATGAAGCCGAGCCCATCGGCCACCAGCCCCGTACCCATGCCGCGATAATTCGACTGGATTAGGGACACCATCATGCCGTTGGAGTCTGCCACCGAGAGATAGGTGGTGTCGCCGTCCTTGAGCTTGGCGTCGGCGCCTGAGAAACCTGGGGTTGGCGGGGTCATGGCGCTTGAAAGTTCAATCTGCTTGGACCGGTCTGCGTTGTATCCGTCGCGGATGAAAAATGATGGCTCAATCCCACTAAACGCCGGATCGGCATAACCGCG
>JBCCTK010000108.1:0-10437 GCA_039198685.1 Pseudomonadota bacterium | reverse complement strand
TTAACATGGCATGTTTCTGGCACTCCAAATCAACCATGCAGTGGTTGATGTTGAGTGCCACTAACGCCGCATACTACTTGGTTTAGAAATTTGATCCAAGAAGTTAGTTTGATCAGTGGCGAGACGTTCAACCACATTGTTTTCATAAGGTTCGTGCGCGCAATTGACAAACTTTGCCAACATGCCCATCTTCCCATGAGAAGGAGCGCGCCATGGCCACGATGAACATCTCCCTGCCAGACCAGATGAAAGCCTGGGTCGAGGCCCAGACCAAGGATGGCAAATACGCCAACTCGTCTGACTATGTCCGCGATCTCATCCGCCGCGATGTGGAGCGCCGTGCCAAGATCGCGGCAATCGAAGAGAAGATTGAGGAGGCGTATGCAAGCGGGTTCTCGGGCAAGACGATCGACGAAGTGATGGATGATGCTTGGAAAGCTGCTCTGTCTTGAACATCGACTTCTCGTATGAAGCTGAGGCCGATATCGCCCATATAAACCGAGAGGGCATTCGCCTATTTGGAGAAACTCAAGCGAAAGCGTATGCTAACGGTCTGGGGAAAGCGTTTGCAACCATCGCAACCTATCCAATGGCAAGCCCAGAAAGAGCGTATCTGCGCCGTCCAGCCCGAGTTCAGCCCTATGGGTCTCATGTCATTATCTACCGCGTCGAGCACGACACGGTGTTGATTCTCCGCATCCGCCACGGCCGAGAGGATTGGCAGGAGGACTAGCCAGTGACATCGCCGATCATGCAGGTCCCGCCGCGATGGACCGCGACGTACCCTGGACGTTTTGGGGGCCGACTTTGGATTTCCGTCCTCCTCCGTCTTGAAATCGCGCCAATCCTTTCCGATATTCGATATATATTGGAAAGGGGAGTAGATGCCTGCGCGGTTTGTTGATCGTTTGAAAACCATTGTATCGGCTGAGGTTTCGGCCTTTCTGGATGCCCAGGAAGATGCCTCCCAGGGCGAAAGCGACACCGAGCGCCAGCGCGCGCTGCTCCGCGCCGACCTCGGCGCCAAATTGGCTGAGCACTACCGCCTCTCCAAATCGACCCGCCGGGGTGATGAGGCCCTGGAAGACCTCGACCAGAAAGCAGCCTTTGCCTTGGAAAAAGGCCGCGAAGACCTCGCCAAGGCCGCGCTTTCCAGAAAGATTGACATCCAGTCCGGACACGCCGCCGCGCGCCGGGCCCTGACCCAGCTCGAACGCGAAATTGATGCGTTGGAGGACCTTATCGCCCTGTTGGCAGACCCGACTTCGGGTCCCGGAGATGTGGAGTCCAAGCTTGCCGAACTTGAACGCCTCCAGCGAGAGGCGAGTGCGCTCGGCCAAAGCGAGAAAGGCGCCTAAACCCCATGGAATTCTTTTCCCCTGATATGGCACCGTTCACCCTCGCTCTGTTCCTGTTGGCGGGCATTGCCGCGCTCGAAGTGATCGGCATGGCGCTCGGCCTTGGCGTCTCCGGCGCGCTGGACGAAGCCCTGCCGGACTTTGACTTCGATGCCGATGTGGACGTCGATATCGATGGCGACCTTACTGGCAGCGGCGCCCCGACAGACCTGGACGTTCACGGTACGGGCGCAACAGGCCTCGGGCTTGTTGGCCAGGTGCTGGCATGGCTCTGCGTCGGGAAGGTGCCGATCCTGATCTTGATCGCTGCCTTCCTGATGGGGTTTGGCGTGTCCGGCATGTTGATCCAGCAAACGGCAACGGGCCTCTTCGGCGCTATGCTGCCGGCCTGGTTGGCGTCTGTACCGGCGTTTTTTGCGGCGCTGCCGGTCACGCGCTGGCTCGGCCTGGTCCTGGCGCGCATCATGCCGAAGGAGGAAACCGATGCGGTTTCCAGCGACACATTTGTGGGCCGGGTGGCCACAATCATAAGGGGGACGGCGAAAATTGATGCACCGGCGGAAGCGAAGCTTAAAGACGCGCTGGGTTACACTCACTACGTACTGGTGGCGCCAGCGGAGGCGGGCCAGGAACTGGCGGAGGGCAGTGACGTCCTCCTGGTAGAGAAGTCGGGGGCGATTTTCAGCGCAATTGCGAACACGCATGCCGCGCTTCAGCGCACATAATTTCATTTAAGCAAGGAGATACAGAAAATGGACGAGTGGGTGGTTTACGGAACGATTGCGGGCGCTGTGGTGCTGTTTATCGTAATTGTAGGGCTCGTCATGGCGCGGTTGTTCCGGCGCGCGTCCAAGGAAGTCTCCTTCGTGCGGACCGGATTTGGTGGCCAGAAGGTCATCATGAATGGCGGCGCACTGGTCTTTCCCATTCTCCATGAGATCATTCCCGTGAACATGAACACGCTGCGTCTGGAAGTGCGCCGCCACCAGGACCAAGCCTTGATCACGCGCGACAGGATGCGGGTGGATGTGCAGGCTGAGTTCTATGTCCGCGTCCAGCCGACCACCGAGTCCATAGCGAACGCAGCCCAGACCCTGGGCCAGCGCACCATGCACCCCCAATCGCTGAAGGAGCTTGTCGAAGGCAAATTTGTGGACGCCCTGCGCGCCGTGGCCGCCGAAATGGCCATGGAAGAATTGCATGAGCAACGCGTGTCCTTTGTTCAGAAGGTGCAGGCAGCCGTATCCGAGGACATCCTCAAGAATGGTCTGGAACTGGAATCGGTCTCGCTGACGGGTCTGGATCAGACGTCCAAGGAGTTCTTCAATCCCGATAACGCGTTCGACGCTGAGGGCCTCACCAAGCTGACTGAAGAGATCGAAGCACGTCGGAAAAAGCGCAACGACATCGAGCAGGAAACCGAAGTGGAGATTAAACGCAAGAATCTCGACGCCGAGCAACAACGCCTGCAAATCGCGCGCGATAGTGAATATGCCAATCTTGAGCAGCAGCGAGAGATTGAGATCCGCCGTGCAAGCCAAGCCGCCCAGATCGCCCAGGAGCAGGCCGAGCGCGAGCGCGAAGCCGAGCAAGCCAAGATCATGTCGGACCGCCAGGTGAAGGAAGCCGCCATCAACGCCGAGAAGATCGTTCAGGAACGTGATATTGAAAAGGCCCAGGCCGTCGAGGCGGCCCAGGTCGAGAAGGAAAAGCTGATCGAGTTGGCAGAGCAGGACCGCGATATCGCCGTGGCCGAGAAATCGCGTGCAAAGTCGGAGGCTGATGCCGAGGCGGATGCGGCCCGCGCCATTGCCGCCAAGGCGGCAGAGGAAGTCACCACCGCGCGTGACACCGAAATTGCCGAGCGTGAAAAGGCCATTGAGCTAATCGAGGCGCGCAAGGCGGCCGAGCAGCAAGCCATAGCGATCCAGGTCGCTGCTGAGGCTGAAAAAGCGGCAGCGGCGGACAAAGCTGATGCTGTGCGTATTGAAGCGGAGGCGGAGTCCGAGCGCGAACGGATCACAGCTGAAGGTGGCGCGCAGGCAGAGAAGCTCCGTGCTGAAGCCCTGGAAGCGGTTTACGCGGTCGAAGCCGAAGGCAAGCGTGCCGTCAATGAGGCGGCAAATGTGCTTAGCCCTGAGCAGATTGCCATGCAGATCAAGCAAGCCCTCATCGAGTCCCTGCCCGCAATCATTCAGCAATCGGTCAAGCCGATGGAGGCCATCGACTCGATCAAGATTCTGAACGTTGATGGGTTGAATGGCGCAACAGGCGGCCATGGCGCGCCAGTTGAAGGCGGCAGTGTGGCTGACCAGGCGGTTAATGCCGCCCTGAAGTATCGCGCCCAGGCGCCCTTGCTCGACAGTCTTATGAACGAGCTCGGTCTAAAGGGCGATGACTTGACCGGACTGACAGGATCTGTTGGCAACGGAAAGCTGGACGCAGCCGAGTAGGCCTCAGATATCTTTGCGAATGTTCAAGTCTGAGATGGATCCACCCGATTGAATCCGATCGCGTCGTGTCGGCAGGTCTCAAATGATTGTGTCCGCTGAGACCGGCCACGGTTTAATTCGCCCAATAAGAGAATGCCTGCGGGCTGGTTCGCCTCAGGGCTGTACAGTGTCGCATAAATTCGATGCGCGGTGTTAGCTATACCTCTTCTACTTGGGGATCGAAGGCAGCGATGGTGTTGACTCCTCAACTGGGACTTAAATCATGGCGCAGAGTATCGGACGATTAACGGGTCATTTTGGCGCGGCACTCAAATTCTTCGTGATGAAAGATGGCCAAGGTCGGCCACGTTGGGGTTTGAGCGTTGTGGTGCTCGCCACGGTCGGACTCGTGATCGCATCCTCGTTTCTTGCCGGCGCCCTTTTTCGCGACACGCCGGCCCTGGAAAAGATCAAGACCCGCATCAAGCTCGCCTTGGCTGAGGAGGTGGTCGATCCGGCCGATGCCTGGCCTTTCATTTCCGACGATAGGCTGGACTTGCCCTGGCGTGCTCTTGAAACCAACAACCAATCGCTGGAGTTGGCGGTGATCCCCATTGGCACGTTTGCCGGTTCTGGAGGGTCACTCTTTGAAGTTGGTGATCCTGTCCGGGGCGAACACTTGGCCTTCGTCACACCAAAGGGGCGCATCGGCTATGTCGCCCATGTCGAACGCAGCAGTGACGTCGTTATCGACTACCTCTCCACCCGTGTCCCGATGCGCCTGGAAGCGTTTGAAAGCAGCAACATTGCCCAGATGCCAGCTTTCAACCGTAACTGGATCAGGACCATGGACAGCTTGGTCAAGCCATTGGGTGATAACCGTTACGCACTTTTCGTAAGCCACCACCGGTATGAAGATGAATGCATTGCCTTCACCATAAGCCGGACTGAACTCTTATTCGATGAGAACACGCTATCCATGGCAGGTAAGCCATGGGAAACCCTGTTCCAGGCCAGCCCATGCATGGAAATGAAGACGCGAGGCAACCTCTATAGCGGTCTGCGTGATGGCGGTCGTCTGGCCCTTGCGGATCAAAACACGTTGTATGTCACGGTTGGCGACTTCGATATGGATGGAGACAATTCAATTGTCCGCGCACCGATGGACCCGAACTACGACCAAGGCAAACTTTTAGCCGTTGATATTGATACCGGTGCCTCCCGGCATGTCGCTGTGGGTATGCGCAACGCCCAGGGTTTGGTGGTCACCCATGATGGCCATGTCTTCACAACAGAACATGGCCCCCACGGAGGAGACGAACTCAACCTCATCGAAGCGGGTGGCAACTATGGCTGGCCGGAAGAAACCCTGGGCGTTGCCTATGGATTTCCGCGCCGGGATTGGCCCCATGCCCGTGTGCAGGGACGCCATGACTCAATCGAATACATTTCGCCCGCCCATGCATTTGTCCCGTCAATTGGCATTGGGTCCATAACAGAGATTACATCGGCATCTTTTCCCGATTGGCATGGCGATCTTCTCATTGGCAGCCTCGACAACCAAAGCCTGTTTCGCGTTCGGCGTGAAGGGGGCCGGGTCGTCTATGTAGAGCGCACCCATATTGGCGAACGGATGCGCGATATTCTGCAATTGGCCAATGGCGAGATAGCCTTGCTGACAGATAGTGCGCGGATTCTATTGATTCGCCCGGCAGCCACACCTGACGAAACGAGCCAGTCGCCTTTGCAGGTGGCGGGCTATACTCGCGTTCGGGAAGTGGCGGCAGAACTTGCGGTGGAGATGGCCCGAACACCTATCCATCCGGGACGGGTCATATTTGAAGCCAAGTGTTCAAGCTGTCATTCGATCACGTCGAATGAAGTCGTGGCCGGACCGCCGCTTTACCGCATTGCCGGACGCCGGATCGGTGGGGTTGAAGGATATCCCTACTCAGAAGCACTGACGGGCCGCGGCGGGCGTTGGGATGAAGCCAGTATCCGGCTTTTCCTGTCCGATCCCAATCGAAACTTTGAAGGCACCTCCATGCCCCGTATTGCCTTGACCTATCCTGAATACCTTCACGTCGCATGGTGGATTGCAGAGTGCACCGGCGGTAAAACTCGGCCTGAGTGCGATACAAACGGATAAGGAAATTGCGGGGTCAATGCGTCCTGAATGGGGCCTTACCCATCGCTATAGACAGAAAATGTCGCATTACCGCTTGTTTCGAGGCTTGCAGCACGCTTCGGCGGGCCGCGAGCAGATCGGCTAGACCGGGGTTGGCCTATGAGGCGCGGTCTACGACGTCTTTCATACCTGACATCTATGGCGTGGCCTTAGAATCATGGCCTTGCCCGCCCTTGGGGAAGGTTGTGCAGGTGCCTGTCTTTCATTGCTTAAACCCCAAGAGGTGACCGATGTCCTTGCCGTCAAAATATTTTCAGATGCTCTCAACGGTTAGCGCGGGCGGCGAACTGCGCATGGAACTTGTTGAAAAGCCCATGCCGGATCCTAAACCTGGGCAGATCATTGTTCGGGTGGAAGCAACTCCGATCAATCCATCCGACCATGGCGTTATGTTTGGGTGGTCGAACATGGCGGCGGCAAGCTCGTCCGGCGCTGGCAAAGATACTGTGCTGAAAGCGCCAGTGCCAGACCATGGGATGCGGGTGATGAAGGCGCGTATCGACCAAGCCTTGCCCGTTGGCAATGAAGGCGCCGGAACAGTCGTTGCGGCTGGCGAGGATGATTACGCCCAGAGCCTGATGGGCAAAGTGGTCGCTGTGATGGGCGGCGGTATGTATGGACAATATCGCGCTGTGGATGCCGTCATGGCGTTGCCACTCCATGAGGGCCATACGGCTAAAGATGGCGCATCCTGCTTTGTGAATCCCCTTACGGCGCTCAGCTTTCTTGAGACAATGCGGCTGGAGGGGCATTCTGCGATCGTCCACACTGCAGCTGCTTCCAATTTGGGCCAGATGCTCGTGCGTATTTGCCAGGCGGATGGCGTCGATCTGGTGAATATTGTTCGCAAACCAGAGCAGGTCGAGCTCTTGCGCGGCATGGGCGCCAAATATGTCGTCAACAGCAGTGAAGACAGCTTCATGTCAGACCTCACCGATGCAATCCATGAAACTGGGGCAACGCTCGGTTTTGATGCGACCGGGGGTGGCCAATTGGCGTCGAATATCCTGACCGGCATGGAGGGTGCGGCGGCTCGCACGCCGGGCGCCTACAGCATCTATGGATCAATCAATCACAAACAGGTTTATCTCTACGGTGGCCTGGACGTTTCCCCTACGGTTCTCACACGGGGCTATGGGATGGCCTGGGGCGTAGGCGGTTGGCTGTTACCCAACTTTTTGGCCAAAGCCGGCGATGAGGTTGCCATGCGCCTTCGCAAACGGGTTGCGAACGAATTGAAAACGACGTTTGTCAGCCAGTATACCGATGAGATCTCCCTGGTCGAAGCGCTACAGGCCAATGTGGTCAAACGCTACAATGCCAAGTCCACAGGCGAGAAGTTCCTGATTTGCCCACAAAAGAGCTTCTAGCAGTTTATAACTTTGGGTTGTTTCGCGGGATTGACCTTAGAGCTGATTTGAATATCGGCCTATAAAGATACACCATCGCGGCAGGAGATAACAAAAGCGGAGACTTCGGCATGCGCGAGGTTCATCATTTCATTGAAGGTGGGGCGGTTGTGGGCCGGTCTGGCCGGTTCGGGGACATTTACGATCCGAACACGGGGGCGGTTCAGGGTCGTGTGGCCCTTTGCACC
Source organism: Pseudomonadota bacterium (assembly GCA_039198685.1). Classification (GTDB taxonomy): domain Bacteria; phylum Pseudomonadota; class Alphaproteobacteria; order Caulobacterales; family Hyphomonadaceae; genus UBA5336. The sequence continues at coordinate 2,862 of JBCCTK010000108.1, read as the reverse complement.
GAGGATGAGATGGACGCCGCCATCGCAGCGGCGCAAGCGGCTTTCCCGGGCTGGGCGGCGACCAATCCCCAGCGCCGGGCGCGTGTGCTGTTCGCGTTCAAACGCCTGCTTGAGGCGAACATGGATGAGCTGGCGCATCTGCTCTCATCCGAGCACGGCAAGGTGATCGCCGACAGCAAGGGCGATGTCCAGCGCGGCATCGATGTGGTCGAATTCGCCTGCGGCATTCCGCACCTGCAAAAGGGCGAATATACCGAAGGCGCGGGGCCGGGCATCGATGTTTATTCCATGCGCCAGCCGCTTGGTGTGTGCGCTGGCATCACCCCGTTCAACTTCCCGGCCATGATCCCGTGCTGGATGGCCGCTGTGGCGATTGCCTGCGGAAATACATTCATCTTGAAGCCGTCCGAGAAGGACCCGTCAGTGCCCATGCGTCTGGGCGAGTTGATGCTGGAAGCTGGCGCCCCGGAAGGTGTTCTCAACGTGGTCAATGGCGACAAGGTGGCAGTGGATAGGTTGCTGACCCATCGGGATGTGAAAGCTGTCAGCTTCGTCGGCTCGTCCGACATTGCCCAATATGTCTACGCCTTGGGCACGGCCCATGGCAAGCGCGTCCAGGCCATGGGCGGGGCGAAGAACCACGCCATCATCTTGCCCGATGCCAATATGGACCAGGCGGTGAAGGACATTGTCGGTGCGGCCTATGGCTCGGCCGGAGAGCGATGCATGGCTTTGCCTGTGGCGGTTACAGTTGGCACGGCCACCGGCGATGAATTCCGCGAACGCATGGCTGAAGCGGCCCGCGGACTGAAGGTCGGTGTGTCGAGCGATCCAGACGCCCATTACGGCCCGGTCGTCACGGCCGCCCACAAGGCTAAGGTGGAAGACTATATCCGTATGGGCGCGAGCGAGGGTGCGGAGCTGGTCCTGGACGGGCGCGGCCACACATTGCAGGGACACGAGAAGGGTTTCTTTATCGGTCCAACCCTGTTCGACACGGTCACCGCTGACATGCGCAGCTATCAGGAAGAGATTTTCGGGCCTGTGCTGCAGATTGTGCGGGCTGAGAGCCTGGAAGAAGCCGCCGCGCTTCCCTCCAACCACCAATATGGCAATGGCGTCGCGATCTTCACCCAGAATGGCCGGGCAGCCCGGGAGTTTGCCGCCCAGGTGAATGTCGGCATGGTCGGGGTGAATGTCCCGATACCCGTGCCCGTCAGCTATCACACCTTCGGCGGCTGGAAGCGCTCGGCCTTCGGCGACACCAACCAGCACGGGCCCGAAGGCGTTCGCTTCTGGACCAAAATCAAAACCGTCACCCAACGCTGGCCCGAAGGCGATATCGGAGACCAGGCCTTCATCATACCAACTATGGGGTAGCAAATCGATGGGGCCCGCGGCGGGTTACACCTGAACAATCCGACTGGTGTCTCGACAGTGGGAGGGTTCGACCATGTCTATTCCTCCCACAGATTCTACGGGCGACGACCCGCCACTGGACTGGTCTCACTGGGCCGTCAGTATTTCCCAGGGCCATCCCTTTTTGAAGCAGGTTCCGTTTCTGGCATCTGCGCGAGACAGTCAGCGACCCCCACCGGGAGACTGGCGCAACTGGCTGTTCCTGGGAGGGCGTGGTTCGGGAAAAACGCGGGCAGGGGCCGAATGGCTGTGTTTCGCAGCACGTTTTGGCGGGGTCGGGCGTCTGGCCTTGGTGGGAAGCTCACTCGCAGAAGTCCGCGATGTCATGATCGAGGGGCCGTCAGGGATACGGGCCGTAGCCTTGCCACCTGGTGAGAGCCTTCTGACCTATGAAGTAACACGCCGCAGGATTGTCTTTCCCAACGGTGCCGAGGTTTTTGCATTCTCGGCAGGCGAACCAGAGAGCCTACGTGGTCCTCAGTTCGGCGCAGCCTGGTGCGATGAACTCGCAGCTTGGCCCGAAGAAGGCATGGCGTGGGACATGATGCAATTGGGCCTCAGACTGGGCGAGCACCCCCGCGCGGTCGCGACGACGACGCCGAAACCATCCAAACTGATCAAGCGGCTTGTGGATGAGAAGGTGACGGCGGTAACGCGCTCCACGACGGCAGAGAATGCGTCTAATCTCGCGCCGGGATTTTTGGATGTGATGCGCAGCCAGTATGGTCATGGAGCCTTGGCGCAACAAGAACTGGATGGATTGATCGTCGAGCCGACTGAGGGCGCGCTATGGAGCTTTGATACGATAGAGCGCAACCGAGTGTACGGTTCGCCAGAAACATTTGAGAATATTATTGTGGGTATCGATCCGCCTGTCAGCGCGAGCGCTACGGCTGATGCGTGTGGGTTGGTCGCAGCCGGGCGGGCGAGCGTTGCTGGGTTTCCTGCAAAGTGCTTTGTCTTGGCAGATGCCAGTGCCCGTGGACTGAGACCTCTTGATTGGGCGGCCAGGGCGGTTGCACTGGCCGAGGATGTCGGTGCTACGGGTATCGTTGCCGAAGCCAATCAGGGCGGTGAAATGGTGCGGGAAGTGTTGAAAATGGCGGGCGCCACAATGCAGATCAAGCTCGTCCACGCCCGCCTGGATAAGCGCGGGCGTGCACTTCCGGTCAGCGCGATGTATGCGCGCGACCAGGTTAGTCATGTTGGTCAATTTGATGATTTGGAGCGGGAATTGCTGTCATTTGGGACCACTGCCCAGAACCGGTCTCCTGATCGTATGGATGCTCTGGTCTGGGCTGTTTGGGCCTTGATGATCGATGGAGCCATTGTTCCGAAACCGCAGATGCGGCGGCTCTAGCGCCCGGTTCGAAACGCCTTTCTGCCGATATAGGGATTGGATGTCTTAGATGTCGGAGTCGCTTAGGGTGTTTCCCAATAGGT
>JBCCTK010000107.1:0-10717 GCA_039198685.1 Pseudomonadota bacterium | reverse complement strand
GTGGTGTCCTCGCCATACATTCAATACATAGTCGGTCGGGATTTAATTTGGAGTTTTAGCCGATCACATTCGATCAGTTTGAGTCACTGGATGTATTACTAATAGGCGAATACTGATTAAATTATTCCCCATATAAGCGAGTGCATAAAAACAACACAATTCGCCCAAAATTTGAATAGTATCGTTATAATTTGATTAAGCTTTTGAAATCCGCAATACATATATTCCAGCATAGCGCCTAATAGTGGGCTAGGGATTAGGCTGGCGGGAGAGAGTGCAGGGCGCTCCCGGCCAAATTTTTGAAAAGGGGCGAACGAGATGACATTCGCCAAGTATACAGTTTTCGAATTGATCAGAGCCATTCGGCGGCTTGGAGCCGTTGGTCTCTTCATAATAGGCCTCTTGATCGGCAGCACGATGATCGCCACTTTTTCAGAAGACGAGGAACAGTCGGCCCAGAGCCGATTTGCTGCAGATGCTTCCCAACCTGCACAGTCTATCAGTGAGGCCGCACCCTCCCAACCTTGGTCGCGAATTATGGGTGGCGGCGGATTTGAGAAAGTGACCGATGTCGCCGTGACCCGGCGCAATGAGCTTGTATTTGCAGGTCTTAGCCTTGGTGTGGAGCAAGATGAGCCGTCCAAGGCCGTCATCGTCCGGACAGGTCTGCATGGCTTTGTGCATACACAGATTGCCGTCGATGATTCGGCGATCGGGAGCGTTTCGAGAGCCGTTCTCGACACTGATGGCGCTGCACGTCTCGTCCATTGGGTTGGCAGACGGCCCGCCTTCGCGCGCACAAACCCCAATGGTGATGTGATTTGGTCTCGCGTATTTGATGTCGAGAGCGAGCATGTCTGGGCAGATATTCAGGATGCCCGCGGCGATCACTCTCTTGTGGCGCTCGCAGGAAGTGAAAGCCTGGCAAGTGATCTGAGAATTATCCGTCTGGATGAACACGGAAAGCTCGTTTGGCGCAGCGATCTGGACCCTTCGGGCCCTGTTGAAACCATCAATCTCTTTGATAGCGGTGATGGCGGCGCGCTTATTGCGATTGAAGCCCTTTCGGGTAGCGGGACGCGTGCCATTTCTCTGGCGCGCCTTGATCGACGCGGTCGCGTGGCGTGGGAGCGGGAGTTGGTGCGCGGCGTTGATGCGCGATTGGCGGATGCCACCTTGGAGTCTGACGGAAGTATGGTTCTGCTCGCGGGGACACCTTCGGCCCTTATCCGGTTTGATGGCTTGGGTCAGCTCAGTTGGATGCGCGACCTCCCGCAGCTCTCTCTATCAGGCCGCCATGTGATCGCCTCCATGGTCGATGGCGGCGTGCAAGTCTTGGCTGAACCCGTTACGACCGGTATCGGTCGCCGCCATTGGATTGCGCGATTTGATCCTGATGGACGTGAAGTCTGGGCGCGCACGCGTGCGAACCGATCAAATGTAACCCTGGAAGCGGCGAAAATCGCGTCCCATGGTATCCTCATTGCGGGCGGTTCAATGGTCGGATCGGCAGACGGTGATACTGACATGCTGATGATGGCGGTCGCCAATGACGGATCGTTTCCCCAGGGGTTTGGGTCCGTCCCAACCTATGAAACGCGCGATCCGGCCATGCTTGCCGCCATAAACCCGTCGACGACAACCGTCTTGGCCGCGTCCACGGTTGTTGATGGGTCCCGTGCGCTTGAAGCTGCCTATGCGGCCGATAGCGCGGCGCTTCAGACGACTGAAAAACCCGATATCATTCGCTTGCCGAGATCCAATTCCGGACCGATCCAGGCCCCTGCGCGCTCCGCCATGGCGGCATTGGCGGCGGAAACCCAGTTGAATGGTGACGCGCGGCCTCAAACGCGCGAAGTCGCAGCGCCGGTTGAAGTCGCTGCGATTTCCGCAACCGATTTTGCTTTGACTGGCACTGTGCGGGTCCCACCCGGTGCCGGAGATGTCACAAGCCAAGCAACCGGCACCGACCAAAACCTCAGCGTCGATCCATTCGCTCGTGATCGGCTTGTCGAAGATCAGGCCGCCGGTGCCGTGGAGGCAGTCCGCGAGGTCGTGGTTCGCACTGTGCTCGAAGAGCGGCCGGCCTATGCCTACCAGTGCACGTTCACCTGCCTTGCCGATTCCGATGATACCGTGAAGTATCCGGTGACGCGTATGATCGCGAATGTGGCAGAGGAAAATGCCAAGTTAGTCTCGCTCGATGTCATGGCCATGGACAACGGGATCTGTCTCGCAACAGGGGGACGGCCATTCGATGATCCCCGTCTCCCGCCTTTATGTGATCGTGTGAATTAGGGCCGCTTTATTCCAGATTGCGACATTTGCCTTGCGCAAGGGCCCTTGCCGGCCGATTTGCATCGTCAGGCGGTGCGCGACAACGAGCCTGGCGAAAAAGGCAAGCGGCTCGCAGGGCGCACGACTGCTCGCGCATTGCTATTGCACCTGAACTTTCAGCCAGCACGAGCGATACACCCCGCCAAACGATGCAAATTGGCCGGAAAGGGCCCTGGGGATTAAGACGTCCCGTCTTGTGGCGGTGGCGCCATGCTGGATCGGGAAGCCACGCGTGCCGTTGCCCTGACCGCGAGCATATCAAGCAGGTCCGCCTTACCGCGCGAGCGGACATCGATTGCCGACGCGAGATTGTGCTCTTTCAGAAGCGTGCGCAGCTGCAACGGGTCAAGCGTCTCAAAAGCGCTGCGGACCGCATTCGGGCCCCCTTCGGCGGCGACCTCAAGCGGATTGAGGACGGCAACTTTGTCACGCTCCGTAAAGGTGACTTGTCCGCCAGCCGCCTTCACGAGGCGCGCTGCAAAGGCCGGGTTGGCCCTGGCTTCGTCCCGTATCACGTCGAACAGTCTGTCGAGGAACTCCGTCGAATTCATTGGCGCACCATCTTCCAAGCTGTGCCCGTGCGAATCTGCATGAAATCGGCATAGCGCTGGGCCAGGCGTCGGACATCGCCAGTCACCGATCCATATTTGCCGCGAAATGTATTGTAACTGTCCAGCGAAGGGCGATCCATGGCTTTCAACACGCTGACGGAGTCAGGGATCACTGCCCCGAAATACCGGTCTTTGAGATAGACGTCCTGAATGTCGGCGCGGATCTGGCGCGCCATGGCCGTATTGCGAAAGCGCGTCACCACTATGAAGCTCTGGGCGGCCAGGTCTGCTGTCACATGGTCTGTCACCCAATCTGAAAACTGCTTTGTCCCCCATGTGGAAATTGGGTCTGCCAGCGTTGGCAGGACAAAGGAGTCGGATGCGGCCAATGCTGCCCTTGAAAGTGGGGATAGATGCGGCGGACAGTCTATCAAGATAACATCGTAGAGCGACAGCAAGGGTTCGACGGATGCGCGAAAGTGTTCCGTAAGCGCCGCTGCAAGGGTCGAAGGCGTTCCAGGTCCTGAATACCAGTCTTCTTCCAGTGACATTTCTGCCAGGCGCAGTTTTGGATGGGATGGCAGGATTGAGACCCAACCCAACCGATCATCACGTTCTTCTGCGCGGCGTAATTCCTCCAACGAGACCGCATTGGGCACGATGAACGGTCCGGCGATGGGTGTTTCCCCGCGCACAAACTGACCAAGCATCTCATGGGCGCCTTTGCCTTGGTCCGCTGCGGCATCAAGGCCGACCTCAGTCAACAGAACCTGACTGGAATTGGCCTGGCTATCGAGATCCACCACCAACACGTTAAGTCCAAAGAAATAAGCGAGCCCATCGGCAAGCATTACGGTGGTCGTTGATTTGCCGACACCCCCTTTAAGATTGGCAATCGACGCTATGTTTGCCGACATGGGCGTGGCGCTCCCCTTACCGTTTAGACGGTATCTTTTGCAGGTGTTTTGACCCAGACCCGCCCAAGCCACAAGGTATCAGCGTTGCCTTTCTCCACAGGGTTGAAACCTGTGGCCAAAGGCCCCTTTTTGGCGAGTATATTGCATCGGTCAGGAAAACAATCTGGCGGGGCACATGGAGCCGCTATTTTGCTCTGGAGGTTCCAAGCTTGGCATCGCTCGTCATTTGCATCCCGACATTCCAACGCAATGAACCCCTTGGCCAATTGCTCGATTTTTTACAGGAACAAGCCCATCCGGCGCCCGGCGCCCTATCCGTGCGCATTCTTGTGATTGACAACAACCCCGATGCGCGTGCGCGCCGCGTTGTCGACTTCCGTGAGAGTACTTCGCTGCCGTATCGCATTGGATATGTTCACGAAAACCGACCGGGCGTCGCCCATGTTCGCAACCGCGCCCTTTCGGAATGCAAGAAAGATGATTTTCTCGCATTTATCGATGATGACGAGTTTCCGGCGCCAGGCTGGCTCGCCGCCCTTTGGAAGCGACGGGAACACACACAGGCTGCCGCTGTGTTCGGTTCCGTCGAAGCGCTTTTTGAGGGCAAACCCCCGGCGTGGATGCTTGAGGGGGATTTTCATTCAAAAAAAGTCGAGCGCGATGGGCCTCGATTTAAGCCGGGCGGAACGGACAATTGCCTCATCGACTTGGCGGTGGTGCGCGAATTGGGCTTAACGTTCGATACTTCGCTTTCGTTAGTGGGCGGCGAAGACACACTCTTTTTTGACGGGCTTTTGCAGGCAGGACGGGCTCTTGCCGATGCGGCGGGCGCCGTCACCTATGAACGGGTTCCGCCTGGGCGCGACACATTGGATTGGCTCAACCGGCGCTGGCGCCGAACGGGCATGACCGATGCGCTGATGATTGCAGGCCACCGCGGCGGTGGGGGAATCTCGCGGATCAGGGCTGGTCTTGATGGCGTCGTCCGGGTCGGTGCTGGCTGCGGACTGGTCGCGCTGGCTTGGCTTGCTTCCGGAGCACGCATGAGCGCATCAGTGGCCCGGCGGCTTTACACCTTCCAACGAGGACTGGGCATGGTGGACTATGCCAGAGGACGGCTAGTGCTAGAGTATGAGCGCGGTGAAGGCGATAGCAAGGCTTGACGCCGCGCGTGCGATACAGCAGTAAGCGCGCTTTCGCAGGCAGAATGTGTGCCTGAGGAAAAACCAGCGTGGGAGGTGGCGGGCTGATTGAAGTCCATGGTTCGCGCCGCACCACGCACCCCTCAACGCAATAGCCAAATGAGGACAACATGGCGAAGAAACTGCTGGGGCAGCTCAAGCTCCAGATTCCGGCTGGTCAAGCCAACCCATCCCCGCCCGTGGGCCCGGCCCTCGGTCAGCGTGGCATCAACATCATGGAATTTTGCAAGGCCTTCAACGCGAAGACCCAGCAGATGGAGCAGGGTCTGCCCCTACCAGTGGTGATCGATTACTATCAGGACAAGTCGTTCACATTTGTGGTGAAGACGGCGCCAGCATCAGTATTGTTGATGAAAGCCGCGAAACTTAAAAAAGGCTCTGTAGAGCCCGGACGCTCTGTCGCCGGCAGCGTGACCCTGGCCCAGTGCCGCGAGATTGCTGAGCAAAAGATGGCAGACTTGAACGCAAATGATCTGGATCAGGCCCAGAAAATCATCGCCGGTTCTGCCCGGTCGATGGGCCTTGAAGTGGTGGAGTAAAGCATATGGCGAATGGAAAACGCTACCGCGCCGCTGCTGCAAAGCGCGCCGCCGAAACGGTCTACGGGCTCGATGAGGCCGTCAAGATCGTCAAGGAAAACGCCACAGCCAAGTTCGATGAAACCGTCGAGATCGCCGTCAATCTTGGTGTGGACCCGAAATATGCTGACCAGATGGTCCGTGGCATGGTCACTTTGCCCGCGGGCACCGGAAAAGCTGTGCGTGTCGCTGTGTTCGCCAAGGATGCAAAAGCCGATGAGGCTAAGGAAGCCGGCGCTGATATTGTTGGCGCTGAAGACCTGATGGAGAAAGTTCAGGGCGGCTTCATGGATTTCGACCGGGTAATTGCGTCCCCGGATATGATGAGTGTGGTGGGTCGGCTCGGTAAGGTTCTTGGCCCCCGCGGCCTTATGCCGAACCCGAAAGTCGGAACAGTGACGCCGAATGTCGGCCAAGCGGTTAAGGATGCTAAGGGTGGTTCGGTGGAGTTCCGGGTTGAGAAACTTGGCATCATCCATGCGGGCATAGGCAAGGCGAGCTTCTCGGAAGACGACCTGAAGACGAACGTGAAAGCCTTTGTCGGTGCGCTGTTGAAAGCCAAGCCTTCCGGCGCCAAGGGCACATATGTGAAGAAAATCGCGCTCAGTTCAACCATGGGTCCGGGGCTGGTCCTGGATGCCTCTGAAGCGATCGCTGAATCCTAGATCGCTTTATTCCCATCGGATCTAAGAAAAGGTGTGCTCTTTGAGTATGCCTTTTTTTATTTGACAGGACTCAGCCCGCTTAGGCCTCTTGACTAAGATCAAGCAAGGAGCGGGCTAAGACGAAGTTTGGACTCATCCTGGCGTGTCTGGTGGTCCCCGCATGTGTGAGTACGTACGCTGAGGATCAATCATTTGAGGCGGCCTCAACGGTCGATACGCAACATCCAACGGGTGCAGCGCTCAGCCTTACTCCTGTATCATCAGAGAGCGGGAAAATCTGCCGGACTGATAAACTCACCGGATCTCGGATCCGCGATCACCGCGTCTGCTTGACGGTGCAGGAATGGAGGGAACTTGATGAGGCCAATCACCGGTTCATGCATGCCCGACTTACCAATGACCCCCATGGCGGTCCTTGAACCTGCAAGTTTTAACGTCCTTCGCGGCGCCAGGCGACCAATAAGAACAGCATTAATGCGAGCGCAGCAGCAATTCCCGGAAGCAGGGGCTGGGTTGTTGAACTTCGCACCACATATGCGCCGCGTTCGCGAAAGCCGATCCAGTTGCTGCCTGTTGCACTGCCTGACCGTCCGACACGGCGCAGTTCTGGCAGCTGTGCCCCTTCCGGGCCAATCCGAAAAATGCCTCCTCGCGTGGCGTCGGCCAAGGGGGCGAGCACGTCTGTCGTTGATTGCAGGTCTGTATATTCCTTCGGGTTAGCCGGACCATTCAAGGCAACGGCCTCCAATCCCCCCGCCTCGGCACGATAGAGGCCAAGCTGGGAAATGGGCGCTTCGGCTTCAAAAAGACCGGGGGCCTGGGCAATCCAATTCAGGGCGACAATCTCCCCTTCCGGCGTTTCAAGCGTTAGATCTGGCGCGCCGTCCGATAGGGTGCGAAGGCGCACAGTGGCGGTTTCCCCACTGGCAATTAGGGTAAGCTGTCGCTCTTCAAGCTCGGGTTCTTTCATCATCCAATGCACCATACGCCGAATGAGTTCTGAAAACGGTCCACCGCCTTCATGGCCCCGAGCCCAAAGCCAAATCTGGTCTGAAAGCATCAGTCCAACCCGGCCATCCCCGACCCGGTCGAGCACAAGCAGCGGTGTATCGTCGGGGCCTGACATCAACACATCGCCAACTTCTGCGCGGGCCCCGATCGTGCGCATCCAACCGCCCCAATCGCGACCGGCAAGTGGTGCAGTCACCGTATGGCGCGTGCCTTCATCAGTCAGTCTGGGGACAAAACGCTGGGTGACGATTTCACCTGTTGGTACAGCGGGCAGGACAGCTGCAAGTGGCGTCCGCGCCAGACTTGCAGAGCCGGAGAATGGTTCACCCGCAACAATGATCAGCGCTCCACCATCTTCCACATAGCGAGCCATGTTCGCCAGGTAAGACTGGGTCACGACCCCACGGCGCTCATACTGATCAAAAATGATCAGGTTAAATTCGCCAAGCTTTTCTTCAAACAGTTCCTCGGTCGGGAAGGTTATAAGGGCTAGTTCTTCGATTGGTGTCGGGTCTGTATTCTTAAGCGGAGGACGAAGGATGGTGAAGTGAACAAGGTCCACTTGCGGATCCGACTTTAGCAGATCGCGCCACACCCGGCCTGCAGCATTGGGACGTCCAGTGATCAAAAGCACGCGAAGGCGGTCGCGCACGCCAGAGAGTTTCGCGGCTGTGCGGTTGTTGGCGAGTGTGAGTTCTTCGCGCCCAGGCGGCGTTTCCAGCACAACAACATTTTCGCCCCGGCGTTCGATCTCCAAAGTCAGCGGCGTGTCCCGGCCCGACTGCAGGAAGACGGTGCGCATATCGCCACCATTGACAGAAACATCAACCGGCACCGCACCGCCAGATGGGTCGTCTGCACGGATGATGAACTCGGCTGTTTCGCCAACAATGCCGAAACTTGGCCCCTCGACGATTTCAATCCGGCGGTCACCACGGTCGACATCACCAGCCACAAGCGCATGGATCGGCCCCAACTCTGTTGCATCTCGAAGCGCTTCGGGGACGTCATGGACCTGGCCATCCGTTATGAACACCGTTCCAGCGATACGGTCTCTGGATACATCCGCCATAAGGCCCTGGAGGTCACCAAACAGATAGGAGCCGTCTGATTTTGGGTCGGACTCCAAAACGCGCAATTCCAGCGCTTCATCAGATCCCAATTGTGCTGTGACGGCGTCGAATGCAGCCTCCGCTGCGTCAGCCCTTATGCCGAATGCCATACTCTCCGACCGGTCGAGGATCACAGCGGCTACAGAAGGCAGTGGGTCGCGTTCTTCTTCAACGATGGATGGGTTGGAGAGAGCCGCCAAGCCCAGAAGGATCGCCAAGAGTCGAGACAGCGGGGCTTGCCCACGAGATGCAAGATAGACAAGCCAGACCACCGCCAGTGAGGCTGAAATCGCCATGAATGCAGTCCATCCAAGGAACGGATCGAAGCCCAGACGCGTGACATTGATGGCGGTATCCACTAGCGCGGGCCCCCATCCTGGAGCGAGGGCAGGTCATCCATCTCAAAATCTCGGCCGGTTGGGGTTCCATCATCTTCACCCAGGCGTTCCAGCAGGGCGGGAATGTGGACCTGGTCTGCTTTGTAATTGCCTGTCAGCACATACATCGCGAGATTTATGCCGAAGCGGAATGCGTATTCGCGCTGCTCGTTTCCACCGTCAACACTGTACATTGGACGGCGACGCTCATCGATCGCCCAGGCGCCGACCCAGTCTGCGTCTCCAATGAAGAGCCGTGAAACGCCATCGCCAATGATGCCACTATCCTCACCTGATGTTTCGATCCAAAGCCGGCGGCGATCATAACGGCCTGGATAGCTGTTGATCAGATAAAAGCTTCGTGTCAGCACATGGCCGTTCGGGACAGGCGCCAGGGGCGGTGCATCGAGGCCCGCTAACAGGCCGGAGAGGCTTTCAATACCGTCATCTCCCGATCCACCGCGCATTGTGTCGATCACTAAGGCACCGCCGCCCCGCATATAGCGGTTTAGGGCGGCAATGGAGGCGTCGCTCAGGGCGGCGGCATCGGGAGCGACCGCGAAATAGACGAGTGGGTAAAGCTCCAGGGCGTCGGTTTCAGGATCCAGGGCGTGGGGGCGGACCGGCTCAACCGATGTTCGCCGGTATAGCATGTCCGACAGGCCGAGAAGGCCAGCTTCAACGCGCCGGTCTAGTGTCTCATCGCCGGTCTGAAGATATCCAAACCGCATATTGATTGCCGCCGCTTCTGATTTGCTGAGCCCTTCTTCACCAATAGCACGGCGCAATTGTGCGTCAGCCGAAGGCGGTATCGCTACTGCAAACACCAAGAGCGGTAGGGCTGCGACAGCAGATTGCCGGGGCAACAACCGCCCCGAAAGCATCAGAGCGATCAGAAGATCCAGCGCGATCAGACCCAACGCAACCGCGATTAACACCCCCGTGAGATCCAGTCGCCGCGCTTCTGCATCCCCCAGTAGCCGTGTCCCGCCCGGCCAGGTTTCAATCGGGCTGTAGCGCGTTCCTGCGGCAGCATTGATCGCGCGCGTACCCGATGGGCCCCGGTAGAGTCCGGGGGGGTGGGTTGGTTCAGGTTGAACTGTGTCAAAATCCGCCGCCATGAGGGGCGCCGCCGTACTGTCCGGCGCTTGGAGTCGTCCATAGCCATCCAGCACCAATTGCGGCACAAAAGTACCATCCCCTTCGGTCGTCACTTCACCGCGTCCCGCAGCGATGGCCCGGCGCAACATTTGTGCATACGTTGCCGAAAAGGGAAGGTCTGACCATTCGGGACCGGCCGTCACATGAAATAGGATAACGGTGCCCGCCCCGCGACGTGCTGCAGTCACGACGGGGGATCCGTCGGCAAGGCGTGCCCAGGTTTTTGCCTGGAGGTCGGCAGCCGGCTGGGCCAGAACCTGTTGGCGCACTCGCGCATCTCTGGGGACCACCAGACCCGCGAAGGGTGAATTTTCTGAATAGGGCTCCAGCGCCTGGGGTTCATCCCATGCCAGGGCGCCGCCAATGGCTCGGGACGCGCGGCGGAGGGGCACGGGCAAAAGTGTGTCATCCTGGGCGGCAAGGCGCGGACCGGCAAATCGGATCAGCGCGCCACCGCTTTCGATCCACTCTGTCAGTGGCTCCAGGTCAGCCGCCTGGATTGTCCCGATATCGGTCAGGATCATGGCGTCTGGTCGCTGCAGAATAATGTCTGATAATTCGCCTTCGATGAGTGTGGCAAAGGGTTCAAGCGCGCGCCGGACATAGTGCACGTCGGAGAGCAGAGGTTGGGCCGATTGACCGGCAGAAACGAGACCCACCCGTCGCGTGCGCTCAGCGTTGTCCCAAAGCCATGTTGTGCCGGCCCCTTGGGCGCCTGCCACCGCAAAGCGTGACACGCGAGAAAGGGCTGCACCGGGCAGATCGAACCGTGCCTGGGCTTCAGTTTCACCCGCAGTAAAATTCGC
>JBCCTK010000106.1:0-10806 GCA_039198685.1 Pseudomonadota bacterium | reverse complement strand
GATCCGGCTGTCGTCGGCCGTTGGGATTGTGGACACGGGCCGGCCCGAAACAGGGATCAACGCGCTGAGCCAGAATGGCGGCGGGCTGGCAAGTTTTGGCGACGACGTCCTCCTGCTCGCCTATAATGGGAAGATCTACGCGGCGACTGGGCCGGGAGACATCCGCGAAACCGCGCTGGTCGCGCCCGACAACAATCGCGCCGCTTACCAGCGCCTCGAAGACAATCCTGACTTTGCCGAATACCAGTTCCACCAGGGCTATTTGCGCTACAATGACTTGATGTATGTCGACGCCCCGAGCGGGCATGCGCTTATTGCTTCGTATACAGAGTTTCACCCCGGCCGCGCCTGCTACACCAACACGGTCGCCAAACTGCCGCTGGCTGCTGACGCCGCCGACATCGACGATCTCTCGGCGACCCAAGATGACTGGGAGGTGATCTTCCGTACAGACCCGTGCATGGGCTTTAAGCAGGAGCATCTGGCCATGGAAGGCCATATGGCGGGCGGCCGAATGGTGTTTGACGGCGAGCGCACAATCTACATGACCAGCGGCGACTTCCATCTCGACGGGATGCGCTCAGTCGGCCCAGGCATCGCCCAGGACGCAGACGCCATGTACGGCAAGACGCTGCGGATCGACCTCATCACCGGCGAGGGCGAGATCAACACCATGGGCCACCGCAACGCTCAGGGCATTGCCATGGCAGCAGACGGCACCGTTCTGATTGCTGAGCACGGCCCGCGCGGCGGCGACGAGTTAAACATCATCACCCCTGGACGGAATTATGGCTGGCCGCTCGAAAGCTACGGCACGACCTATCGCGGAACACCCATTCCAGGGTCGATTTCCTATGGACGCCACACCCAGTTCGAGCCGCCGGTCCACTCTTGGATCCCCTCCGTTGCCGTGTCCGGCATGGCCAGAGTGGACGGCTTTGACGAAAGCTGGGACGGTGATTTTCTCGTCTCATCATTGTCTGACCGCGCGCTCTATCGCATTCGAATGGAGGGCACGCGCGCCGTCTATTCAGAGCGGATAGAGATCGGCTCGCGCATTCGATACGTACACCAACATAATGATGGCCAAATCGTTCTTTGGACGGACAATTCGGAGCTGATATTCCTGTCTGCACTCCAACGGGTCGATGAGGGTCAGCGCTTCCAGGAATGGCTTGAAACCGCGGCAATGCCCGCCCGCGTAAAAACCGAAGTCAACACGGTAATGGACCGGTGTGTCGAGTGCCACTCTTTCCAGGTGGGCGACCACGAAAAGGCGCCAGGCCTGAACAAGATCTACGCAGACGATATCGCAGCCACGAGCTATTTTGGCTACTCAGAGGCGTTAAGCGGCAGGTCCGGAGAATGGACCCGGGAAAACCTTGTCGCTTATCTGAACAATCCCCAGGCCTTTGCGCCAGGCACGTATATGCCGGCTGCAGGGATAGAGGACCCGCGGGTCACCGAAGGGATTGTCGATTACCTCGAGTTTTTGGACCGCCAGTTTTAGCAAGCCTCCCATAGGCCACTGGGGCCACTGGGGCCGCCGGCACGCAGGCAACGGAACCGGATTTGCAGGGCACAGGGCGAGTTTGAGGACCCGCCCAGCCCATGACCGCCCTGAGTACCAACCCTGCGCCGTCGCCACAGCCCCGCATGGAGGTGCTTGACGGGATGCGCGGCCTGGCAGCCCTGGCAGTGGTGGCCTACCATTTCTTTGTGCGCTGGGCGGAGCCGCATTTCACGCCGACGCTCTACCAGCATGGCGACGCCTTGGCAGGCTGGTTTCCGTTGGAAATCGGCGGCGCCTTCGGTGTGCGGCTATTTTTCCTGATCTCCGGCTTCGTCATCATGATGACGCTGGAGCGCTCTACGGGACTGGTGGATTTCGCCGTGCGGCGCGCGGCCAGGCTTTGGCCAACCCTGCTGGTTTGCGCGACCTTGTCGGCAATTCTGATCAACGCGTCGGGGATTTCGGCGATTTACGAGAACGTTGCGCGATACGAAGTCACACCGGTGGAGTATTGGTCCTCAATATTCTTCATCCCGCCGGATCTGACCGCCGGCCTACTCGGCATTTCCCAAGCCGACACGCCGCGCTGGGTTGAAGGCGTGTATTGGACGCTTTGGGCCGAGGTTCGATTTTACGCCCTCATCGCGCTCGTCTATTGGATCAGCCCGCGGGCCGCGTTCCTTTGGGCTTGGGCCGGCGTTCAGGTGGCCTCCACCGGGTTGGATGCGGCGCGGGTCTCAGGCCTCGCATTTACAGGCGACGGAGCCCTCACGCTGCTCATCCAGCCGCAAATGCTCGGCTGGTTCACCCTGGGCCTGGCGGCCTGGAAAGCGCGCGAAGGGACGCGGTCTGTCGCCCTGTCGATCGCCGCGGCGGCGGCCTGTGTCTCGCTTCTGATCGGGCCAGTGATCTCATTGCAAGCAGGCCAGCCCAGCCTCAGCGACGGCGCGATCCGCGAGATCGCCATCCTGCTGGCCGTGATCGCTCCATTCCTGCTGTTTCTGAAGGGAAGCCGCGTTCTCGCGCCGCTTGGCTGGCAACCGATCGTAACCCTCGGGCTGATCTCCTACCCGCTTTACCTTTTCCATGAGCGCCCGGCGATGGCGTATCTCCACTGGATCAACTCCGCCGGCCTACCTCCCTGGCCGAGCGTCGCAATGGCCTTCGCCATAGTGATCTCAACGGCATGGGCGCTTCATAAATGCGTGGAGATGCCCGCCAAGCGCCTCGTTACGCGGGCGCTCTTGCCGCGTGCAAATGGCTTGGAAGCGCGCTTCCCCGCCCTCAAGATGCGGGCAAACTTAGCATCGACGGGTTGAGCCAGAGCGCCCGAAAATCACCCGGTCTTACTTCGCGTGGCAGATCACGGGCATCCAGGTGTAGCCCTTCACGAAGGAACCCGATGTCAAGCTTGGCTCTTCGAGCACCTCGATATGGCTGAAGCGTTTCGCAATCTCCTCCCAGAGGATGCGCAGCTGCAACTCACCCAGGCGGTTGCCAACGCAGCGATGGATGCCAAAGCCAAATGAGAGATGGCGGCGCGCTTGGGGCCGGTCAATCACCAATTGGTTGGGATCCTCCGTCCAAAAGCGCTCGTCTCGGTTCCCGGACACATACCACATGGCGATCTGGTCGCCTTTGCGAATGGTTTGTCCGTGCATGTCCACGTCGACCAGGGCGGTCCTGCGCATATAGGCCAGGGGCGTCTGCCACCGGATGACTTCTGAGACCATATTGGGGATCAGGCCCCAATCGCCCTTCAGCTTTTGATATTCGCCGGGGAATTTATTGAGGCCATAAACAGAGGCGGTCATGGAGTTGCGCGTCGTGTCGTTGCCGCCAACGATCAAAAGGATGATGTTGCCCAACAGCTCCATGGGGATCATGTCCCGGGTTTTCTCGCCATGGGCGAGCAAGCTGATCAAATCGTTCTTCAGCGGCGCGGATTTCCGGGCCTGGAAGAGCTCCATGAAGGTGCCCAGGCACTCCATCAACTCAGCCTGCCACTGTTCGTGGCCGCCAGGGCAGATGTCTGGATTTTCCCGTCCCGTCGATACGTCGGACCACCGCGTCAGCTTGCGGCGATCTTCGAATGGAAAATCAAACAGGGTGGCCAGCATCATCGTGGTGAGCTCAACCGACACGGTATCCACCCAATCAAACGGCTCGCCGACCGGGACATTATCTAGGCATAGCTCGGTGCGCTCTCGGATAAGCGGCTCGAAGAATTTGAGCATGTTGGGCGCAACAGCGGGCTGCACCGTTTTGCGCTGCTCTGAATGGCGCGGCTCGTCCATGGCGATAAACATGGGCAACTCGAAGTCTGGAACACCTTCTCCGAGGACAATACCGCCATGCTCCCAGGAGGATGAGAACCGCTTATGGTCGATATCGATCTTCATGATGTCTTCGTAGCGTGTCGCCGACCAGAACGGACCTGAAAAACTGTCAGGCGTATAGTGCAGCGGCGCTTCATTGCGCATCCGTTCAAATCTCGGCCAGTACGCACCCTGGCGCCAGATCTCAGGGTCGGTGATGTTCAAATCATCCAGGCCAACATCGCGGGCATCGGGAACCGCGCCACCAAACTCCAAATAGCGCTCGTGCAGCGGCGGCCGGGGAGTGACTCTCGGCCTATCTAGCTCATGGTCAAGCCGGTGCAGTGTGTCGGCCATGTGGTCCTCCATGTGGGCGCGGTGAGACGCATGGGGTTTTTCGCCCTCTCAGCACGGCGTAACACAGGCGGGCTGAAAAAACTATGACGCAGGCGTCACTATTTACGATTTCGCGGTAGGGCCTAACTTTTAGGCAGGGTGGCGTTCCGCGCGGGCGCGCTGGAGTGCTGCGCGTAGGCCCTTTGCGAGGCTTTTGCGCTCTGTAGGCGTTAGGAAACGACCGATTACATACGCTGTCTGGCCGTGCTCAATCCGCAGCCAACTCGTCGGGCGCACGGGCTCTTCCAATTCAACCCGCGCAAACGCGGATGGCACTTGGGCTGTCTTCTCGCGGCCCTTGGCATCCCTATGGTGCATGGTGACGGCGTCGGCGGTGATGCGCACCCGCGTCTCTTCGCGCGACTGGCGCCGGATAAAGCGAAACGCTGCGTAAATCGCGATTAGGTCGAGGCCGAAAAACCCCAGGACCGGCCAAGCGCCGAGCGTATAGTAGAAGGTGCTGGCCGCAGCGCCCACCCCGATCATCGATGCCATAAGCAGCTTGAAGGCCCGCGGAGAAAGCGACGCGTTCGGCGTCAGCACCGCATCCATATAAATGATTTCCGAGGCGGGCGGCTGTGTCATCGCTGCGATAGTAGGCGCCGGCGCAAAAGGCGCAAATCCTTCATTGCCGCACCACGGCGCCAGTCTAAACCAAGGCTATGGCTGCTCCCCGTCCTGCCCCCAAGCGCCGAAAGAAACGCGCGCCGCGCACAATGGCCAAGGACAAGGCCCAGCAGCTGTTTGAAATCCTCGCGGCCGAACGGCCCGACCCCCACACAGAGCTAAATTTCATTAATCCCTACACCCTCGTCGTCGCCGTTGCTCTATCGGCCCAGGCCACGGATGTGGGGGTTAACAAGGCCACCAAGGACCTGTTTACGATTGCCGATACGCCGGAAAAGATGCTCGCGCTCGGCCTGGAAGGCGTCCAGCAGCACATCAAGACAATCGGCCTTTGGCGCAATAAAGCAAAAAACGTCATCGCGTTGAGTCAGATGATCCTCGACGAGTTCGGCGGGGTTGTCCCTCAAACCCGGGAAGAATTGGTGCGGTTGCCCGGCGTGGGGCGCAAAACGGCAAACGTGGTCTTAAACGAAGCCTTCGGTCAGCCGACGATCGCGGTCGACACCCATATTTTCCGCGTGTCGAACCGCACCGGACTGGCCCCCGGCAAGGACCCCGACGAGGTGGAACAAAGCCTGGAGCGGGTTACGCCAGACACGTTCAAGCTCGGCGCGCACCACTGGCTGATCCTCCACGGCCGCTATGTGTGCAAGGCGCGTAAGCCGGAATGCTGGCATTGCGGCATCATTGAATTTTGCCGCTACAAGCCAAAGACGCCGGACCCAGCGCCTGTCAAACACTGCGAAGTCGACGCCTGAGGCGGGCTGCGGTGTTTACGCGGCCACAACAGCTGCACGCGCCGCCTCTCGAATCAGGTCGCTCGCTTTTTCAGCAATTGCGATGGTCGGCGCATTGGTGTTGCCGCTGACGAGCCGCGGCATAACCGAAGCGTCCACGACGCGCAGCCCCTCTACCCCGCGTACCTTGAGATGGGAATCGACGACGCCCTGGGTGTCTCCTTCTGGCGCCATTTTGCAGGTCCCTACGGGATGGTAGATCGTTCCGCCCGTTTCCTTCGCATAGGCCAAAAGATCCTCGTCTGACTGGAGCGCCTCGCCGGGCTCCAACTCATGCTCGATGAATTGAGAGAGGACCGGCTGCTCGGCAAACTTGCGAGCCCAGCGCAGACCGGCAACGGCCGTCTGCTGGTCTAGAGGGTCGGTCAGATAGTTTGGTGTGATCGATGGGTGCGAGTCATGGGCGCCTGAGCGGATGTGGACGCTGCCGCGACTTTCCGGTCGCAATTGGCAGGGCGCAATGGTCAGGCCCGGCTCTTTTTCCAGGGCCATATCGCCTTTCTCCGTCATCGCCTGCATGTCCATGGTCGCTGGCAGGATATGATACTGGACGTCTGGGGTCGCCAGTTCCGGCCGCGTTTTCACAAATGCGGCGATGTGAGCGGCTGAAAGCGTGAGCAGGCCTTTTCTCTGGGTGAGGAATTTGAAAATCTCGCCCACCAGCGCCAGGCCGCGCGATTGGCTGTTCACCGATGGCGCGTCGGGCTTCATTCGATAACGGTTGCCCATCACAAAATGGTCCTGAAGGTTTTCACCCACGCCGGGCAGCGCTGATACAGTCTCGATGCCCTGGGCCGACAGGATTGCCGGGTCGCCAATACCCGACAGTTCGAGCAATTGAGGGCTGTTGATCGCCCCGCCGCAAAGAATAACCTCGCCGCGCGCCTTCGCGTGCATGCTCTGGCCGCCGCGGGTGTAGTCCACGCCGACCGCGCGCCCGGCCTCGAACACCACCCGCGCGGCCAGGGCTTCGGTTTCAATCTTAAGGTTTTGCCGGGCCTTGGCCGGGTTGAGGTAGGCCACGGCCGCGCTGCACCGTTTGCCGTCTTTCACGGTGAGTTGGTAATAGCAGATGCCCTCCTGGTCCTCGCCGTTGACATCTTTGTGTTCCAGGCCCAGCGCCATGCCGGCTTCGATGACGGCATCGGAAACCGGGTGGCGCTCGGTGACATCGGAGACATTAAGTGGGCCGCCTTTGCCATGCCCCTCGAGCCCGCCGCGCTCCTGGTTCTGGCTGCGCAGAAAATACGGATGCAGATCGGCGTAGGACCAACCTTTCAGGCCCATTTGCGCCCAGCCATCATAGTCTTGTCGCTGTCCGCGAATGTACAAAAGCCCATTGATTGAAGAAGAGCCGCCAAGCACTTTGCCCCGCGGCCAGGTGTGGACCCGGTCATTGGTGCCAGGGTCCGGCTCGGTCTCGTACAGCCAATTGATCTTCGGATCCTTCAAAGTCTGGGCATAGCCGACTGGGATGTGGATCATCAGAGAGGTGTCTTTCGGCCCGGCCTCCAGGAGGAGAACGGTGCTGCGCCCATCCTCGGTCAACCGGTTTGCGAGGACACAGCCAGCGCTCCCGGCGCCCACTATGATATAGTCAAATTCTGCCATCTGCGTGTCTCCCAACTTTTTTATGACCTTAGCATGCCATAAGATGCGCAGAGGCGAAGGGGTTTATTGCCACGTGGCAAGACACGTTGCGGCCAAGCGTGCACCTTCATGTCGGCGAGTTTGCCGCGATGGCGTGCCTTCAAATCGCCGAGACGGGCTTTGAAGGTCGCGGGAGCAGCGCCGTTATAGGCCCCTGGCGGTGGTTGACCGGTTGGAAGGGATCACGCTGTAACGGCGGGTTATGGAGTTTCGCCCGCTTCTTTACGCGCTCGGCATCATGATCATGCTCCTCGGCGGCGCCATGGTTCCTTGCGCAGTCATCGATATTTTCGGCCGGCGCACCGAATGGCCAGTTTTCGCGGTTTCATCTTTCGCAGCCTTGGTGATTGGACTGTGCCTCTACATTCTGGCGCGCGGCGACCCGCCCCGAACCGGCCAGCGCGAGGCCTTCCTACTGACGGTTCTGGTCTGGCTCATCCTGCCCCTGTTTGCCGCGCTGCCCTTCCTAGCCTCGGATTTGAGCTTCACCTATGCTGTCTTCGAGAGCGTTTCGGGCCTGACCACGACAGGCTCCACCGTGCTGACTGGCCTCGACAGCCTGCCCCCGGGCCTGCTGCTTTGGCGCGCGATCCTTCAATGGATTGGCGGCATCGGCATTATCGTCACCGCGATCGCAATCCTGCCCCAGCTTCGCGTCGGCGGGATGCAATTGTTCAATCTGGAAAGCTCAGACCAAGCCAGCCGCTTCTTCGCCCGTGTGTCGGATATCGCAACCTCAGTTGGCCTGGTCTATGTGGGGCTTACGGTGCTGTGCGCCCTGCTTTATGCCAATTCGGGGCTGGAGCCATTTCAGGCTGTAACCCACGCCATGACCACAATGGCGGCGGGCGGCTACTCCACCCATGATGCGAGCTTTGGCCAATACCAAGGCACGGCGGCGCCCTGGGTTGCGATCGTTTTCATGTCGATCGCCGGCTTGCCCTTCAGTCTCTTGGCCACCGCGATCAGAACGGGGCGGGTCGACATCTTGCTGCGCAGCCCCGAGCTGCGGCTCTACTTCATGCTGATCGTCATGTTCACCGCGGCGTTGGTGGCATACCAAACCCTCGCCGATCCTGACCGGTTTGCATCCACCGGCCTTGCCGTGCGCAACACCCTCTTCAATGTCATCTCCGTCATGACGGGTACGGGTTACGCCCTAGGCGACTACGGCGCTTGGGGCGGGCCTCCTGAGGCCGCGTTTCTGATCCTGACATTTCTTGGCGGATGCGCGGGGTCAGCGGCATGCGGCATCAAAATGTTCCGCATCGAACTGTCGGCGAAGGCCGTGCTGGCCCATGCCCAAAAAATGGTGATGCGCCGCAGGCTCGCGCCGGTGCGCTACCAAGGCCGCACGGTAAGCGAGGACGTGCTGCAATCGGTGATGGTCTTCGTGTTTTTGTACCTGACGACGTTTCTGACGGCGGCGACATTGCTATCGCTGACCGGTCTCGACCCGATCACCGCAATATCGGGCGCGGCGACCTCCGTCTCGAATGTCGGACCCGGCCTCGGGCCAACGATTGGGCCCAACGGCACGTTTCAAACCTTGCCCGACGCGGCCAAATGGGTGTGCGCCGGGGCGATGCTGCTGGGAAGGCTCGAATTTGTCCCGGTGTTTGCAATCCTCACCCGGCGGTTTTGGACCGCTTAGGCGAAGGCAAAGACACGGGCCGCAGGCGTGCAGCACCCGGGCCTCTTATTCGGGCCACATATTGACGACGTTTTCGAAATTGGTCTGGGTCGGATTTCCAAGCGCGCTGATCGAGGCGAAAATCGCGAGCACAAGCAAGGCTATGAGCAGGGCGTACTCAACGACCGTCGATCCACGATCGCCGCCCAAAAGGGTCTTCAAACCAGACACAACGCGCTTCATGGCTCACCATCGGATGGGTTCTGCCAAAACACGGAACAATGGCAGATCGGCGTCCGGGGCGGGGTAAGCCAAAAGCGTATCAGGCGCTGCCCAAGCCAGGACTTGCCCTTCAACACCATGAGGCGCCCCGACCCAATGCCGACAGGCGAATAAAGGCATCAAAAGATGAAAAGTCTCATAAGTATGGCTGGCAAATGTAAGGGGTTTTAGGTCGGCTTCGGACACCGCTATGCCCAACTCCTCGCGAAGCTCGCGCACCAGGGCCGCCTCTGGAAGCTCTCCCGTTTCAACCTTGCCACCGGGAAACTCCCACAGCCCTGCCATCGCCTTGCCCTCAGGGCGCTGCGCAAGGAGGATGTGGCCGCGCTCATCCACCAGGGCTACGGCAACCACGAGCACCGATCTCATGTGCGGTATGCCCCGTTGATATCGATATAGGCGTGGGTCAGATCACATGTGTAGACGACCGCTTCGCCCGGGCCTGCACCAATCGATACGGTGATTTCGATCTCTCTTCCCGCGCACGCGGCCATGGCCGCAGCCTCATTGTAATCAGGCGCCCGCGCCCCGCCCTCGGCCACCAGGTGCTCGCCGATCCAGATCGTGAAGGCGGCCGCCTCCACGGTAATGCCGGACTTGCCGACCGCCATGACGATCCGGCCCCAATTGGCGTCGCTTGCGGCCAGGGCCGTCTTGACCAAGGGTGAGGTTGCTATGGCGCCAGCAACGCTTCGCGCGTCGGAATCGCTGGCTGCGCCGGTGGCGCGGACTGCAATAAATTTCTGCGCTCCTTCACCATCTTTGACAATTTGATGGGCGAGTTGGAGCGCTACACGGGTCAGGCCCTCACGAACCAAATTTGCCCGTGGGTCTGATGCCGCAGCAACCACCTCCATGCCGCTTTGGCCCGTGGCAAAGACCTGGAAACTGTCGGAGGTCGAGGTGTCCCCATCGACCGTAATTGAGTTGAAGGTTGCCCCTGCGACTTGTTCGGTCAGGCTTTGTAAGAGGCCCGGCGCGATGTGGGCGTCGGTTGCGATATAAGCCAGCATGGTTGCCATATTGGGCGCGATCATTCCCGACCCTTTTGCGATGCCCGCAAACGCTACCGAATAGCCGCCGACATCCATGCGACAGCCGGCGCCTTTGGGATAAGTGTCGGTGGTCATGAAGGCCCGCGCGCAGGCCTGCCAATCAGGCGCTGTCAGGCGAACCGCCATATCAGGCACGGCGCCGGCAAGGCGGTTTGGCGGCTCCATTGGCTCGCCAATCACCCCCGTTGCGGCAAGAAAGCACGTCTCCCGTTCACATTTGAGCGCCTGTTGTAGCGCCGCGAGGCTGGCAGCATTTTTCTCTTTGCCCGCTGCGCCGGTAAAGGCGTTTGAGTTGCCCGCATTGACCAAAAGCGCCCGGGCGGCCCCTTTGCCCCCAGAAAGGTGCGCCCGGCACCGGGCCACGTCATCGGATGCCGTTGTCGACGAGGTGAACACGCCGCTGGCCACCGTGCCCTCGTCGAAGACCAATAGGAATGCGTCGTCTCGGGTCTGCGCGTTGCCTTCATACAGACCAAGGCGTCCGGTTGCAGTGCGCACGCCGCCAACGGCCGGCAATTCTGGAAAGCGCTCTGGG
>JBCCTK010000105.1:0-10941 GCA_039198685.1 Pseudomonadota bacterium | reverse complement strand
AGACCGCCCAGACCGCCGCACCGGATGTAGTCTTACAAATTGAGGAAACCGCCATGGACAGGCGCGACCCCGACATGCCTGATCCGCGATTGGGTCTTATGTTTCTTTGTGCGCACCCGGCAATCGACGCGTCTGCGCGCACACCTTTAATGATGCAAACTGTCCTGGGGCTGGACGCGGCGCGTATTGCAAGTGCGTTCCTCATCAAGCCATCCGCCATGTCGGCCCGGCTTGTGCGGGCGAAAGCGAAGATCAAAGCCGCCTCTATTCCATTTGGTATTCCGGGAAAGGAAGCATGGGCAGACCGCCTGGGTTTCGTTTTAAATGCAGTATATGGGGCATATTCGGCGGGTTGGACCGAAGCGCTTCCCGACGGCGCCGGTGTCGACAGCTTGGCCCGTGAAGCGGAATGGCTCGCAAGACTGCTGGCGTCTCAGCTGCCGGAATCTGGAGAGGCCAATGGCCTTCTTGCGCTCATCTTGTATTGTGAGTCTCGTCGAGGGGCGCGTGAGGGCACCGACGGCGATTATGTGCCCTTAAGTGAGCAGAACACGGCCCTTTGGAACACTGGACAAATCGACGAAGCCAATGATCTGCTCCGGACTGCGGCGGCTTGCCAGGACAATGGACGATACCAGATCGAAGCGGCGATTCAGTCGGTCCATGCGTTGCGCGCCGTTACGGGTGAGACCGATTGGCCTGTTTTGCTTAGTTTATACGACGCTCTCCAGAAGGTGGCGCCGAGTTTAGGCGCTGCTATCGCCCGTTCTGCTGTTCTAGGAGACATGGGGAAGCCTGAAGCGGGTTTGGCGGCTCTCAGCGCCTTGCCACAAGACCGCGTTGCGAACTATTGCCCTTACTTTGCGACCTTGGGGCATCTGTATGCCCTTTCTGGAAATTCGATTGCTGCTCGCCGCGCGCTCGTTCGTGCGTCAGAATTGGCCAGAGATCCGGGGCCGCGAGACTGGCTCAAGAAAAAGGCTGCAAAGATCACCCTGTCGTGACGGGTTCGGCCCACGCGGCAAACCGCCTTGTCACGTCCTCATAGACCGGCCTTTTGAACGGTACGATCAAATTGGGCGCTTCCTTGAGTTCCGCCCATCGCCACGCGTCGAACTCTGGCGTGTGCTTGTCGAGGCGCACGTCCCCATCTGAGCCTTTAAACCGCAGGGCAAACCACTTTTGGCGTTGACCCAGATAGGGTCCACCGAGACGGCGCTTCAGCTCAGGCGGGAAGTCATAATACAGCCAGTCATCGGTTTCTTCCAAGATATCGACGAGCTTTCGGGGAACGCCGATTTCTTCGTCCAACTCCCTGAGCGCACTTTCCGCCGGCGTCTCGCCAGCGTCGATCCCGCCCTGCGGCATCTGCCATTGGAAGGGTCCACGGCCATGGATACGCCGCCCGAAAAACACATGACCTGCTCTTGAGAACATCGCCAAGCCGACATTGGGCCGATAGCGATCAGGGTCTCTTTTCAAATCTGTCATTGGCCTGATCTTAGTGCCAGTTCGCGATTATGGAAGCGAAGCGGGCGTATCACTCAGGCTGGAGATGTCTGCGGCGATAGCCGGCGTGTCGGGAGTGTTTTGCAGCGCGGATGCCGGGGCCAAGATGATCCCCTTGGATTGGAGCGTCTCTGTCCAGCCCTTGATAATATCGATCGTGAGCGGATAGCCGATCGCTGTTCCGAGAGCGCCGCCATCCTCCATTGCTGCCGATTCAAGGGCGAGCAACTGAGCTTGCATGGCATCTGCATCCATTCGGGCATCGATGACGAAATTTGCCCGTGCATAGCGCGCACCGGCTTCGCTGGCGGCGCTTTCCAGCAGACTAGTCGGCGGAAGGCTGCCATCATCGATAAACGCCACACCGCGCGATTTCAGTGCCGCAAACATCGCTCCAGCGGCATCGCTGTCAGCAGCAAACTTGTCGCCCTGGTAGTTCAAGACGCCGAAATACCCATGCCCAAGGCCAAGGATTTTCTCGAGGTTTTCAGTGTTTGCGACGGTATCGAGCGCGGTGCTCAACGTGTTGGCATGCGGGCGGACCCTACCGTGAGTATGCGGCTCAAGGGGCAGCTCGATCAACACTTCATGGCCGGCATCCCGGGCCCTACGAATCCACGTCTGCAGTCCGCGCGCATGGGGCGCAAACGACAGTGTCACTTCCGGTGGAAGTTCGTCGATTGCCGATTTGGTGTGGGTGTAGTTGATGCCAAGGCCTCCAAGCACGAGCGATACACTCGGCTGATTGGCGCGCGCATAGAATGGCCGCGCATAGACATCGGCAATCACGTCGCCATTTGCTGAGATGATCGGAAGACGCCCGGCCCGTGTGCGCTCATGCATACCCAGGACTGGGGATTGTGGAAGGGTGCCGAGATCTGATGCATCGGAGTAAGCCTCACCAGGATAAACCGTCCGTCCATTGATCCGAACACCCTGGCGATTGTCACCTGTTGCGGTGGTAGGGGCATCGCCCTGTTCAACCTGGATGGTCGCGGGCGTGTCAGCGACGGGCTCGGGTACGCCGAGGCTCGGCTCTACGCCGCCATCGGGCTCGGATACAGGGTGCATATTCGCCACGCGAAATGTTGGGATCTGCGAATCTGCCAAGCGTGATTTTAAAGCGGGGCGGCTCGTCGGCTGATCGGTGTCGAACATGGCGAAAGTATAACGCGGTCCCGCATCCTCAACATTGCCTGCCAGGTGAATCGCACCGCCCGCCGCTGCCATTACGGTCGAAAAAGTCACCGCGCTCAGCGCAAAGTGAACTAAGCCTGATTTAAGGGTCGAGGGTTTGGCCAAGCGCCGTGCAGACATGTTTCGACTCTATTTCCAATGTGCGGACGAACGAGAAACCTCTGTGTGCCGTGACACCGGTTAACAACCAGCAAAATTATCTTAAACTTGTTTGAATCTCGAATACTTCAGTCTGCTCGACACCCGCCGCGTATCGATAGGACATCTTATCCGGCGTTGGGTGTGATTTCAGCCCGGCGGTAAACACCTCGCAGAACTTCAACCGCGCGTTCAAGCTGGTAATCCTCGCCATCATAGCCTTCTGGTGGTTGGTCATCAGGGATATGGGGGCCACGTCGCGCATCCCCATTTTCATTGTCCAGGGCATTTGGCAATTGAGCTTCTGACCAGAGGCGAGCCGACTTTAGCTCTTCTTCCGTGACACGTCGCTGGGCGACTTCCAGATCCGGTTCGATGCCGGTGGTCTGGATCGAGCGCCCGGCTGGCGTGTAGTAGCGTGCCGTGGTCAAGCGAATCGCGCCTTTTTCTGCGCCAAGCGGTATGACGGTCTGTACAGAACCCTTTCCAAAGCTGGTTAGGCCGAGCACGGTGGCACGGTCCCGGTCCTGCAGCGCACCGGCAACGATCTCCGAGGCAGATGCGGAGCCGCTATTGATTAGAACCACAACAGGAACACCGCGGAACACTTCGCCGGTACGGGCATTGTAGCGTTCAATATCATTGGCTCGCCGCCCCTGCGTCGAAACCACTTCACCCCCGCTCAGAAACGCGTCACTGACCGATACGGCCTGGTCGAGCAGCCCGCCGCCATTGTTGCGCAAATCTAGAACAATGCCGGATGGGCGCCCCATCTCGTTTTCTATCTGAGACACGGACTCTTCCAGTAAATCGGTGGTCCGTTCATTGAATGTTGAGATGCGGAAATAGGCGATATCGTCTTCAATCTTGCGCCAGGTGACCGATTTAGGCCGAATCTTCTCGCGCGTTAGCACCACATCAAACGGGTCCTCACCACTTCGTAAAACCGTGATCGTTAGGGACGTCCCGACTTCACCGCGAATGTCGCGTACAGCATCCGAAACGGTCTTGCCGACAATTGGACGGCCATCAATGGCGGTTAAAAGATCGCCGCTTTCCAAACCAGCCCGGCTAGCGGGGGTGTCGTCCATCGGTGTTACAACTTTCAGGAAGCCGTCTTCCATAGTCACTTCGATGCCCAATCCACCATACTCTCCGGAGGTTTGAACTTGCATCGACCGGAAATCATCGGGCGAGAGATATCCCGAATGCGGATCAAGGCTGGACAACATGCCGTCAATAGCGGCTTCCATCGCTTCGGCTTCATCAATCTCAGTGACGTAGTCGCTTTGGGCGCGGGCAAGGATTTCGGCAAAGAGGTCGAGCTGCTGATAGGTTTGCTGGCGTTTGTCCGCGCCGGCAGAATCCGGCCAGGCGAAACTCGAGACCCCAACGGCAAGGCCGCCCATAACGATCCCGATCGTAGCTCCCGTCAACATTGCCCGCATTGACAAACTCCTCATGCGCGGCGGCGCATTTCCTCAACCGCCATTCATCCATCGAGCAGGGTTCAGTGAAACATCGCCCTGCCGTAATTCCAGGTACAGCTCCGGTGGAGGTTGGCTGCGACTGGTCATTTGTCCGACCGGTTCCCCGGCGCGGACGGATTGGCCAATGGATCCGTGGATCCGACCCAACCCTGCTAATATAACATGGTAGTCATCGCTTGTCCGCAAGATCAACATCTCACCATAACTGCGAAACTTTCCAGCATACTCAATCCGGCCATCTACAGGCGCGAGAACCTGCGCTCCGGAACGGGCCTGAATGTAAAGACCTTCCGACGTTCCGCCCCCAGGCATTCGGTCGCCGTAGCCGCGCAGAACCAGGCCCGTAACCGGGCGACCCAACCGGCCCAAATTCGACGCTCCAAGCGGATCAGCTATCCGTTCGGGCCTATTTACGGTGGGCGTGGGGTCAACGGTGGGACTGACAGAAACATAGCGTGGTCGAATAGATGGTTTGCGGCCTGGTAAGCCCGGTGCACTGGTTTCCAGGTCAGCCAGTAAGGACCGGAGAGACTGCGCTTGCGAACCGAGCTCCAACACACGCTCACGCAACCGATCGGCATCTACCGTGACGGTGTCGAAGGCGCTTCGCTTCACCGCGGTTAGCTGAAGAATTTCTTCTTCCTTGAAAGCGAGTACGGCTTCGGCCGCTTCCAGGCGTGCTCGTTCCCGTCGAATTTGACCCTCTAGTCGGTTCAAGCTCTCAATCTCACCTGAGAGTGCGGCCATGCGCTCGGCAAGGCGTGGCGCGGCATCGCCAGTGACGATGGCGCGGCGCACGGCTTCGTTGGCGCGCTGTGGCGATACAATGAGAGCAGGGGGACGTTCTCGCCCCGACGTGGCCATGACGCCCAACAAGTCTTCCAAGACCGCGCGGTCTTCAACAAGGGACTCCCGCGCTGAGAGCATGCGCGTGCGAAGGTCAATCAGGCGAAGCTCCGCGGCTGCCGCCTGCTCTTCCCGCCTCCGGCTTTCCATGGCCGCCGAAATCAGTTGGCTTTCGAGCACTGCAAGGTCATCGCTTGTTGCCATGCGCGCGGTTTCAATGGCCGCCAACTGGGCTTCCGCTGCTCGCTTTTCAGCTTCAAGCGCTTCGACTTCGTCCACCGTAAAACTGTCGGGTGCTGCACCCATCAGGGCCAATGCGACAAACACCACGGAGAAGGAACGCAAAGTCGCCATCACACCAGGTTACGTTAGGTTGCGTGACCGCGATATTAACAGATTGTGGCGTTTAGGCGGGTCAGCGCGCGATCAATTCTCTGTGGGCAACGGTCTGCCGCTTCGGCTGGGAAGGCTGGGTGGTCCAATATCAAATGCCTGAGGAGTCGGGACACTCCAACCAGTCGTGAGGGGACCTGCGCCAAATCCAGGGGGCTATCGGTAAGGTCCACATGCACCGCGCGGTTGCGCAGTGCAATAAGGTCCAATGCCTGGCGCTTCGCCTGGGTGAGGCCGGCCAGTCTCTCAGGGTCGTCGAGATAGTCACGCGATCCGGCTCGGCGCAGGAGGGTCTGGACAGTCGCGACCCGTGCCGCGTCCTCTCCAGGATCAGGGTGGCGCACGGCGTCCGGTTGGGCGGTATCATACCCACTCAGGGCTGCCACAAGCGCCCCCTGAAGCCCAATAGAAGCGGCGATGGCAACCCATCGCCAGGCGCCAACCTCGGCCTGGACCGCCGCAAATTCCAGAGCGTCAGCCGTGCTTTCCAGCGCTGCGCGGACCCTGCGACTATTGCGTGCCAATGCCGGCCTCTTCGGCTGTTTGGCGCAGGTCCCAACCCGTCGCAGCGATAGCATAGGTGAACGCCGCATAGGCCGCCACATTCTGCCGGAAGGCGCCCGGATCGATCTTGTCGAACGTATCATCCGGCGTGTGGTGGTAGTCGAAATAATCCTGGCCGTTCTGGCGCGGCGTCACAACGGGCACGCCCGAGCGCCTTAAAACGCCAATATCGGGACCACCAAATGCTGCGTTGTTGCCCGGCAGGATTCCGAGC
Organism: Pseudomonadota bacterium; assembly: GCA_039198685.1. GTDB lineage: Bacteria > Pseudomonadota > Alphaproteobacteria > Caulobacterales > Hyphomonadaceae > UBA5336. The sequence continues at coordinate 4,590 of JBCCTK010000105.1, read as the reverse complement.
GGCGATAACAAGGACTGAAGCGCCCGAGCATAAGGGATCGCGCCGTCACCAAACCGCGTCTCAAACCGCCAGATTCGATCTGCGCCAAAATCGCTTTCAGACGCAAACACATGCTTGGCCAGAGTCCCAGAGTGTCGCCGCGCATAGGCATCGGCGCCCAACAATCCAACCTCCTCTGCGCCGTACAGCACAACGCGAATGGTCCGGCGCGGGCGCTCGGCATGGTCCATGATCAGCTTTGCTGCGCCCACGACAATGCCGCAGCCCGCACCGTCATCCAGGGCGCCCGTCGCCAGGTCCCAACTGTCCAGGTGACACCCGATAAGGACGATCTCATCGGCCAGGTCCGTGCCCGGGATCTCCGCAATTACGTTGCCGGAGGGCGCGCCCGTGCGCGTTTCCACCTGAATATTCAACTTTATGCGCACTGGCCCGCGCCGCAGCAGTCGCGCCAGCTGATCTGCATCCGGCGGGCTTAACGCAGCCGCTGGTCCGGCCCCTATCGCCTCACCCCGCGCCATCATGCCCGTATGGGGAAACCGCCTCGCCTGAGTACCAACAGAGCGAATCAGGCAAGCCGCACCGTTCCGCTCGGCCGTCATCGTGGCGCATGAGCGCCGCTTACGTACGGCCTGACCGTAGCCGGAACCGTCCATGGTCCGTGTCATGGATTCATCAATGAATACGATCCGACCAGAGACCGCAGATGCCCCCGCGGCCTCTAGCGCTGCCAGCGTTTCAAATCGCACAACTTCAGCTTCAACCCCGCCATTCGGCGTGGACGCAGACCCGCCCAGTGCCGTGACGACAAGGCGCTGCGGGGCTGGCACCGTTATCTCCGCACTGTCCACAATCCGCGACCAGTAGGGAATGGTGAAATCCTCAATCGCGACATTCTCAAAGCCCAGCGCCTCAAGCTCGGAGACAGACCAGTCGCGCGCCCGTGCCTCTGCTTCGCTGCCCGCTAGGCGCGGGCCCACTTCCGTGGTCAGATCCTCAACGAACTGCAGACCCACTTCGTCGCCTGACAGCGCCGTTTCCATGAGCAGGGTGGCCATCTCGGCGACGTCCGCCGGCAACGGGGCGGCAACAGTCTGTGCGGCCGCACAAAAGGTCATAGCAACAGTCGCCAAAAGGCTCGAAATTGATCTCAACATCGCCAACGTCTCTTCGTTTACACGGTCTACAAACAGTCATGTTCCGCCAACCCGACCAAAGCAACCCCGCCACCTGGCTCGTTGCAATCGCCAAGCGCGTCTTGAGTGGCTTAAGGTGAGGCGCGAAAAGGCTTGCTGTCGTGGGCGGAAAAAGTTCCTTGCAAACGCACCCCCAATGCGCTTTATCGCCGGTCTGGTGGCAATATATGCCACCCGATACCCACAAGGACGCGGGCGTAGCTCAGGGGTAGAGCACAACCTTGCCAAGGTTGGGGTCGTGAGTTCGAATCTCATCGCCCGCTCCAAAATTACCAATAAAATCAGATGCTTCTGACTGGTCGCCTTCAACGGTGTTGTCGCTGGGAACACGAGAGGAACACGAGATTAGCGGCTTTTCCTCTGGTGAAACCAGCAAAGCAATCAATAGCCGATTGATCGCTTCAACCGATTTGGTGAGGTAAGAGGGGTCAAACGGGGCGTATATCTCAGTCGTGGACATGGCTTTGTGTTTGTGTCCGAGCTGCGCGGACACTTCCCAAGCGGGGACGCCTTCGGCCCGCAAATATCGGGCGACCGAATGGCGGATAGAATACGGGTTCACCTTGTTATCAAACTTAAGGTTATCCCGGTGATTGCGCCACGCCTTTTTAATGGACGCGCATGGCTTACCTCGAAACGTCACCTGATAGCCCGGCACAATATGCTGCAGTAAAACGGGCGGCAGTTTGACAGTGGGGCGATACTTCTTGGTTTGCTTGCGACCGGGCGGATTGAGCATCACAAGCCCGTGGTCCAGATCGATGTTTTGAGAATGCAGCTCAAGGACAGCTTCAGGCCGTCCGGCTGTCCCGACCGCCCATAAAATGAATGACCTCAAATGCGCAGTTTCAGCGCTGTGGTAAAGCAGCCTGAGTTCGTCCAAACTGAGGGCGCGGCCTTTGGGTTCGGACTCTTCGATTTGCTGCGATGGGATAAAAGGGGCGGACGATATCAGGCCCTTTTTCCAAGCCCGATTGATAGCGGCGCGGCCTGTGGTCAAAATGCGGTTTATATAGCTGGCGCTTTTGCCTTCACCCTCTAAGTGCTTTACGAATGCAGCGATCTTGGCGGGTTTGGTAGCCTCCGTAACAGTGATCGCCGGATCATAATACTCTATCCAAACCGTTAGATTAAGACGGGCCGTATCATGGCCCCGCAGTTTGCTTGCGTGCTCCTCATAATATCGCCGGATAACCTCGGTTAGAAGAACGTCATCGGGATCTTCATCTTGCGGGGTATGCTCGCGCACATACCAATCGCTCAGTCTTTGCTTGGCATCTTCAAAGCTTGTCGCACTAAGCGCTGCGCGGCGTGTATACTTTCGCTCTCGGTCATACCATGTCCGATACCATCCGGGCTTTCCGGGGCGCTGGGATAGCCAGTATTCTCCGAGCCGGAATTCGGGTGCGTCTGATTTTGCCATTGCACGTTCCCTAATAGAAACTCGACAAGGAAAATGCCGAGATAAGAAATATTGCGCTGGCCTATGCGGATATATTCAATTCCGCCATCCAAGCGCAGGCGCTTTAGTGTTTGAGGGTGTATCTTCAAAAAGCCTGCGGCCTCTGCCTCGGTATATTGCGCATAAAGTTCAAAACCATTCGCAGCCGCAACACCCGCCTTAAGACGATCTAGGTCTTCGGAAGTGGACGGTGCTGGGGACATGATTGGACAGTCGTGGACAGAATTCCGATACTGGGGTTGTTGATTAGATCGCATAGAAGCATAATACCCCCCATGTCTCAAACCGCTGACTCCGCGTTACCCATCATCGAACGCCGCACAGGGCGCTCTAAAGATGAGTTTTCGCCCGAAAATCTCAGCTTCGAAGAGACATTGGACAGGTTTCTGTCCGTTCAAAACCATATAAACACCATGGAAAAGCTTCATAAAACGCCCGGACAAGTGCCGGACGTTGTTGGCTCATGGCAGGATGTCGGCAAAACAGCTCAAATCCTTCACGACTCTGCGGCGCACTATGCGGCCCGTTTAAGAGGCCCTGAGTTGGATAAAGCGATTGCGAAAGGGGAATTGTCCCCAGATGTGCTAGAAGCCATCCAGAAGCAAAATACGGGCAAAATGCGGAATACGCAGGAAAAAGCCCCAAAAGAGCGCGATTAACTTCCTGTTCTGACGCCAAGAGACTTCAAACGCCCTAAAACGGTCGCTGAAGAAACGAATGCAAGGGCTATTTCGTAGCAGCTTGGAGCACTCAGCGACTCTCGACGGCGTACGCTAGCGGAAGTGGCGACTTAGGTTTTTCATCCATGGTTTGAGGTATTCATCCAGGCCGAAAAATACAAAGATGGGAACAAATGAGAGTATAAGTATAATTGATAGCCCGAAGACAACAAACACAAATACAGCCCCCTGCACTCCATACTGGTTTTTCATGAGCTCAAACTCTTCGAGAACCCAATTCTCCTGGGGCGTTCTTTCACATCCAACTATTTGAAACTGGTTCTTCTCGTTTTTACTGTAATTGACCGCTACGCCTTGAGCAACGACATACTCAGCATCGTATCGGCTGAAGTATCCCGAGATCTTTCTTGGCTGAGCGCGGGGTTTATCCGACAGACCCCCCAAGCACTTAAAACGATTGAATTTTTTGAGCAATTCAAAACACGCAAGACTGTTGTCAGTAAGTAAAAAAAGACAGTATTGTTTTCTGCCGTCGACTTCATCTGCTTCAGTTTCCGAACGGCTCTCAGCAAAATAGCCGTGAAAATGAAGCTCGCCCGTACCGAAGCGGGGTAATCCACGCCGATCAACTAGCTTTGGGTCATTGTCTGGCGTGACGATTGTTAGAGGTGTAGAAGGAGTGAGGGCTCGGTCTGTCCAGCTAACCGCATCTGTGTACGCTTTAGTCACGACCGACGGCTTTTGATAGGATAAGTATATTGGCCCGGCAAATATCATATACGTCGCCAAACATAGGGCCATAATAGTAGCAGGCCTCGGAGTGTTCATAGTTTGCCTAGAGCTTGAAGTTGACTCACACGCTCAGAAAGTTCCATCGCAATTTTCTGATCGGACCAATAATCTGAATGTGCGCTCAGTTTCCAGATGCCAGAATGAATGTCCCCAGATACATCGATATCTGAGCCAGGTTTCAGCTGCAATGCTCCGCCGACCGGGTCAGCAGATCGGTAAATGTTAAACCAATGCACACCGGATTTTTCTTCAAGTATGGCTTGGTTTCTGCGACAATGATCGTATGAGTTCGGAATGAACCCATACAACCAACGTTGAAGGGGCGACCCACCAGTGGCCAACACAATTTTTCTGTCCGAAACGTTCTGACTAAGTAGAGTATCTATCGCAATTACAGTCCCCAAACTGTGCGCGCAAATGATGATAGGGATTTCTTGTTTGCTAGCAACGATACTATTGT
>JBCCTK010000104.1:0-11145 GCA_039198685.1 Pseudomonadota bacterium | reverse complement strand
GGCCAGCGCCAATAATCGCCACATGTCGTTTTGCCATGCTGTTTATCCTCCCAAGGTCTATTGCCTTTGGGGGAAAGTTTCATCGGCAAGGCGTACTTGGCAAGGGTGACCGCCCCGATTACCCGCCAAACTTATAGTAGATACGCGCACCTGCGCTATCGAGGCCCTGGTTGCGGCCATCCCCAAGAATCTGGCCGTGGCTGAGGTGCTCATAGATGAGCTGCCCACCCCAATTCGGACCAAAATCCCGATTGAGCGCCAATCCTGTTCGAAAGAGGTCATCTGACCCTAGGAAAACGTTTTCTTCAGCAAAGGCTGCAGCTTCCGGCGAGCCTTGCGGAAAGGGACTTTCATTCGCGCCATCATGGATCACGTAGCCAAAACTTGGCTCAAAAGACCATTTTTCGGCAAAGTCGAAATTCCAGACCAGACCAACGCCGCCATAGCTGGTGTCGCCAGCGGTATTGATTGACGCGATCGCGTAGGGCCGGGGCGAAAGTATAAATCGGAAGACATCCGGCGAAGCGAAAACCAGTTCACCTTCAACGGTTGGACCGTCTTCCTTGTCTGCATTTTTGCAGTCACTGACACAGATATTGTGCTGGAGCACGCCCACGCGAAGTTCCTCCACCAGTTGGGCTTGGGCGACGGCAGGCAAGGTGGCGGCACAAAGCGCCAGTGAAATCAAACGCATGGAACCTCCGACAAACGGTCTCGCCCTCCCCAAGGGCGCGACCTGATCTGGCGCATTACCCGCAAAGTGGTCAAGGCGTTTCAGGCTTGACCTTCCCAGCAGGAAGCCGGCTGCTGTCGAAATACAACAATTGGGAGGACATCAAACATGGCAGATCTGACAGGCAAAGTCGCCGTGATTACCGGCGCAGCGAGCGGTATCGGTTTGGCGAGCGTTGAAGTGTTCGTTGCGGCGGGCGCCAAAGTGGTGGCCGCCGACATTCAGGATGAAAAGGGCAAGGCTCTTCAAAAGCGTTTTGGTGATGAAACCGTTCGCTTCATCCATTGCGACGTAACCAACGCCGACCATTTGTCGTCCGCCCTGAAGACAGCCGATGATGTCTTTGGCGGTCTTGATGTGCTCTTCAACAATGCGGGCCACGGCGGAACATTGGCGGGTGTCGAAGACTTCGATCCGGAGGGGTTCGACGAGACTGTCTGCCTCCTGTTAAAATCTGTCTTTATGGGCACCCATCTGGCGCTACCCTATTTCAAGGCACGTGGCGGCGGCAGCGTCATAAACACCTCGTCCGTCAGCGCGGTCAGTGCCGGTTATGCGCCGATCGTCTATTCTGTCTGTAAAAAGGGCGTCGCCCATTTTTCAAAACTGGCAGCAGCTGAGCTATCGAAGCATAAGGTCAGGGTGAACGCGATCCTGCCCGGTTTTATTGCAACACCCATATTCGGCGCCTCGTATGGCCTATCAAGGGCACAAGCCGACCAACTCGCTGCAATGATTGCCCAACAAGGCGGGGCCATGCAGCCCGCCGGTCGAACGGGACGCGGGGAAGACATTGCTGAAATGGCGGCTTTCCTGGCCAGCGATGCAGCCAGTTTTATCACGGGTGGCGAGTTCCTCGTCGACGGCGGAATTTCAGTCGGACCAACCCATAGTTGGAAAGAGGGCGCAGAGGCGCCCTTGCAAGACGTTCTCGGCATCACAACAGAGCAAGCTTTGGCCATGCAGGCTGCCGCTCAGTCTGTTCCGTAAGCCGAAGCTTTTTTGGAATGCCCTTCAAGCCTCAAGAGTAACCTTAACCGAATTCCAAACCTTGTGTCGTACAAAAGCGTTCGGTGGGCGAACTAAGGGCTTGGAAAGGCGCATAAAAGCGTGGCGTTGAAAGAGTTAAAATCCAGCCCGTTGGGACGTGTGAGCCTGGCTTGGGCCCTCCCACTCGTGTCCCTTGCACTGGCCATGGCGATGGCGGTGCTTTTTCTTCTCGTCTCGTTCATTGCCGTTGAGTATCGCGCGTACGAAGACTCAAAGCATGAGGCCGAACGGATTGCAGAAATGGTCTCGCAAGACCTGTCCCGTGCCCATATGGATGGTGTCAGCAGTATAATCCACGCCTACGTGCCCGCTGACGTGACTGTTCTGACGACGGATGGCACACTGGTTGCCAGTTCCAATGGTGTCCGCACATCGTCTGCTGTTCACAGTGTGCCCATTGCTTATGATGGCGACGTCATAGGGCAGTTGCAAACCGGCCGATTGGTCGACAGTGGCTTGTCCATTCCCGGTTGGGGGATCGTTCTTCTTGTGGTCATGGCGGGCGGGCTTGCCTTCACCAGCGGGCATTTTTTCGCCGTTCGGGTCGTCAGGAGCGTGCAACAGATCAGTGCCGTCGCACACGGATTGCGCGCCGGTGACGCGAAAGCCGAAGACTTACCTCTGGGAGCGGACTTTTCCGAACTCCGAGAAATGTATGTTTCCATGCGCCGTGCTGTGGCCCGCGTGCGCCGAGAGGCAGACGATCTCAAAAAGGAAGCCTTTACCAATCCTGTCAGTGGGTTGCCGAACTTTAGCGCACTGATGCGATCACTTTCATTCGTTCTTGAACAAGCAGACTTCGATCATCCAGCGGCTTTGTTTTGCCTCGACCTGGATCACTTCGACCGGGCTTGCGAGTCATTCGGGGGCGCGGTCGGTGACGTCCTTCTTATCAAGACAATCGCACGAATTCAGGCGGAGTTGGATACTCTGGGCGAGCAGGGCCGCGTGAATACGACTGGAACGGTGCTCGCGCAGCCTTGGGCCGATTCCCTTTATCTCTTGCTTCCAAACATTGGAGGGCGTGCCCAAGCCTCGGAAATCGCCAGGGCCCTGAGAAGTGCGTTCGTCCCTCCCGTTGAAGCCTGTGGATACGAAGTCAAACTCGGTTTGTCTGGCGGGATCGTAATGATCCCGGAAGACGGACAGACCACGAATGACCTGGTTCGGCGGGGTGAGACGGCGTTGCGCAATGTTCGAAATGAAACCCGGCAAGGCTTTCGGTTTTATGCACCCAGAATGGATCGAATGGCCAAGGGACGCGCGCAATTGGAATCCGACATTCGTGAGGCGATTGAAATTGGCGAATTTGTTCCGTTCTTCCAACCAAAACTGGATCTTCGGACCGGTCGCATAAAAGGGTGTGAGGCACTGGCGCGGTGGCAGCGGCCCGGTGGCCGGTCCGTACCTCCAAGTGCTTTCATTCCGGTTGCGGAGGAAACGGGCCTGATTGATGACATCGGGCATATTATTTTGCGCGGAGCATGTGATGCAGCCGTAGGGTGGTTGCAAGACGGCCTCGCCGTCAGCGTGGCCGTAAACGTGTCACCCGTTCAGATACGCAACCCGAATTTCCGCGACCTGGTACTTGATGCGCTCGCGAATTCGGGGCTTCCCCCACGGTTCTTGGAGCTTGAGATAACCGAGTCGATCGCGATTGAAGACCCAGTGGCGTTTCAGAACACCGTGGACCCGCTCCGCGCCATGGGCGTACGCTTGGCACTGGACGACTTTGGCACAGGCCACTCAAATCTCGCGATTCTGTCCCGTCTCAACTTTGATGTTTTCAAAATTGACCGCCAGTTCATCCAGAATCTGGACCGTGACGATTCGGCCCGCCCGATCATTGAAATGATCCTGGCCATGGCGGAATCCCTCGGTTTGGAAACTGTTGCAGAAGGGGTCGAAACCATCGCCCATGCCCGGTTTTTGCGCCAGCGGGGATGCACGTATGGTCAAGGGTTCCTCTATAGCCCGGCGCTCCCGCGCGATGACTTTCTGGCTTATGCACAAAACTGGGAAGCCCGCCGTCAACAGAGCGTCATTGCGAAGGCCAGTTGACCCGACAGACCGAAAACACCTCTTGATGTTGCGACGGAAAAGCGCCATATATTTATCGTATGTCGATAAGTCACTCAGATTCCAACACTTGGTACGGCACCACGATCCTCGCGGTGCGGAAGCCTGGAAAAATCGTCCTTATCGGAGATGGACAAGTCTCTCTGGGCCAGACCGTGATGAAGGGGAATGCGCGAAAAGTCAGGCGACTTGCTGGCGGGAAAATCCTTGCGGGCTTTGCCGGTGCGACAGCGGACGCCTTCACGCTTTTCGAGCGCTTGGAAGACAAGCTGGAGCGCTTTCCAGGGCAATTGATGCGCGCGGCCGTCGAACTCGCGAAAGACTGGCGCACAGAGAAATACCTTCAGAAGCTAGAGGCCATGCTGATCGTCGCTGACGCTGAAGTCACCCTTGTCATAACCGGCACGGGCGATGTTTTAGCCCCTGAGCACGATGTGGTCGCAATCGGGTCGGGCGGAAATTATGCCCATGCGGCGGCCCGTGGGGTCTTTGACTATGAAGACGATGCTGAAGCGATCGCCCGAAAGGCCATGGGCATAGCCGCCGACATATGTGTTTATACGAATGATAGCCTGACGGTAGAGGTGCTCGATGTTTGATCGCAGCGATCTTCAGGCCGCCGTTGGCGCTGGCGTTTTGGACAACACCACAGCCGCACGCCTTGAGGCCTTTGTTGCGAGCCGCCGCGGCGGCAATGCCCTTGGCGATGGAGAGAGTCTCCGGTTCCTCGCGAACTTCAATGACATCTTTATTTCGATCGGCATGGTCCTGCTGCTCGCGGGTGTCACTTCACTTTCCAGCAGCCTGTTCATGGGCTCAGGCGTGCCGAATGGAATAACATTCGCAGCAATGGTGCTTCCGGCCATGGCGGTGGCGTGGGGATTGTCTGAATATTTTTGCGCGCGAAGGCGGCTCCTCCTACCGTCCATCGTTTTGTGCGCCGCCTTTTGCGTGTTGGCAGGCGTTTTAGGCTCTTTTCTTTTTGGCGAACAGGCTGTGCGCAATATTGAGAATCTCGGATTTACCCAATCGTTCAGGGCTTTGGGAAATCTTGGCCTGGTCGGCACAGGATCTGTCGGGGTCGCTGCAATCGCCTATTTCTTGCGCTTCCGCTTACCTTTCTCACTGTTTGTACTGGCTCTTGCACTGGCTGGGATGGCCTATGCGGGTGTCGCATTCTTTGGCGATGCCGGGTTGCTGATCGGTGGCACATTAAGCCTTCTCGTGGGCGTTGTGACGCTCGGCGCGGCAATCGCCATAGATGCTGGGGATCCGGGCCGAGCGACGCGCCGGTCTGACTTTGGGTTTTGGCTTCACCTCGCCGCCGCGCCGCAGATTATCCTTGGCCTCCGTGGCCTGACGGTTGGGTTCTTCGGCGAGGGCGAGAGCTTTGGCACAGCGTTCATCCTCCTGGCCTCCCTGCTTGGCTTTGCCTTCCTGTCGCTGGCGCTCAACCGGCGTGCGTTGATTGTCTCAAGCCTGCTGACCTACGGAGTGGCCCTAACGGCGCTGATCGGTGGATTGGGACTGTCCATGGTCAACACAACGATCTTCACCCTACTTGTTTTGGGCGCCTCCGTCGTCATTGTTGGCGGTGGGTGGTCAACGGCACGGCGGTTGGTTCTTTCGGTGCTGCCGCGGGGTGGGCTCATGTCTCGTGTGTTCCCCGACGAGCCAATGCCTCTTGCGCGGGCCTGATTGGGCTGCCATCTGCCCCGAATGACAGACCTGACCCCCCGAGAAATCGTTTCTGAACTCGACCGCCACATCGTTGGCCAAACCGCCGCGAAACGCGCGGTCGCGATAGCGCTGCGCAACCGCTGGCGCCGTAAACAGGTGAGGGGCGATCTGCGCGGCGAGATCACTCCGAAAAACATTCTGATGATCGGGCCAACCGGCGTTGGGAAAACCGAGGTCTCACGCCGTCTCGCCAAACTGGCAAACGCGCCTTTTCTCAAGGTCGAAGCCACGAAATTTACCGAAGTCGGCTATGTCGGGCGGGATGTGGAACAGATTATTCGCGATCTCGTGGAGTCGGCGATTGCAATGATCCGTGACCAGAAACGCGACCAGGTGAAACAGCGCGCGGAAGACGCGGCTGAAGAGCGCTTGATTGACGCCTTGGTCGGCGAAGACTCCAAGGAAGCTACACGACAAGCCTTCCGTAAAAAACTCCGTGAGGGTGATCTTGATGACAAGCCCGTGGACCTTGAGCTCGCCGACACCTCCAACCCGATGCAGATGATGGACATGCCGGGGGCTGGCGGTTCGATGGGAATGGTAAATCTGGGCGACCTGTTTGGTAAGGCCATGGGCGGGCGCCGCCGTCAGGTCCGTACCACTGTATCAGAGGCCTATAAGCCTTTGCTTGAGGAAGAAGCCGATCGTCTCCTGGATGAGGATCAAATCGTTCGTGAAGCCATTTCCGCCGTTGAAGAAGACGGCATTGTCTTTCTTGACGAGATCGACAAGGTCGCAGCCCGCAAGGAGCGTGGCGGGGCGGACGTTTCTCGCGAGGGCGTCCAGCGTGACTTGTTGCCCTTGATTGAAGGAACCAGCGTTACGACCAAGCGCGGTGCGGTGAAAACGGACCATATTCTGTTCATTGCGTCTGGTGCTTTCCATATCGCCAAGCCCAGCGATCTCTTACCGGAATTGCAAGGTCGCCTGCCCATTCGGGTGGAGCTTGAGGCTCTGAGCCGCGATGACATGAGACGCATTCTGGTCGAGCCTGAAGCCAGCCTGATCAAGCAACATATCGCCTTGATGGTGTCGGAGGACGTCACGCTCATCTTCACCGAAGATGCAATTGACGCGCTCGCAGACATTGCGGTCAAGGTGAATGACACGGTTGAAAATATCGGAGCGCGGCGGTTGCAAACGGTGATGGAGCGCCTCGTGGATGAAATCAGTTTCGAAGCGCCTGACCGGGGTGGCGACGTGATTGAGATTGATCGGCACTATGTCGAGAGAATGCTTGAAGGACTGGCGGGGAATGCCGACCTGTCCAAATTCATCCTGTAGGCCCGCATCAGCGAATCGCTGGGCGTCTCATTATAAAAATCGCGTCTATGGGGAAATCAGCACGGTTCTTGCAAACCGTACACTCAGCGTTCGAATGGAAGACCAGGATCGGTCACGCGTTGATCTGGAGGCGCTGTCATGAAGACTTTTGGGGCGCCCCCGATTGATATCAGCTGTCTCACGATGGAGGCCGTGTCTGCGACAGACTTGGCCGGATGGGAGAGACTCCGCCACCACCACCCCCACGGCCTCTCTCCGCTGCTATCACCATCCTTTGCCAAGACGGTTTCCCGCCTGCGCCGCGATGTTCGCGTCCTGATTGCCCGCAAAGGCGGAGATGTCGAGGCCGTATTGCCCGTCCATGCCCGCCCGTTCGGCTTTGCGCGTCCCATTGGTGCTCCATTTGACGATCTGGCCGGTCCGCTTTGTGCGCCACGGAGCACGGTCACGATGGTGGACCTGCTCGCCGGGGCAGGTTTTGGCATCTACAAAGCCCAGAATGCGATCCAGTCGCCGCACCAGCCGGAAGCGGATACGCATGAGGCGCAAGTCACCTACGCAATCGACCGGCGCGACAATCCTGACGGCGACCTGTTTGAAGCCCGCAAACGCGAACATCCCAAGCGGTTCAAGAACTTCCGGCGCCTTAGCAACAGACTGGAGCGGGACTTAGGCCAGATCGACTTTCGGTGGGGGCGACCTGAACCCGTGCGTCTTGCGCGCCTATTGGAGTGGAAGAGTCGACAGTTCCAGCGCGAAGGCCTTTTGGACATAACATCCGCCACCCATAGCCGCGCCCTTCTCAAGGCGATTGCTGATCAAAGGCCAGAGGACTTCACGGCCCTTGGTGGGTTTGTCGTTGAACTCCATGTCGACGGCAATTTGATTGCCGGGCATTTTGGTGTCCGCGAAGGCGCCCATTTCCACTCGTGGATTTCTGCATATGACCCGGATTGCTCGAAGTATGCCCCAGGGATGGTATTGTTGATGAACGCCCTCTCATTCATGGGCGAAATGGGGTTGGACACGTACCAGTTGGCGAACGGGCACGGACACTACAAAAAGTATTTTGCCACGCCCGGCGCCCCGGTGATCTCGCGAACCGCCATCGCACCCGGCTTAAAAGGGACGTTTCATTCGGCACGCCAAGCTGCCACCGGCCTTCTGGACAACGCTGCGGACAATGCGCCTGGGGCGCGCCTTGTCCGCAGATTGGACCACATCGCTGTCTGCGAGCCCAGTGCTCTCGCTCGCACTCGGGAGATGGCCTATGCCTTGGTCAAACGCTCTGGCAGCAAATCAGCTGCGGCCCATCCCGAACGGGCCTAGGGCGGTTCAGGTTTCAGCCGAAGCATCGCCCGCGTTGGACGGCGTCGCAATCCTCGGCCGATGCCCGGATCGATTGCTACGGGTCGGACCCGAATTCAGGCACAAGGATACGCCAGCCATACAGATATGTATCATGAAAACCGGCGCCTGCGCTGGCGACTGGGCGCAACGGTACTCAGGTCTGGGCGTCAAAAACGAAGCTGAATGTCACGGGCACGGCTGGAGTAATCGAGGGCAAACCAGCCACTTCGCGAAGCATTTCCAATCCATCTTCCAGTTCGAAATCCGAAACATAGATTATGGCTGGCTCACTCGACTCGATTTCAATCCGCGAGGCACCGATTCGTGTGACGAACGCATCAACGAACACATCGGTTTCAACACCATGCAATGACAAGGTTCCGCGGAGCTCGGACTGCCGACGCTCTCCAACCATCAAATCAGCATAGTCTTGGGCGCTCACCTGCGCTCGGATCGTTGCCGTTGGGTGGGTCTCTGTTTTAAAGAACATATTGCGCATGCGCTCATTGCGCAGCTCAAGCTTCGTTTCGACAAGATCCAGTGGGATCCGAATAGCCGCGGTGCCATCCTGAGAGATCTCGCCGGTCAAACCTGGAAAGTAATGCGTTTCGATGAGTTCGCCTGCCTTAATGGACGCAAACGCGATCGTTGACGTCTCAGTGTCTAGCAACCAGTCGGTCGCCTCGGTGATCAGGGCAGTTGCCGGAGGCTCAGAAACGGCAGTCTCCTGGCTGGAGCCCGCCGACCCGCATCCGGCAAATGCCAGGAAGGCAAACATCGTCGTTGCTGCAAAAATCGAACGCATCCTGATCTCCTAACCTATGCAATTGTAGCAGCTCTTCAGATTGATTGAAGATGTGACACGTGAACCCGGTCAGATTTTTAAGAAGGCTTTCGCTGAGTCCATCCACTGTTGGCTTTAGATCCCATGAAACCATAACCCCGCCAGGGTTGGCGGGACTTGGAGTGGGTGATGAGGACGCCTGCCTAGACGTCCAAAAGCAGGCGCTCGGGATCTTCGAGGTTTTCCTTGACGCGAACCAGGAAGGTGACGGCCTCCTTGCCGTCAACGATACGGTGATCGTAGCTCAGCGCCAGATACATCATCGGCCGGATGACAACCTCTCCATTCAACGCCACGGGGCGCTGTTCGATGCGGTGCATACCCAGCACGCCAGACTGGGGTGGGTTCAGGATCGGCGTTGACATCAGCGAGCCATAAACCCCGCCATTGGAGAGGGTGAACGTGCCCCCTTGCATGTCATCGATGGAGAGATCGCCATCGCGCGCTTTGCGGCCGAGATTGCTGATTTCCGCTTCAACGCCGGCCAAAGAGAGCTCATCACAGTCACGCACAACCGGAACAACGAGGCCCTTGGGCGTGCCCACAGCCACGCCGATATCGTAGAAATTCTTGTAGATAATGTCGGTGCCATCAATTTCGGCATTCACTGCTGGTATCTCTTTCAGCGCACTGACACAGGCTTTCACGAAAAAGCCCATGAAGCCGAGCTTCACACCATGGCGTTTTTCGAAGGCTTCCTTGTACGCCTTGCGCAGATCCATCACCGCCGACATGTCCACATCATTGAACGTGGTCAGCATGGCCGCGGTGTCCTGGGCCTCTTTGAGGCGCCGGGCTATGGTCTGGCGCAGGCGGGTCATCTTCACCCGTTCTTCGCGGGGCCCAAGATCACGCGGTGCGCGAGCCTGGGCGGGGGCTTTTGCCGGGCTCGCCGATACCGCGCCGCCCTTGTTTATAAAGTCGAGCGCGTCGCCCTTGGTCACCCGTCCAGCCTTGCCGGACCCGGCGATCTCGGCGGGGTTGACACCGGCCTCTGAGGTTACGCGGCGAACTGCTGGAGAGACGGGCCGTTGCGTGCCTGCTCCACTGGCCGCTGGGGCCGATTGTGTGGCGCCTGGATTTGCCGCGGCCGGAGCAGCCACGACGGTGGCCCCCGCGCCTGCAGCGATGCGCGCGATCACCATACCGGGCGTGACACTGTCGCCTTCATTGACCAGCACTTCAGCCAATGTGCCGGACGCATTGGCGGCCACTTCCAAGGCAACCTTGTCGGTTTCGATCTCGGCGATGATCTCATCTTTCTCGACGGCTTCACCCGGTTTCTTCGCAAAACTGCCCAGGCTGCCTTCTGCAACGCTTTCACCCATGTCGGGCACGACCACGTCGACCGTCTCGCCGGAATGGCTTGGCGCAGCAGCCGGAGCCGGGGTGCTCGTCGTCGGTGCAGCACTGCCATTGGAGGGCGCGGCGGCGGCGCCAGCCCCGAGAGTGGCCAGAATCGCGCCGATTTCCACCGTATCGCCCTCCTTGGCAACGATTTCAGACAGCGTTCCGGCTTCTGGAGCGGGCACCTCAATGGAGACTTTGTCGGTCTCCAGTTCAACAAGCACTTCGTCTTTAGCGACGTTATCACCTGCCGCTTTTAGCCACTGGCCTACAGTCGCTTCAGTGACGCTTTCGCCCAGTGTGGGCACCGTAATGTCGGTCATGGATCTTTACTCGTCCTTCGTCAGGCGGTCAGGAGACCACAATATTGTCACTTACAATCGACTCGCCGAGGGCTGTTTCCAGCATCGAGTCGCGCTCTTCGATATGTTTGCTCATCAGGCCAGTGGCCGTGGCCGCAGCAGGCGGGCGACCAGCATATTTGGGCCGCGGCGACGTCACTTTCGCTTGGCCGGCGCACCACTCGATTTCGTCACGGATGAAAGTCCAGCCACCCATATTGCGGGGCTCTTCCTGGCACCAAACCATTTCCGCGCCCGTGAAACGTTTAAGTTCATGGATAAGGGCCTTACGCGGAACGGGATAAAACTGTTCGATCCTCATGAGGTAGATATCGTCCACACCGCGCTTTTCACGTTCTTCGAACAGGTCATAGTAG
>JBCCTK010000103.1:0-11180 GCA_039198685.1 Pseudomonadota bacterium | reverse complement strand
TGGAACTGAAATCAGGCTTGAAGCCCGCGCTTGATTTCTTGCAATCCGATATGGCGAGGCTGAAAGGCCTGCTTCAGGCAATCGATCGTCTTCATCGGCTGCGCGTTTCCACACATGAACACATCGACCGCTGCAAAGCCGCGCTCCGGCCACGTGTGGATTGAGATGTGGCTTTCAGCCAGTACAATCACGCCTGAGACGCCATTGTTCGGCGTAAAGATATGGAAATCAGAACTGAGCACCGTCGCGCCCGCCACCTCTGCTGCGGAAATCAGGGACTGTTCGATGTGTTGAGGATCATCAAGGCGCGCGGCATCGACAAGATCAATGATCAAATGCGTACCGGCATAGGTTTGCCCGTCCCTGTGGATGAAGAAGTCCAGCCGTTCATCATCGTTCTGGTAGGGGGTTGGGCTTGAAGCCGCGGCGACCTGGGAGGCCGTCGCGGCGGGTCCCTGTTCTTCGTTGAGCTCGCTTTCCGGAATTTCGGTCCGGCCCGGTGAAGCAGGGTTGTCCATGCCGGGTCCTTCTAAATAGACATTAGGCCACAAATAGGCCCAGATTCGCATTAAAGACGACGCCCTAAATAGGATTTCTCACGCCAAAGCAAGGGCTTTATTCCACACGCTGGTCTGAATAGAGTCGCGATAGCGACAGCAAAGAGCCGCCCCAATGCCCCGTCCATCCGATCTTACCGCTCAGCGTGCCAGCCTCATCGTGGCCTTTGTATTGCTGGCACTGTTGGTCGTGAGACTTGTCGGCATCCTGACGACGGGCGCCGAGCTCTACGCTGACGAAGCACAATACTGGCGCTGGAGCCGGACATTTCAGTGGGGCTACTACTCCAAACCTCCGATGATTGCCTGGGTCATAGGGTCCACAACAGCGGTCTTTGGGAATGCTGAGTGGGCGATACGGCTGGCTGCACCGGTCCTACACACCGTTGCCGCTGCAGCGCTTTACCTCCTGGGGCGGCAGATGTATGGCGCACGCGTTGGCATGTTCGCAGCACTGGGCTACGCGGTTATGCCAGGGGTGGTAATATCAGCGTCCGTAATCTCAACCGACGGCGTCCTGCTCCCCTTCTGGTGCATTTCTCTCTATCTGCTCTGGCAACTTCGCATCGGCGCCCTGGGCCCGACTGGCTGCGTTTTTCTGGGGCTCTGTATGGGTGCTGGTTTTCTCGCCAAGTATGCGATGCTCTATTTTTTCATCGGTTTGGTGCTGACGACACTTTTAGATCAAGAGACCCGTAAAGCGGTTGCTTCTTTGAAAGGCCTGGCCGCAATAGGCATAGCAGCCGCGCTGATCGCGCCGCACATGATGTGGAATGTAGCCAATGAATTCGCCACCGTAAGCCACACAGTGGACAATGCAAACCTCGAAGGCGACCTGCTCAACCCGGAGAATCTTGGAGAATTCCTCCTCGATCAGATGGGCGTTTTTGGTCCGATAAGCTTCTTGGCCCTGCTTGGTGGAATATGGCCGTTTGTAGCCCGCCCGGCCATGGGTGAATGGGATCGCCGTGACTTGTGGCTTCTGGCATTCATCATCCCCGTGATCGTCATTATTGCCGGCCAGTCTGTGCTGTCTCGCGCCCACGCGAACTGGGCCGCGACCGCTTACCCAGCCGCTAGCGTACTGGTTGCGGCGTGGCTCACGCGGGCGGCACCACGTCGGCTGCTATGGATCGTGCTGGCCGCGATTATTGGACCCGCCTTCCTGTTAGCACCCGATGCTTCGCTGCTAGCGCGTGCGGGCATGGGTATCCTATCGTCGGGCATTATCCTCATCGTTGGCTTGGCATCGCATTGGCGACCATCTGGACTATTGTGGGCATCCATTGGCTTGCATGTTTCCGTCGGCACCCTTTTTGTTGGACTTTTTGCAGCACCACCCTCCTTCTCAACAGCTATGGGTATGGATAATGCCTTGAAACGCGTAAAAGGCTGGGAAATCGCCGCACTGGAAATCGCAGAACGTGCCAAGACGGAAAGGGCAACCTCTATTCTCGTCGACGAGCGGGAGGTGTGGCATGGCCTCGATTACTACATGCGAGACTTGGACGCGCCACCGCTTATCGCGTGGCGTCGCAATTCCGGCCCAAAGAGCTTTTCCGAGCAAGTGCCCATGGATGACGGGCTTGATGACACCGTGCTGGTGGCGAGTTTCCGTCCGCATCTGCGCCCGCGAATGCGAGCCGATTTTTCAGAGTTCTCCTATCTGGATGACGTGGCCACATCGCTGGGACAGCGCAGCAATGGCTGCCCTATCGTGCGCCGCTTCGCGCTTTATATTGCAAGCAGCTATACTGAACGCACGCGCGACCGCGCCTGGGAAGAACGCTTTGACGGGCTCAGCGAGCGCCCCAATCCGCGCTGCCCAAAATAGATCAGCCGTTTTTTGACGGGGCGACCACGCCAGCCTCGCCCGTGATAACTGGCTTGCCTCCAACCGAGCAGGTTACTTTCAGAGTCACACGATTGCCCTTGTCCTGCTTTTCAGAAACCTCAGCCCGCACGGTCACAACCGCGCCGATAAAGACAGGTCGGCGGAACCGCATGGAGAGGTTCGTGAAGATGGCCCCTGGGCCTGGCAAATTGTTGCCCAGGATGCCGGAAATGTAACTCGCCGTGAGCGCGCCATGGGCAATCCGCTGTCCGAATGTTGTCGTCTTGGCAAAGTCCTCATCCATGTGCAGTGGATTGAAGTCGCCAGAAACCTCGGCAAACGCCTGAATGTCATTTTCGGTGATGGTGTGCACCGTTTCGTGGAACATGCCGATTTCGAGATCTTCATAAGCAAATCCCGTGTGCGTGGTCATGGGCAGGGTCTCCTCTCGGCGGGCAGATACTCACTCGGAACAGGCGTTTAGCGCCAATTTGCTATTACGCGCAACGCCAGGGCAAATGGCTACCAGGCCAGTTCAGTCATTGCATAGGTCGCACTGACCCGATTGTCCGCCATTAACTGGGCGACATCTGCAGTGAAGTCGTCAGAATGCGTATTGGATAGACCCGTCCCCACATAGAGGCTGTCCAGCGCTTCGCGGTTCGCACCTGCCAGATCGGTCACCGGCCCGTCGCCTATGGCCAGAATTCGGTCGCGCGATGGCAAGGGTCCGAAAGCCGCAGCCTTTTCAAGGGCCAAACTATAGATCGCCGCATGCGGTTTGCCTGGATAGATGACAAGGCCGCCTTCTTCTTCATAGATTCTCGCGAGCGCGCCGGCACACCACATCAATTGCTCACCCACACGCACCTGAATGTCCGGATTGGCGCACACCATGGTTGGGCCGATGCTGGCAATCTGGCGCAATTCTTCGCGATAATCCTCAGGGTGTTCATTCATCTGGTCGCGCAAGCCTATGCACAGCATCAAATCTGCTTCTGGTCCCTCGCGTTTGGGGTTGGGAAGGCCCTCATAGAGAAACCGGTCATGCGCCTGGCCGCCATCGGCGCCGAAAACCCAATAGGATTTGCTCGCCTGGGCCTCCAAGACATGGCGTGTGGCATCACCGGAAGAGGCGCAATCATCCCAGGCCGCATCGGGCACACCCAGGGGATCAAACAATCGGAGCACACGCGCTTTTGGTACAGGGGCATTGGTAATCAGCACCACGCGCCCACCGCCCTGGCGAAACTTTACAAGCCCCTCGCAGGCCGCCTCAAAAGCGCGCCGGCCATTGTGTATCACGCCCCAAACATCGCACAGAATGAGGTCGTAGTTTGGCGCCAGGGTGCTCAGCCCGCTGGGAAACTGTGTCTTGGTCATGGCCGCGAGGTACGGCGCACCATGGCCTTGGTCAAATGATGTGGCCAAACGAGTAAAAATTTCACAAAGAAACTTTCTAAATGTTCTTTTTTTGTTCCATTCTTTGGTTATCCTTATCGCTATGGAGAAACGACAAAAGCTTAAACCGACAGGCCGCGTAACCTGCAGCGAAGTTGCCGAAACGGCAGAGCGCTTCGACCATCGGGGGCGCGGCGCAATTTCAAATGCCTCAGGACGTTTTGAGGCCCACCACAAGGAGAGCTTCGACGATGGCTGGGACACTGTTGAGGAAGATGCATCTCGGCTTCGCACGCAGGTCACGGCCGAAAAAGCGCGCACGATCATCACCTTCAACCGCTCCCCGGATATCCATTTCGACCGGTCCATCAACCCATATCGCGGGTGCGAGCATGGATGCGTCTATTGTTTCGCCCGGCCCTCCCATGCGTATCAGGGGCTCTCACCGGGCCTCGATTTCGAGAGCAAGCTGTTCTTCAAGCCCAATGGGCCGGACTTGCTTCGGCGGGAGTTGAACAAGCCTGGTTACATCCCCCGGGTCATCGCGCTTGGGGTTAACACAGACGCTTATCAACCTGTGGAGAAGCGCTTGCAGCTCACGCGTGGCCTACTGGAAGTGCTGCATGAGTTTCGCCATCCTGTCACTCTGCTCACCAAGTCAACGCTGATCCAGCGGGACATCGACCTGATCGCGCCGATGGCGCAGATGGGCCTGGCCCGCGTGGGGGTCTCGATCACCACCCAAGATCCAAGACTAGCCAGGACAATGGAGCCGCGCGCGGCCAGTCCGCGCCGACGCTTCGAGACAATCGCAAGACTGAGCGCGGCAGGGATTCCTGTCACAGCGATGACCGCGCCGATCATTCCCGCTCTGACTGACCATGAGATCGAGCCGCTCCTGGCCAATGCAGCCGAGGCCGGGGCCTCAAGCGCAGGCTATGTCTTGCTGCGCCTACCCCGCGAATTGAAGGATATTTTCCATGAATGGCTGGCCCAGCATTACCCAGACCGGGCGGCCAAAGTGGTTAACCTATTACGGGAGATGCGCGGCGGGCTGGATTATGATCCGCGCTGGTTTGAACGGGGCAAAGGGCGCGGCCCCTATGCCAAACTCATTGCCCAGCGATTTTCCCGTGCAGCGCGCACCCACGACCTTGATAGCGCACGTCCGACCCTGACCACAAACCTGTTCCGGCCCATGCAGGCGCCAGATGGCCAATTCATGCTTGATGTCTGAGGTCACATTCGATCTGGAATCCAGCGTTAAGACCCGCGCAACCAAATTGATTCGTAAGGGGTGATTCTGGAACGGTTTCGGGCCACTATGCCGACTTGGGAGCGCGCTTATGGAGTTGCATCGCAACACGATCATTGAAGGCGACTGCATCGATGTGATGTCTCGGCTACCCGACGACAGCGTTGACCTCATATTCGCTGACCCGCCTTATAATTTGCAGCTCGGCACTGGGCTGACCCGGCCTGACCAATCGGCCGTCGACGGTGTGACGGACCATTGGGACCGGTTCGACAGCTTCGATGCCTATGATTTATTCACCCATCAATGGCTTAGCGAATGCCATCGCATTCTCAAGCCGAATGGCGCGATTTGGGTCATCGGCTCCTATCATAACATTTTTCGGGTCGGCACGGTGCTCCAGGATGCCGGATTCTGGATCCAGAATGATGTGATCTGGCTGAAGTCCAACCCGATGCCAAACTTCAAGGGCACGCGCTTCCAGAACGCCCATGAAACACTAATCTGGGCAGGCAAGACCGAAAAATCCAAGGTCACATTCAACTATGATGCCCTAAAAACCTTCAATGATGACAAGCAGATGCGGTCCGATTGGACCATCCCGCTCTGCACAGGCACCGAACGGCTGAAAGACGGCTCTGGCAAGAAAGCCCACCCGACGCAAAAGCCTGAAGCCCTGCTCCGGCGCATCCTTTTGGCGACGTCGCATCCCGGTGACCTCGTGCTTGATCCGTTTTCGGGCACAGGCACCACCGCCACAGTCGCCAAGGCGCTCGGCCGGGACTTCATTGGCATCGAACGCGAGGCCGACTATGCAAGCCTTTCCCGCGCCCGATTGCGGGCAACCGAGCCGATCGCGACGAACGATTTGCAGACCATGAAAAGCGCCAAGGCTGCCCCCCGCGTACCCTTTGGAGCATTGGTGGAAACCGGTTGGCTAAAACCCGGCGAGCGGCTTTTTAGCCGCGGCAAACGCCACGAAGCGCGCATTCGCGTGGATGGATCACTGAGCATTGGCGAGGCAACCGGCTCGATCCATCGCATCGGCGCCCATGTCACCCAAGCACCCGCCTGCAATGGGTGGACATTCTGGCACTATGAGGACCGGGGCAAACTCGCGCCGATTGACTTATTGCGTCGACGCTACCGGTCCGAAATGGGCCTTGACGGATAGGCCAGCCGAAAAGCCTTGGCAAAGACGCTGGGCAAGCCTTCAACATCCTTCGGTTGATGCCAATCCCCATCGCTTGATGGTTCGGCAAGGCCGCGCCAGACCTGCAGGGTCAACTCAAAGTGAGTAAAGACGTGGCGTACGTCTCCCAGAAACTCAAGGGACACTTGATCAACGCCGTGACCTTGCGCAAGGGCTGCAACATCGCCGAACCCGTCGCCCCAATCTGTTGACGGCAATCCCAACATTCCGCCAAGGAGCCCTGTCTCGGGGCGGCGCATCAGCAGAACAGACCCATTGGCCTGCGCTAACAAAACACTCCCCTGTCGTTTCGGCTTGGCGTTCTTCCTTGGTTTGATGGGATATGTATCGGGCGTTCCCTCTGCGCGGGCTGCACAAAAAGAAGACAGCGGGCAGATCAGGCAATTGGGCGATTTCGGCGTGCACACCGTAGCGCCGAGATCCATCAGCGCTTCTGCAAACTCTCCTGGCCGTTCGTTCGGGACCAAGGATTCGACTTCGATCTTGATACGCTTTTTTTCGTCTGCCCACTCCCCTTTGAGTGCGAAGAGTCTGGAGAAGACACGATCCACATTTCCATCGACGGCTGCCGCCTTCTGGTCAAAGGCGATCGCCGCGATCGCGCCGGATGTATAGACGCCGATACCCGGAAGGCCTTGCAGCCGGTCCTGCGACTGTGGAAAAACCCCGCCGGAAGCCGCCACGACCCGCGCACACTTCAACAGGTTACGAGCCCGCGCATAATATCCAAGCCCCGCCCAAGCCGCCATGACCTCTTCGTCTGCTGCGCTGGCCAACGCCTCAACCGTAGGCCAGCGCTTTGTAAAATTGAGCCAATACCGCGTAGCATGGGCAATTGTTGTTTGCTGTAGCATGACCTCTGACAGCCATATTCTGTAGGGGTCAGGCCGCTCTCCATGCCTGCGCCGTTCTGGTGAAATCCGCCAGGGTAGCTCTCGGGCGTGGCGCTCATACCACACAAGCAATTCCCCAGGCAGAGCCGACAAACCCACTGAATTAACCATTCATTAACGCTTTCATTTCACAGGCGACTCTTCCTAGGCAGTTGCGTGCTGTGGGTGAGGTCGTATGGCGATCTCGCTTTGCGGCAAGCCAATCCAGAGGGCGGGCCATGGTTAAACTGCTGGCAAATGATCCAATAGCGGAAGCACGTGCTCGGGTTGCACTTCGCTACCGTAGGGCAAAGCCTATACATCGCGGCGCGCCAACCCTTGGCCAGGCGGCGGCAAAGTTCGCCAGGCGGTCCCTGCCCGAACCTGGCGCGGGTCTTGCCAGGCTAAAGGCCCAGTGGCGCGATGTGGTCGGTGAAGACCTGGCAAAATATTGCGCCCCGGAGAAGCTGAGCGGAAAAAAAACCGAACGCGTCTTGACCCTGCGAGTGATTCCCCAGGCCGCACCGATCATCCAGCACCAGGCCGAACAGATCCGGTCGCGCCTCAAGACAGCCGCGGGCGGGCATGTGGCAAAACTCAAGATTGTACAGGGACCACTGCCTGGGACCCCAGCGTCAAAGCCTGCTGATGTGCGCCGGCGAACGATCACACCCACGGAGCTCTCAGCCCTTGAGCGTGCCGTAGCGGAGATCGATTGTCCGCGCCTGCGCGCTGCAACTATATCCTTGGGCAAAGCCATGGTATCGGCAAATCATAAGGATTGACGCCCAAAAGAGGCTGACAAAGCTGAGGACGTTAACCATTTGGAAATCACGCCGACTCACGATTGCTAAGAAAAGGTTATGCAGATGCGCTCGTTCAACCGCCGCGCCGCCCTCTCCGCCTTTGCTCTCCTCGCCCTTGCCGCCTGTGGCAGCGCGACGGGCGATGACACAGGGCCCAGCGCTCCCGCCGCCAACAGTGACGGCATCGTCGATATGGTTCTCGGTAATGCTGACGCGCCCGTGACGCTCATAGAGTATGCTTCGATAACCTGCGGAGCCTGCCTGCAGTTCCACCAGGCCGTTATGCCAACGATTAAGGAAGACTATGTTGAGACGGGCCTGGTGCGGTTCGTCTTCCGAGAGTTTCCAACGCCGCCAGCCAATGTGGCTATTGCGGGCTTTGCGATGGCGCGCTGCGCAGGACCCGACAAATACTATGACGTCATTGATGATCTATTCGAGGCCCAGCCCGGCATTCTGGCCGCAACGCGCCAAGGCGCTGTGAAACCTGCCCTAATGACGATTGCTGCGCGCCACGGCATTGTCGGCGAAGAGGCTTTTGATGCCTGTATTTCGGACCGCGAGATTCGCCAAACAATCGCCGACGTAATTCTGACGGGTGAGGAATATGCAGTCCAGTCCACGCCAACACTGATCCTTCAGGGCAATAAGCTTGAGAACACATTCCAGGCTCGCTCTGCGGACGGCTTGTCGGCATTGATCGACCTGGAGTTGGCCGCCCTCGGCATCGAGCGCGCGGCCGAGGATGAGAACGAGGCAGAAGCACCCGTGGATACCGCACCTGTGGACGACACCGCAGACGCAGAAACCACGGAGGCGGAGTAAGTTCGGGAGCCGGAATGCATATCACCAAACTGAGCATTGCCGGCTTCAAGTCCTTCGTGGACCCTCAGGATCTTTTGGTCGAGCCTGGCCTGACTGGGATCGTTGGTCCGAATGGATGCGGTAAGTCCAACCTCCTGGAAGCCCTTCGCTGGGTGATGGGCGCATCCTCTGCGCGCGCCATGCGCGGCGGGGAAATGGACGACCTGATCTTTTCCGGCGCTGAAGGCCGACCTGCGCGGGAAAGCGCCGAAGTCTCTCTGACCCTGGACAATTCCGGTCGTACAGCGCCGGCGGAGTTCAACGACAATGACACGCTGGAGGTGCTACGTCGCCTGAAGCGGGGGACCGGCTCCACATACAAGCTGAACGGTCGCACGGTGCGGGGCAAGGATATCCAACTTCTATTCGCCGATGCCTCGACCGGTGCCAACTCACCCTCGCTGGTGCGCCAAGGTCAGATCAGTGAGTTGATCGCCTCGAAACCGCAAAACCGGCGCCGCATCCTTGAGGAAGCCGCTGGCATTGCGGGTCTCAATTCCCGCCGCCATGAAGCAGAATTGAAGCTGCGCGCAGCAGAAACCAATCTCGAGCGTCTGACCGAGGTGAACGCCGAGGTGGAGCGCCAGTTGGAAAGCCTGAAACGTCAGGCCCGCAAAGCGCGCAAGTACAAAGCATATTCTGATGAAATCTCTGCGCTTGATGCCTTTGCAGCTCATTTGAAATGGGAAGCCGCACGCGCTGGCGTGACTGAGGCTTCCGCGGCCGTGGACACCGCCAAAGCCGATGTTGAAAGCCTCACCCGGGATGTCGCTACTGCAGATACCAAACGTCTGCAGGCCGGTGAGGGCTTAGATGCTCTGCGTGAAGCCGAATCCCTTGCCGGAGCAAAGCTTGGCCAAGCGCGGATTGCCAAGGCCAGGCTGGAAGCCGAGCACAAGGCCGCAGCCGAGGCCAAGGCTCGGCTGGAAGCCGAAGCTGCGCGCTTGATCGAAGATATGGAGCGCGAGCAGGCCGCTATTGTTGAGGCGCAGGATGGCGTTGAGACGGCCGAGACGGAAATCGCCGCGCTGCCCGTGATGGATGCCAGCGAGAATTCGCAGAAGGAAGCGGCTGCCCGCGAAGCTGTTGAAGCCGCTCGTCTATACCTGCGAAAGGCCGAAGCCTCCGCAGACGCGATTCAACAGGAATTGTCCGAGGCGCGGGCGCGCCAGCATGCTGCCCGCAGCGCCCGTGATGTTGCGGAAAAGCGTGTAGCCGGTCTTGAGGCCCAGGATCGTCAGATTAGTAGTGACCTGGCTGCCCTGCCCGATGTTTCCGCCCTGGAGAAGGTCGTCAGGGAAGCAGAAACCCGGGAAAGCGACGCAGAACTCGCGCTCCAGGATATAGAGCGTGCCCAGGAGGGCGCTGAAGCGGTACTGTCCGAAGCGCGCGAAGCTGAAGCGGCCGCCGAGCCCGCCTACACGGAGGCCAAAACCGCCCTGGGCGCCCTTGAGGCGGAAATTGCAGGTCTGCAGCGTCTGTTGAAGCCGAGCGAGGGGCCCTCAGCGCCCCCCGTTATCCGCGAAATTCGAACCCGCGATGGATATGAAAAAGCGGTCGCAGCAGCCCTAGGCGACGACCTACAGGCCTCAACGGACCCCGCGGCCGCCTTGCATTGGGCTGGCGCCGGTGCATCGGGCCTAGAACTCCCGAAAGGATGCGACCCGCTTTCGCGTTTTGTAGACGCCCCAGGCGAACTGGCCTCCCGGCTGGCGCAATGTGGGGTTATCACGGCTGCAGACGGTGAACGACTTGCCGGGCACTTGAAGCCTGGCCAGCGCCTGGTGACCCTTGAAGGCCATCTCTGGCGCTGGGACGGCTTTGTGCGCACGCCCAATGCCCCCGTCAGCGCGGCAGAGCGGCTGGCACAACAGGCGCGACTTGAGGCAGCCCTAGGTGAATGCCCGGCATTGAAAGACGCGCTCACCCGGGCAAATCAGGACCGAGAGGACGCGAAAGCCGCGCGGGTAGAGGCCGAGGCTTTCTTACGAGGGGAGCGCGCCAAGGTTGCTCCTGCGAGTCAAACGCTGAATACACTGCGCCGTGCGGCGGCAGAAGCCCGCCAAGCCTTGGAACGCGCCGGTGTGAAGCATGATAGCGTCCGCGAGGCTGCTGGCCGGATACGCGGCGATCTCGGCCTGGCGCGCGAGTCCTTAGCGGCCATCGACCCGGTCCAGTCCGAAGGGGGCTTCGACGGCCTCGACGCCCGGTTTCTGGAGGCCCGCGCAAGCGTGCAAGGCGCGCGCGAAGCGGAAACTGAGGCGCGCGGACGCTTGACGGATCTGACCCATGGCCGCGAGCAGGCCGAAAAACGGCGGGCCGGATTGGAGCGGGACCTGCAGACCTGGATCGGCCGGAAAGCCGCCGCCGAAGGACGC
>JBCCTK010000102.1:0-11189 GCA_039198685.1 Pseudomonadota bacterium | reverse complement strand
CGGTTTGAAGCATCGTATCGTGCGGCGGCTGAGTGCCCAAGTATCACCGCGCACTCCTCAGCGGCTCCAGCACCCAATCCCAAAGCCTGCGCTGTTCAAGCACAATCTCAGCTGTGCGTTCCATGTTGGAGTGCGGGGTGATGGGTGCGTCGCGGTTGATGACGCCGTCTTCGCTCAGGGCGACAACCACGCGGTAGAGCAATTCCGGTGACTGGGTCATCACGCCAAGCTCCTCCGGCCTGAGCGCGCTGGGTGAGGACGACGCCACCCGCATCATCGCTGCCCACCGGCCCGAGACCCTGGCCAGCGCAGACCGGGTCATGGCGCTGCAAAATGGGCAATTGCAGCAAATAAAGTTCGAGCTGCGGCCAGTCACCGGGACAAACCCGCAAGACCTGGGTCAAACAGACGCTTCGCCCTCAAGTGGAAAATTATTCGAAGACGCATTTTTGTTTGAAAATGAGCGTTGACGTTAACGCTGTTTTTCGGTGTCCTTCCTTGGCGGTACGAGCCGCCCGGTGGTGACGCGCCGGCGACACGAAAAACAAACGCATGTGGAGATCAGATATGCGAGAACTATCCCAATCAGATGTGCAGGACGTCTCTGGCGGAAGCGATCCTGAAAAGCGGTTGCCGACCGTTTATGTCACGGCAAAGCGCAGAACGATGTCGACCTGGGAAATAAGAAATTTCCTAGACATCCAGGAAATGTTCACCGGACAAGCTGGGCTTCACGAAGCTCAGGGGACTTCGACATTTACCTTCAATCCAGATGACTGCTGGGGAGAGGGTTGCGCAGAAAACCCTGTTCCTATTCAGCCTAGCGAGGAAAATGGGGAGCAGATATTAATCGAAGAAGGTGTAACGGATCTGCTCGATGAATTGTCTGGAGGAGCATACACATCGGGACAAGAAGCTGCTGATTTGATAAACGGTATTTTGGGATTAGACGGCGATAAATATGCGTTCAGAGAAGAAATTCTCGCGACGTATGAATTTCTATACGGGGACTTGCCAGACGAAATTGGCGAGGCGTTCGTAAATGCCGAGCCTAACTGATAATCATTGGGCATTCAGCGTATCGTAATTGCTTTGGCATGCGCAGTCCTAACGGGGTGTGCCGAGGGAGAGGAGACATCTCCTTTCCCTCACAAAGCAAATGAGCCATGTCCCAGTCTACCGCTAACTGAATTGGATGATGCCGTCATCCGAATCTGTGGAATGATAGACTCGCGACTGGTGGATCAATTAACCGGAATTCTAGAAAAGAAAACAGTTAGAGTAATTGTTATCGACTCGCTCGGAGGAGAAATAGAGCCATCCATAAGGCTAAGTAGAATAATAATAGATAATAATATTATGCTACTGGTTAATGAGATATGTATGTCTGCATGTGCGCAATACCTGCTTTTTTCTGCTCCGAGAATCGGGTTTCGGGAGAACTCTTTAGTGGCAATGCATGATACGCAGTTCTCTACAAATATTCTTCGCTCGCCGGAGTCGCTGACGGAAAGACTCAAATATGTTTCCGAACTAGAGCAACAGCTATATCGCGATTTGGGACTCGATCAAGAATTACTGACTCTACCATTAGCTGCGTTACAAGTTGAGTGCGTGGTTGGGGAGCTAGAGGCTTCAGGATCGACGGTCGGCTTAAGGGTGAAAAGCAAATTCGATTGGTTTGTTCCTTCAAATGAGTTCCTGTTAGCTCGATATCCGGGAGATTTTGTAACTGACCTACCTCAGGTAGAGCGGGTTGCTAGAAAAGTGGGCCGTGTAAGTGCAACTCTTGGACGCTTTACTCGGTTCAGTGCTGAAACAGACTATATTTTTTCTGTCGAAAAATGTATTAGCAAGTAAACTCAATAGCACATCATTTTTCAGATCATCTAGCCTTAATGGGTTGTCGCACTAAAGCGTTTTCGAGCGTCCTGAATCCAAAGGCAAGGCCAAAGCAGGCGGTTTCTGATCCACGCCGAGAGGGAGGCCATCCTGAGGCTACATCGCGGTTTTTGCCCTTGATGTCATCAAGAATCGTGCTGTCGCTCCGTGAGAGAAGCTTCGGCACAACACGCCTCTCGTCCATGCCTGGACAACGTACAGAAGTCTTTCGCACTCTTTGATCACGCCACGGCAGCTCCACGGGGGCGCAGCATCGTATCGTGCGGCGGCTGCATGTTCATATATCATCTCACACGTCTCAGCGGCTCCAGAACCCAGTCCCACAGCCTACGCTGCTCAAGCACGATATCAGCGGTAAGTTCCATGCTTGATTGGGGAATGATAGGCAAGATTTGATCGTTGGGCTCAATCTCGCTCAGGGCGACAACCACGCGGTAGAGCAATTCCGGAGACTGGGTGATCACGCCAAGCTCCTCCGGCCTGAGCGCGCTGGGCGAAGACGCCACCACCACCCCCTCGAAGACGCCATACTTCTGATACGGGAATGCGTCATACTTGATCTTAACGCGCTTTCCCGGCTCCACGAATCCGATCGCGCGCGAAGGCAGGTACAGCTCCGCCACAAGCTCGGCATCTCCCGGCACAATGCTCATGAGCGGGAGCGCGCCGTCCACCGTTTCGCCCGCCTTCACTTGCAGCGTCGAGACTTGCCCCGCCATGGACGCAAGGATCGTGTGGCTCGCGCCCGCAGTGGTCTGGCGCTTCTGCTGCAGGGCCTGGGTCAGGCGCTGGGACAGGCTGGAGAGATCGCGCTGGAGCGTGCTGCGGATCTGCTCGGCTTCAATGTCCAGCCGCGCGGTAGAACGCGCCGCGCGCTGAATCCCCGCTAACGTTTCGGTGTGCAGTCCTTCCAGCTGCAACCGCGCATCCCGGCGCTGGTGGTATTCTGGTTCGGCCACAAGCCCCTCATCCAGAAGCTCAGTCAGTGCCGCTTCGCGCTCGCGAGCCGACTCCAGCCTCTGGTCAATCAGCGCCAATTGCGCTTCGCCGTCGGCCTTTTCTAGCGCGCTTTCGCGGCGCCTCACCTCAATATCGCGCAAGGAAATTTCCGCAGAGGCGCGCACTGCATCCTGCTGTTCCTGCAGGCTCGCAATCTCTTCATCCATCGCTGCGGCCGTGAGCTGGCTTAGCGCCGTCCCATCGGCCAGATAGCGCTCGCTGGTGATCTCCAACAGTGGATCGCCCACCTCAACAAAGGCCCCATCCTGCACGAACACCCGTGTCGCCACGCCAGGCTCCTGAGCATACACCTTCGTTTCGCCTGCAACGGGGACCAGCTTGCCCCGCACCGTCTCCGTCCGCGGCAGCTCCACGGTGAAGAGGAAGGCTATGAGTCCAGCCACGAAGGCTGCGAGGAGCCATGTGATTCGCGACCAGGCCGGTGGCATGACCCCTGATGGCCGCCCATACAAAGCCGCACCTGCTCCTTGCGCCTCAAGCGCCTCACGCCGAAACAAATCATCCATTGCGAATGCTCCACCAATCGCTTTAAGGGCAGATTGGCAAAAAGCGAAACGTCCGTCGATAGCCAGTTGAGATGGTTTAAGGTTTCTGGAATGGCGCAGCGTGTTGCGGCGTTTTGCTGCTGAGAGAAGCTTTTCCTCATCGATGACCAAGCGTCGGATACCGGCGATTCCGAGCCCTTTTGGTTGAGCCGGGAGCCTAACCCGGAAACGCGCCAGCCCTTGCAACACTCGAGCTGATCGAATGGCCAAGTACACCTTCTAGCCATTGCGCCGTTTCGATCATGGCGGGCAGGTCTATGCCGGTTTCGAACCCAGCCCGGTGGAGCATGTAGGCCACGTCTTCGGTCGCCACATTACCCGTTGCCGCCGGAGCAAAAGGGCATCCACCAATGCCACCGCAGCTCGCGTCAATAACATCAATGCCCATCTCAACCGCAGCCGCCACATTGGCCAGCCCTGCACCGCGGGTGTCGTGGAAGTGGGCTCTGAGCTTCACACCGGGTGCCGCTTCACGCACGACCGCAAATCGCTCGGCAACGTCCCAGGGCGTCGCCACACCAATCGTATCGCCAAGGGCCAGTTCCGCAACCTTTGCCCCGGCGGCGGCACGGGCCAGGCTTGCAAGGATGCCTATACTGATTTCACCATCATAAGGATCACCAAAGGCGACACTGATCGTGGCCGATAAAGCAATACCAGCCTCAAGCACCAAGGGTGCGGATGCGGCGAGGTTTTCCGCGCTCTGTGCAGGGCTCATGCCCTGATTCCTGATGCCAAACCCTTCGCCAGCCACAAGCACGAAGTTGATCTCATCGGCCCTGGCATCGATTGCGCGCCGCACGCCTTTCTCATTGAGGGCAAGGGCGATGTGACGGGTCGGGCGGTCTCGGTTCAACCCGGCAAACACCGCAGCGCTGTCTGCCATTTTCGGAACGGCGCGTTGGCTGACAAAGCTGCCGCTTTCCATTCGGGTTACACCGGCTGCCTCCAGGCGTGCAATAAACTCAAGCTTCTGGGCCGTGCTCAGATCAGCGGGATCGTTCTGCAGTCCATCGCGAGGGCCGACTTCAACAATTTCGATTGGACGAGGCGTACTTGTCATGGCTTTTCATATCGCCAATGCTGGGACCATGACCAGCCCACGCCTGCCACTTGCAGACCTCAAAGTGATCGAACTGGGACAGCTGATTGCCGGGCCGTTCTGTGGACAGCTGCTCTCGGATTTCGGAGCCGATGTCATCAAGGTTGAGGCACCCGACAGGCCTGACCCGGCGCGCGATTGGGGCGCAGCCAAGAAAAACGGCATTGGCCTCATGTGGCCTGTCATCGGGCGTGGCAAACGATCCTTGACGCTGAACCTGCGCATGGCGGAGGGACAGGACATTCTCAAACGGCTTGCACGCGATGCCGATATTCTGGTGGAGAATTTCCGGCCCGGCACGCTGGAGAAATGGAGCCTCGCGCCAAACGTGCTCCACGCGATCAATCCCCGGCTCATCATCGTTCGCGTTTCGGGGTACGGCCAGACCGGCCCTGAGAGCCACAAGGCCGGCTATGCCAGCGTTGGTGAAGCCAAGGCGGGGCTGCGCCACCTGATTGGTGAACCCGACAGGCCCCCCGCCCGCGCCGGCGTCTCCCTCGGCGATACAATGACCGGCACTTTCGCTGCGCTGGGTGCAATGATCGCGGTGCATGCCCGGAAAAGCACGGGCAAAGGTCAGGTCGTGGACGCAGCCATCTATGAAAGCGTCATGGCCTTCATGGAAGGCCTGATCCCTGAATACGCCCTGGCGGGACATACGCGCGGTCGGACCGGGGCGATCCTGCCAAAGGTGGCACCGTCCAGCGCTTATCCTTGCCGGGACGGCATGGTGATCATCGGCGCGAACCAGGACACCTTGTTTGAAAGACTGGCCGAGATGTGCGGCGCCGACTGGGCCCATGACCCACGCTACGCCACCCATGATGCGCGCGGGGAAAACCAGTTGGCCCTCGATACGGCGATCGCGGCGTGGACGAAACACCGAACTATGGCGGAGGTTATGACGAAGGCAGACGCGTTCTCAGTCCCCTGCGGGCCGGTCAACACGGCCAAGGACATGCTCGAAGATGCCCATATGGCAGCCCGCGCTGCGATTGCGAGACTAGCCCATCCGGTGCTCGGTGACGTGCCCATGCAGGCACCTGCCCCGAAGCTCAGCGACACACCGGGCGCCCTGCGCACTCCAGCCCCTGATCTGGGACAGGACACGGCTGCAATCCTCTCAGAGCTTGGCCTTTCTAGTCCGGTCCAAGCAGCACTCCGTGAGAGGGGTGTGATTTAGAGCCTCAGTCGAAAAATAAACTCCCGCAGCACCGAGGGCACTGCGGGAGCGGCTGTGGAGGCAGCAATTTTAAGGGACTCTACGCGTTAGAATTTGCGTTTGTAAGCAATGGTGAACGCGTCAGATTCCAGATCTTCGATGTCATAGCGCGTATAGTCCACACGAACACCGTTGACGGCATCGAACATATACTCGGCGCCCACGCCGTACCCGGCGCCGGTTTCGCTATCGCTCTCGGATCCCAGGCCATCGGCTTCGGCCTCAAGCTCCGCATTCACGATCCCGGCTCGGGCAAACACCTGGAGTTGCGGCGTAAGATTTCCCTGGACCCGGCCATAGGCACCAAGGAGGTAGTTCAAGCTCACGCTGCCTTCTGCACCAGCGCCCAGGTCGAAGTCTTCATCCTGAACACCGACGGATATTTCACCCTCAGCGGCAAGGTTAGGGGTGAATTGGTACCCGCCGTGTCCGGTGATAGCGCCAATATCTATGTCATCGACACCCTCAATGCCTGTGTCGATGCTCTGGAAGGTATAGCCGATATCGCCATAAAAGCTGCCAGATTGAGCGCCTGCGGTTCCGGCCACGCCGGCCGCAAGGAGGGAGAGTAATGCGAGTTTCATAGTCTTTTTTCCTGTTGGAACGCGCCCATGCGTTTGCGTCCCGGAGTTTTGGGGCCCCAGCCCGTCGCCCCGCACTAGGACCCACCGCAGACATTGGGCAAATGAAACTCGGTTTAGGTTTAGAACCGCGATTGCGGTGTCGCTGAAATGACGCGGTTTATGGCAAAACTGTCAGGTTTGCCAGACGCTGTTTGCTGGCTTTAGCCTGCAGATCAGGTACAAGGAGCCCATGAGCCAGACCTTTCCCCCGCCCCTATCAGGCACGCTTCAGGATGAGGCCCGGTCGCTGCGCCCGCGCTTCGACCGCAACGGCCTCATCGCGGCGATTGCCCAGGATGCCGAAACGGGCGATGTCCTTATGCTCGCCTGGATGAATGAAGCCGCTTTGCAAGCCACGCTCGAAACAGGCAACGCAACCTATTGGTCCCGGTCTCGAAGCACGCTTTGGGTAAAGGGGGAAACGTCCGGAAACACGCAGGACGTTGTCGAGGTTCGGATCGACTGCGACCAGGACGCCGTGCTGTTGAAAGTGCACCAAACCGGAGGCGCATGCCATACGGGGCGTCCAAGCTGTTTCTATCGCAGGGTGGGCCCGGATGGCGCAACGCTTTCACTCGATACGGAATCTGCTAAGGAAAGCAGCTGATCGCGCCATGGGGCCCCGGCGTGAAGCAGATGGCGAAGGGAGCTGTCGATGAAGCGCGAATTCATGGCTGCCTTGGTATTGGTAGCGCTCTCGGCATGCGGGGGCAGTGATCCGTCAGACACTTCAGAGGAAATCGTGGTCGCGCCACTCTCGGCTTCGCTCGAAGCCCCTTCAGGCGTGACCCAGTTGGAACTGCACAAGCTCGATTGTGGTACGATTGAGATCTCCGATTTGGACGATTTCTCCAGCGCGGGAGATTTCGCCGGTGAGACCGACACGTTTAACAATACCTGCTGGCTCGTGCGCCATCCCGATGGCGATCTGCTTTGGGATACCGGCGTTCCCGGTATGCTGGCAGGGCAACCCGCTTTCGCCCAGGACATTTACACCGTGTCGCTCAACACGTCCGTGACCCAGCAGTTGCGCGAGCGCGGCATCTCAACGACCGAAATCGAGTTTGTGTCCATCTCCCACAGCCATTTCGACCATGTCGGACAGATCGACCAGGTGTCCGGGGCCACATGGCTCGTGCACGAGAACGAGTACAATCACATGTTTTCCGGCGCCGTTGAGGGCGATGAAACAGCGACCCAATTCGGCGCCTTTGCAAGCATGGCGTTCGAGATGTTCAGCGGAGAGAAGGATGTGTTTGGCGACGGTTCAGTCGTAATCTTCCCGACCGCTGGCCATACACCGGGACACACATCGCTCCAATTGACTCTTCCTGAGACCGGGCCGGTCCTCCTTACGGGCGACCTCTACCACAGAACAGAAAGCCGTGAACTGCGCCGCGTACCTCGGTTCAACACGAGTGAGGCCGACACGTTGGCCTCCATGGACGCGTTTGAGGGGCGGGCTGCCGCACTGGGGGCCACCGTGATTATCCAACATGAAATAGATGATACAGGCCCACTACCAAACGTTATACGCTAATCCGAACAGGCATTGCGTCGAGCATCGCAGCGACAACCCGGTTGGCACTGGCTATACGATCATCGCTAGGAGCAACCATGTCGGACATATTCATCAGCTACGCTCGTGAAGACCGCGCATGGGCAGATCAATTAAAGAACGCCATGGAAATTCGGGGTTTTGATGTCTGGTGTGACTCTGGACTGACAACGGGTGGCCAGTTTTCAACGGAGCTGCAGGCCAAGCTGGAAGGCGCGAAAGCGGTTTTGGTATTGTGGTCGCGAAACAGCGTAGAGTCATCATTTGTTCGCGACGAGGCAGCCTATGCCCGTGACAGGGACAAGCTTGTTCCAGTGAGAATCGAAAACACCGAATTACCTCTGGGCTTCAGACAGTTTCACACCACTGACCTCATGGGATGGGGCGGCAATCCAGGGTCGGCTAAAATTTCTGTACTTTCCAAAAGCCTGAGTGAACTGACAGGTGTCACGTCTAAGGCAACACCAATGGGCCGTGAGAAGCGTTGGCTGAAGCTTAGCCGAGAAGATGCGCGCCGCCATCGCCTTTGGGGGTTTTCCGGCACGCTCCTAGCAATCTATCTGGGCTTTCTAGCTAGTTTCGTGATCTCAATGACGCTTCAATTCGGCGCCTATGATCAGATTGTGGCGCAAATAGAATTTCAGCGACAAAACGCCATTCAACCTCCACCACCCATGCAAGGGTGGGCGGATATGACGAGCTTTGCGGCAGTAACCCTTAGAGCTTTGATTGTTCAGTCTGCGCTATGCATTCCGTTCGTCCTTCTACCCCTGATACGGTTGCCCTTTTACCCTTGGATCGCTGCCGCTGGCGTTTGCCTTGGACAGCTGCTCTGGCCGACCGTATGGCTGCCTCAAATCCAGCCGATTTCAACATTTATCCTGCCACAGATAAATTCAATGCTGACCATCATGGGTCTGAGTGCGTACCTTTTGCTTTCGGAACGCGTGCGCCTGAATTACGCGCGCCAAGTCCGAAACAGGCTTTTGGACTAGCGCTTTCCTTTTCGGGCGATGCGCGATTAACTGACTTCAAACAGGAGACAATCATGATCCGCATCCCCGCCTTGTCCGCTGCCCTGCTGATGGTTGCCGGATGCGGTAGCGAAGCGCAATCCCAAGGTGCGCCCTCGCCGATGCAGTCGCCCGCTGCAGCCCCCGTGGGGGCCTCCCTCATGGACATTTACACCCACCTCCATGCCAATCCCGAATTGTCGTTCCAGGAGAGCGCGACCAGCGCCATGCTTGCCGAGGAACTGGTGGCCCTCGATTTTGAGGTCACCACGGGACTCGGGGACGATTGGGTGCGCGCCAAGGCTGAACGGGACCAGGGCGGTGTGCGTGGCCGCGTCGGCGGACATGGCGTCGTCGGGGTATTGGAAAACGGACCCGGCCCGACGGTTCTCATCCGCGCGGACATGGATGCCCTGCCAATCAATGAGCGAACCGGGCTTGCCTTCGCCAGCCAGGTGATCGACACGACCTGGACCGGCGTGGAAAGCGGCGTGATGCACGGCTGCGGGCACGACGTGCATATGACCGTCTGGACGGGCGTTGCCCGAATGCTGGCCCAGCGGAGCGATGAATGGTCCGGCACATTGGTGATGATCCTTCAACCCGCTGAAGAGATCGGCCTTGGTGCCCAGGCCATGCTTGCCGATGGCCTCTATGAGCGCTTTCCCCTGCCCGATTACAATCTCGCCTTGCATGTCTCGGCCAGCCAACCGGCGGGCAAGGTGGCCTATAGCCCAGGCTACGCCCTTGCGAATGTTGATAGCGTGGACATTACGGTGAAAGGCGTTGGCGGCCATGGTGCCTATCCTCACACCACCAAGGATCCGGTTGTGGTGGCCGCCCATATTGTCACGGCGCTGCAAACCCTGGTTGCGCGGAATGTCGACCCGCAAACGCCCGCCGTGGTGACTGTCGGCTCCATCCAGGCCGGTTCGAAGCACAATATCATATCAGATGAAGCCCATCTGAAATTAACTGTGCGAAGCTACTCCGACGAGACCCGCGCTTTGCTGCTTGAGGGCATTGAGCGCATCGCAAAGGGCCAGGCCGCCAGCTTTGGCGCGCCGGAACCGGAAATCGTGTTTGAAAGCGATTACACGCCATCGACCTATAACGATCCCGCCCTGACGACCCAGGCCATGGCCGCGATCGCAGCGACACTCGGTGAAGACAATGTGGTGCAGGTCCCGCCGGTCATGGGCGGTGAGGATTTCAGCCAATACAGCCGGACCGGTGAGAACATCCCATCTCTGATCTACTGGCTCGGCGCCGTGAGCCCGCAGGCCTATGAACAAAGCAAGGGTGGAGCGCTGGCGCTGCCCTCGCTGCATTCACCCTTCTTTGCCCCCGATGCAGAGCCCGCGATTGAGACCGGAGTGATCGCCATGACGGCGGCGGCGCTGGATCTGTTTAATTCAGGCGACAGCTAGGGCCTCTTTCGGTCAATTTGCATCGTTTGGCGGGGCGTCTCGTCCGCGCTGGACGTCGCCGCACCGCCTGACGATGCGCGACCCTACCGGGTCAGGCGCAGGCTGGAAGCGGCAAGCTCTTCGAAGATATCGTCCAGGTCTGCCGATGATACATCGTAGAAGCGCGTGGGGTCAGCGGCACACGATTGAAGCGTGGACAGCGCCGAGGTATCCGTCACATCAACCGCGATGACGTAGAGTTCCACATCATAGTCTTCGCGGATCGCTTCGCAGGCATCCAATGTCAGCGCATCAAGTGATTGTCTGGCCAAGGAGATGTCCGGTTCGCCGCCGGACGTCATTGCGATTTGACTATCCTGTCGGCAGTCGCAAACATTTCGCCTATCTTCTGTTGAGCCCGATTCCAGGCATCCATAATAGCCCTCATAGTGCCAGGGCATGGCGTTCGCACCATCGGTGAGCAACACCATCACTTTTCGTGTATCGAAATCGTCAAAAGCAGCTGCTTCCTGTCCACTTGGCAGCCCCCAGAAGGTTGCCCATTGGCTCCGATCAGACAAGGCGCGAAGCCCCCACATCAAACCGACATCGACTTTTGTGCCCCCGGGGACCGGATACATGTGATCGAGTTTTCCATAGAGTTGTGAGGGGTCCGAAGACAGACCAAGCATAGCCGTTGGACAGTTCAGGTTAGGACCAACGACGGGTTTCCAGCCATCCCAAGTTTCCCAACCGGTGGCTGACATCCAGGGACAGCCGGGAAGCCCCCCCGAT
>JBCCTK010000101.1:0-11273 GCA_039198685.1 Pseudomonadota bacterium | reverse complement strand
TTCAATTTGTCTCCCATGGCGCAAAGAAACAGCCGCCTATGTCGTCGATGACTGCGCAGGAGGGTAGGGCGGCATCGGCAGCGGGGCTGTCCATGTTTTTAGCCACGCCAGAAGTGGATGTGGTTTGGGACAACCAGACACTCAGTGCGCCGGGGCGAGACATTCCAATCCGAACCTATAAACCAACGACCCAGGACCCTGCTGCACCGCTTTTGGTATATTTCCACTTCGGCGGAGGCGTCATTGGAGATTTGGACACCTGCCACGCTTTTTGTTCGATGCTGGCTTCCATCGCAAAATGTCCCGTCGTGTCCGTGGATTACCGCCTCGCCCCGGAGCATAAATGGCCTGCGGGATTGGACGATTGTCAATTTGCCTATGAGTGGAGCCTTAAGAACGCTCAGTCCTTTGGTGCACCCGCCGGTGAAGCGGCGATTGGCGGGGACAGTATGGGGGGTAATTTTTCAGCGATTATTGCCCAGGAATGCAAACGCAGCGGGATTCCGGATCCCGTGCTCCAATTGCTGATTTATCCAGCGGTCGATATCAGCGAGAAGACGAAGTCGCACGAAACCTATGCCGCGTCTTACCCGCTTTCGTCTGAAACGATGGAGTGGTTCATGGGCCATTATTTGCCTGAGGATACGGATCCCAAAGACCTGCGCTTGTCACCGGCCCAGGAGATGAATTTGGAAGGGCTTGCGCCGGCCATAGTTGTGACCGCAGGGTTCGATCCACTGGTAGATGAGGGCGCAACCTATGCCCAGCGGCTGGACGCGGCCGGGGTGGAAACGCTTTACCGGTGCTACGATCGTCTCGCCCATGGCTTCACGGCGTTTACGGCGGTATCTCCTGCCGCCGACTCGGCTTGTCGCGAAATCGCTGAAATGGTTCGCACCGCCTATGATGCGCGCAGCCAGGAGGCCTGAGCTTGGGCAACCATCGGGCCTTCGTTTGCCATGAAATCACGGAAGACCTGACCGGAACCGGCCTGCAAACTGTCAAAACCAGAAATCCCGGTCCAGGCGAGGTTCGCGTCAACGTCAAAGCGGCAAGTGTCAATTTCCCTGATATCCTGATCTGCCAAGGAAAGTACCAACTCAAGCTGGAGCCGCCTTTTACGCCGGGCATGGATATGTCTGGCCTTGTGGAATCAGTCGGTAGAGGCGTGACTGCGTTCAGGCCGGGCGATGCGGTAGCTGGTGGCGTTCGGTTTGGCGCTTTCTCAGAACAACTTGTCATCACCTCCGACGGGCTCGTTGCTAAGCCAGAGACAATGGGCTTTTCTGAGGCCGCAGCTTACCCTGCAGCGTATCTGACGGCCTATGTCTCCCTTGTGCGCCGCGGCGTGCTCCAAGCTGGAGAGACGCTCCTGGTTCACGGTGCAAGCGGTGGTGTTGGGTTGGCAGCCGTTGACCTGGGTAAGGTGCTCGGGGCCCGCGTCATCGCGACAACCGGGTCTCCCGAGAAAGCTGAAACACTCAGGGCCTATGGCGCGGACCATGTACTTCTCACGCAGGATGGTTTTCGCGAGCCGGTCAAAGCGCTCACAGAAGGTCGTGGCGCCGATGTGATTTTCGACCCTGTTGGCGGGGATGTCTTCGATGAGTCCGTTCGGTGTATCGCCTTTAGTGGTCGGCTCTTGGTGATTGGATTTACGTCTGGGCGGATCGCCAGCGTATCGACAAACATGCCTCTGATTAAGGGGTTTTCTGTCGTTGGGGTTCGCGCCGGCGAGTATGGACGGCGCTTTCCCGAAAAAGGCCGTGAGAATGTGAAAGCGATTTGGGGCATGGCGCGGTCTGGCCAGACGCGTCCGCGCGTGCATGCCGAATTTCCATTAGAAGATACGCGCGCAGCCATGGCCCTATTGGAGCGCCGCGAAGTGATTGGCAAAGTCATCGTGACACCGCAGCAGTGACAAAAGTTTCATGCTACGTGCGCCGGAATCTCATTTAAACGGCGTTGATAGGGTTCCAGACTGGAGACACGGCCATGAAACGCTTTCTCATTATCGCTCTTACCTCGACCTGCCTTGCCGCCTGCCAAAATGTCAGCAATCGCCAACTTGGAACGACTGCGGGCGGGGCCATTGTTGGTGCCGGCCTCGGGACGCTTGCCGGCGGTGACGATGGGCGCAATGCAGCCATCGGGGCGGTTGTGGGTGCGCTCGCTGGCGCCGCCGTCGGCGGATATATGGATGAGCAGGAGCGCAAGCTGCGCGAAGCGACAGCCGGCACAGGTATCGAAGTTGAGCGCCAGGGCGACAACATCGCATTGAACATGCCATCGGATATCACGTTTCCAGTGAACAGCGCTGATGTTCAGCCGGGTTTCCAGCCAACGCTGAACAGCGTCGCAAACACGCTGGTTGAGTATCCAAAGACAAGTGTGGATATCATAGGGCATGCCAGTGCCGACGGGCCTGAAGATTATAACCAGCAACTCTCGGAACGCCGCGCAGCGTCGGTTCAGTCCTATTTGTTGAGCCAGGGCATGCAGAGCGTTCGGGTTCAGTCCTATGGGTTTGGAGAAACCCGCCCAATTGCAACCAATGAGACCGAATCTGGCCGCGCCGCCAACCGCCGCGTTGAGATCCTCCTAACACCGATTGTTGAAGACCAGCCGGTTTAGGTCGGCATAGGGCCCGAATCCAGGCTATCGAATGAGCCAAAAGCACTGCGGGATTGATTACGCCAGCCGTGCGCAATGCTCCATTCGATATAGGGCAAATCAATAAGTCTTGTCTGCAAAACAAGGCCGCCCAAGATCGAATCCGGGGCGGCCCATTTACGCGAGATCAAAGGCAGTCTGCGCAGAGCACGGACTTATACTGGAAGCATCTGTCCGATCACGCGTTTCACACGCATTTCGATCTCTGGAAAAGCTTCTTCCTCGCTCATATTCATCTGGTTGGCCCAGGCTGAAAGGCGAATGCCGTGAGGGTAATAGTTACTGGTGCGTGAGGACGTTGCAACCGATGAGTTGCCCGAGGTTTCACCGCCTGCCAACACTTGCCGGCTGTTGCCCGTTCCACCGACTGTTGCCCGGTTCGAAGACGAGTCGGTCACCATTTCGAAGGTCACAGGTTGCGCTGTTTTCTCTTCCAGCACCACGTCGACAATCGCGGCCCATTCACGTGGACGCGAGGCATTTGATAGACCCTGGGCGACAAGCGCGCCGGTAACGCCGCCTGCGACATAGCCTGCCGTGTTGTTGTCCGTGAGTGAACGCGTTGCTGCACCAACCGCGATTCCTGTGGCTGCCGCTCCAGCAATTGCACCAAGACCTGCTGCTGCGCCTGCACCGCCGGATTCCGGCTCAACTTCTCCAAAAAAACGCAGGTCGCCACGCAAGCGATAGGTCGCTGCGTTTGGGTCATTCACGACGGTCCAGCCTTGATCCTGGGCGCCTTCGATCATGAGGGCACGAAGATCCAAATCCGCATCGGATAGGTTCCGGAACGAAATATAGACCGTGCGATCGACAGGTGGCTCAAGCTGTGGGGGCGCAACAAGCCAGTTGGTACCGGAGCGCGCTTCGGCGTACTTGTTAGCGGTCAATTGCCCAAGACCACGTGATGCCTGTGTGCATCCTCCAAGGGCTACAGCGGCTGCTGCAACCGCAATCATAACTTTCTTCATTGGTAATCCCCTAATTTGGATGTTCCACGCGCCAGTTTGCTGTTCTGGCACGTGTCGAAATAGAACCCTGCAACATCAATTGCGCGCGATTCAACTTCAGACCTTTGGGTTACAAGGTATTTATCGGTGCTGGAACCCCATAAATTTCCAATACTTCGAGTTTCATCTCAGT
This sequence comes from Pseudomonadota bacterium, assembly GCA_039198685.1. Lineage (GTDB taxonomy): Bacteria > Pseudomonadota > Alphaproteobacteria > Caulobacterales > Hyphomonadaceae > UBA5336. Next base: position 7,457 of record JBCCTK010000101.1, on the reverse strand, counting down.
ATTCCAGAAGTCTTAGCTCCGCCGCGCCTTTTGGGCTGCGGAGCTAAGGTCCATACGGGTCACTAGGCTGCTTTCATGTCAGTCTGAGCAGGGGGGAACCGATCGTAGAATCCCTCTCCTTTTGCGGCCATGTCGCGAAGCATGTCGGGAACCTTGAAACGCTCACCGTATTTTTCAGTAAGCCGGTCTGCTTCCTCGACGAATTTGTCCACACCCCAGATCAGGTCGACATAGGAGCAACATCCGCCAGTGTAAGGCGCAAATCCCCAGGCAAGGATGGACCCTATATCGCCGTCGCGCGCATCGGTGATGACGCCTTCCTCAAAGCAGCGGGCCACTTCCACCGCCTGTCTCACCAGGAAACGGTTGGTCAGGTGTTGTTTCAAGTCCGGCGGGCACTCATCGACGGTGACTTCGATCTGAGACGATAGGTCAGGCCAGATACGCTTTGGCTTGCCGTCATCGCCATAGTCGTAGAAGCCTTTGCCAGCCTTTCGGCCAACCCGACCCTGATCTTCCACCAACCAGGCCATGAACTGGCCGCGCGTGTCGTTGTTGTAGTCGATGCCTGAGGCTGCAGCCATTTGGCGGCCAACTTTCAGGGCGGTGTCTAGACCGACCGAGTCAGACACTTCAAGCGGGCCCATCGGCATGCCGGACTGGCGTCCAACATTCTCGATGATGGCCGGTTTGATGCCCTCATTAAGCATCTCCATGCCTTCCTGAGTATACGTGCCGAAGCAGCGTGACGTATAGAAGCCGCGGCTGTCGTTTACGACAATCGGCGTCTTCCGGATGGCCAGCACATAATCAATGGATTTGGCCAACGTCTCCTGGCTGGTCTTGTCGCCCAAGATAATCTCGACAAGGCCCATCCGCTCAACGGGGGAGAAGAAGTGGATGCCGATAAAGTTCTCAGGACGTACGGATGCTTCCGCAAGGCCAGTGATCGGCAAGGTGGAGGTGTTGGAGCCCATCACGGAGGTGTCGCTGAGTTGGGCTTCCGCGTCCTTGGTGATCTTGGCCTTGAGTTCGGGGTTTTCGAACACGGCCTCGACGACAAGGTCTGCGCCTTTGAAGTCGTTATAGTCGGCGCTGGGGTGGATACGCGCCAGCAGGGCATCGCCCTTCTCCTGAGTCATCTTCCCACGTTTGACAGCTTTTTCGACCAGGCGTCGGGAGTAATCCTTGCCCTTCTCGGCATTCTCGATCGACACGTCGACCAAAACGGTTTCTATGCCGGCGCGGGCTTGCTCATAGGCAATGCCTGCGCCCATCAGGCCTGCGCCGATAACGGCGACCTTATTGAGCTCGTATTTGCTAAAATCAGCAGGACGCGACGCGCCTTTGCCAAGTTCCTGCATGGACAGGAAAAGCGAACGGATCATGGCCTTGGCCTCCGGCCGCTGTTGAGTGTTCAGGAAATAGCGGGTTTCAATGCGCAGGGCCGCGTCGATGGGGACCTGCTGGCCCTCATAGACGCACGATAGAATATTCTTCTGCGCCGGATAATTGCCATAGGTCTTGGCCATGAGCATGGCGTTCGCCATGGTCGCAACCTGGCCTGCGCCTGGGTGACGGTGGACCTGACCGCCGGGCATCTTGAAGCCTTTCTCATCCCACGGTGCCTTGGCCTTCGGATTGGCTTTGACCCAGGCCTTGGCCGCTGCGACCGTTTCGCCTGCTGGTACCAGCTCACCGACGACGCCCATTTTGAGTGCCTTGTCAGCCTTAAAAGACTTGCCTTCCAGGATCAGGGGTAGGGCCTCCTGTACGCCGATGAGACGCGGCAGCCGCTGGGTACCACCGGCCCCCGGCAAAAGGCCGATCTTGGCTTCGGGTAGGCCAAACTGGAGCTTGGGATTGTCATTGGCCGCCACGCGGTAGTGGCAGGCGAGTGCAACTTCCAGCCCGCCGCCCAGGGCGAGACCATCAAGCGCGCAGGCCACCGGCTTGCCACACGTTTCCAGCTCGCGCAGCGTTTTGTTGAGGGCGAAGCCGCGCTCGAATTGGGCCGCTTTCAGCTCCGCTTCGCTCATTTCCGAGGGGGATTTACCACCACCCGCACTTTGGTTCATTTCGCCAAGGTCCGCGCCAGCGCAAAAGCCCGATGGCTTGCCCGAGGATATGACCAGGCCCTTGATGTCGTCATTGGTGGCGACTTCACCGGTGATCGCAATGATATCGGCGATGGCTTTTGCCGTTAGGGTGTTCATCGAACGACCCGGTACATCAAATATGGCGTGTGCGATGCCGTCGCTGTCGACATCCCATTTAAAGGTTTCGAGGTTCATTTTTCGGACTTTCAGACTAGACGCGTTCGATGATCGTGGCGGTGCCCATGCCGGCGCCGACGCAGAGCGTGACCAGGGCGGTTTCCTTGCCGGTACGTTCCAGCTCGTCGACCATGGTGCCGAGCAGCATGGCGCCTGTGGCTCCGAGGGGGTGGCCCATGGCGATGGCGCCGCCATTCACGTTCATTTTTTCATGGGGAATGTCGAGCAGTTGCATCATCAGCATGGGGACCGCGGCGAAGGCCTCATTCAACTCGTAGATGTCGATGTCGCCCACTTCCATGCCTGCTTTCTTGAGCACTTTCTCGGTCACATAGGTGGGTCCCGTGAGCATGATTCCTGGCTCGGAGCCGATGGATGCCATGGCACGGATGCGGGCGCGGGGTTTCATGCCCGTGCGCTCTCCGGCGTCTTTCGAACCGAAAAGCACAGCGGCTGAGCCATCCACAATGCCAGAGCTATTGCCCGCATGGTGAACGTGATTGATCTCTTCCAGTTCGGGATAGCGCTGCTTGATGACTTCATCGAAGCCCATGGCGCCCATGCCAGCGAAGGAGGGATTCAGACCAGCGAGCGACTGCATGTCCGCCTGTGGACGCATATGCTCGTCATGGTCGAGTTGAGTGCCGCCCATCTGGTCTTTCACGGCCACGATGGACTTGGCGAAGCGACCTTCATCCCAGGCGCGTTTCGCGCGTTGCTGGCTCTCGACGGCATAGGCGTCCACATCATCGCGGGAGAAACCGTACTTCGTGGCGATCGTGTCGGCGCCAACGCCTTGGGGCGCGAAATAGGTTTTGATCGCAACGGAAGGATCAGACGACCACGCACCACCCGATGCGCCCATGGGTACGCGGGACATGGCTTCCACGCCGCCGCCAATGGCCATGTCAGCCTCGCCTGTGATCACTTTCGAAGCCGCCATGTTGCAAGCTTCCAGGCCGGACGCGCAGAACCGGTCAATCTGCACACCGGCGGTGGTCTCGGCATAATCGGCATTGAGTACGGCGACGCGGGCAATGTCTGCCCCTTGCTCACCCACGGGGGAGACGCAACCCAGAACCACATCATCGACGATGGATGTATCGAGATCGTTGCGGTCGCGCACAGCCTCAAGAGCCTGGGTGGCCAGGCTCATCGCGGTGATTTCATGCAGGCTGCCAGAGGCTTTGCCCTTGCCGCGCGGGGGTGCGCACGGCGTCGTAGATATAAGCTTCGGCCATTGGGGAGGTCCTCCTTGGAACTTGATTAACTGGCGGGCGCTTTGCGCGGGTTGATGGCGAGGGTGGCGACCGCGCGTGCCGCTTCTTTCCCCCGGGTATTATAGAGCTCTGCATCGGCGAAGATGACGGCGCGCCCGATGTTTCGCAGGCGCGCAGCAACCTCGATGGCGCCGACCTTTACCGGCCGCAGGAAGGTGGTGTGCAGGTCGATGGTAGAGGGGAATTTCTCCGTGCCCGTCTTCATCGTTGCAAGCATCCCAATCGTGTCGTCGAGCATGGCAGACAGGAAGCCACCCTGGATATATCCGGCGGGATTGGCGAAGTTTGCCTTTCCGTCGAATTGTACGCGGGTGGTGAGCGCGCTCATATCGAGCGCGAGCAGCTTGAACCCGAGTGACAGCGAGCTGTTGGCCGGTGTCGGGAAGACTTCATGGATGCGGGCGCGATCATCGGGCATGGATTAAAGAGTCCTCGCGATCAGAATTTTCATGACTTCATTGGCGCCGCCATAGATGCGCTGGACGCGGGCATCAGCGTACATCTGCGCGATGGGGTATTCATCCATGTAGCCATAACCGCCATGGAGTTGCACGCACTCGTCGATGATCTTGCACTGGAGGTCGGAGACCCAGTACTTCGACATCGACGCCGTGGCGGGGTCAAGCTCGCCGGCCAGCAAGCGCTCGGTGCAATAGTCCATAAAGGTGCGGGCTACGGTTGCTTCAGTCTTGCACTCGGCCAGTTTGAACTGGGTGTTCTGGAAATCCATGATGGATTGGCCAAACGCCTTTCGTTGTTTTACATAGGCAACCGTTTCAGTGATCGCGCGCTCGATCATTCCGATGCCCTGCAGGCCGATGATGTGGCGCTCCTGGGGAAGCTGTTGCATCAGCTGAACGAAGCCCTGGCCTTCCGCATCGCCGAGCAAGGCCGTGGCCGGCACTTTCACATCATTGAAAAAAAGCTCTGACGTGTCGGCGGCCTTCTGTCCGATCTTTTTCAGGTTTCGGCCGCGCTCAAACCCGCCATCGCCTTCCACCTCGTCGGTCTCGACAACCATGATGGAGACGCCCTTGGCACCTTTGTTCGGGTCTGTCTTCGCACAAACCAGAATCAGGTTTGCGGTCTGACCATTGGAAATAAAGGTCTTCGAGCCATTGATGACGTAGCCATTGCCGTCTTTTTTTGCGGTTGTCTTGATGTTCTGCAGGTCGCTGCCCGTGCCCGGTTCAGTCATTGCGATGGCGCAAACCATCTCGCCAGACGCTAATTTTGGCAGCCAGCGGCGCTTTTGTTCTTCAGTGCCGTAGTGGGTGATGTAAGGCGCAACGATTGCATTGTGCAGGGAAATACCAAAGCCATCGATGCCCTTCCACTGCTGTTGTTCGATGATGACCGCTTCATGGCGGAAATCGCCCCCGGCGCCTCCGTATTCCTCCGGCGCTGAGGCGAGTAACAAGCCCGCGTCCCCAGCGGTTTTCCAAACCTCGCGGGGCACATAGCCTTGCTTGCGCCAGTCTTCGACATGGGGCTTGCATTCGCGTTCGAAGAATTGGCCCACAGCATCTGAGAAGATGACAATGTCTTCGTCCTGGCGCCAGTCGGGCTGTTTCACATCGAGAGGGCTCGCTTGCATCGTTTCGTCTCCCGAAATGCATTGGACACTAAAGGCGGCGCCTTTTCGTTTACGTTCACGTCAACATAGTCCTCTAAAACAACAAATGCTACCGGTGCCCTAAGGGAAAACCGGTTCCGAAGCACCGTAGTTTTGCTCAGTGAAGCGTTAGTCGTCTTTGTTCGGTTCGAACGTCGTCGGAACATTTAGTTTGGGTTGGTTTAACACTACGCCTCCGCCGGGATCGGGAAACGGGCCGTTTGGCCAGGGGGTGGACACATTCCATCCATCGAACTTGAATGATGATCCATCATTCTTTTCGACTGGTTTAGATGGATCAACCGCAGAAAACTTCATTCTTATTGTGCTCATTGACTGCCTATCGCCGTCGCCGCCCAGTTCAACAATTCCAATATTCAATTTGCCTGCTGCAGTTACAGAAAGAGAGACCTTAGCCTCAATTTCGCATTCCTCGAATCTCATTACCTTTTTGCTATTGCTTCTTTCGCTCACGGCCGCTTCCAATTCCTCAGCCGCCTGAACAATCAATTTTGAAAGGTCCATCGCCCTCACTCCTGATTGGCAGCGCTTTCATATCACAATTTGAGCCGGTAGTTGCTGGTGGAAGTGTTGCTCACTAAAAATCTGTGCAGTTTTTCTGGAGAAAGAACAAAGAATTGAGCCCACTATCCAGTCACAACAATCTGGCTAGCCTATGACTTCGCAAGCGACCTACCGTTCAGCTTCCCGAGCCTCGCGTGTGATTGGTTGGCCTTTATGACCTTCTTATACAGTGGACTAAAGTTCGAGATGGGACTGTACGGTATTCATGCGAATGACAACAACCCCACGCATTCATCATTGCTGTTGAGGGGGATGGTCCAAGCGCTGTGATCTGCCGCCATCCACCGGTGGCAAGGGTAGCGAAGAGATCCCAAGCGTGAGCGCAGGACGCCTGGCCGCCGGTTAACTAAGGATCGCTAAACGGTGAAATTGGCCGCGAAAGCGTGGAACTACTCAATCCGATAACGGCGAAGCACCAGGCGCTCGGTTTCGAGGACAGGTGCTTCGCGGCTTTTAACCGCCTAGAACGCCTCGGCGTCCAGCGCCATCATCGTGTCTGCTCCCGCCTTGACCTTGGCCAGGTGTGCCGCTGTGTCTGGCAGGATGCGGTCCATGAAGTAGCGACCGGTCTTCACCTTTGTGTCGTAGTAGGGATCGCCGCTGTCGGCTTTCGCCATCGCAACTTCCGCCATCTGTGCCCACATATAGGCCAGTGCCGTGAGGCCGAAGAGGTGCAGATAATCATTGGAAGAGGCGCCGGCATTGTTGAAGTCCGACATGCCGTTCTGCATCAGCCATTGGGTCGCTTCCTGGAGCTCACCCTTGGCCGATTTCAGGCCTTCGATGAACGGCGCAAGCGCTTGGTTACCTTCGTGCTGGCTGGTGTAATCGTCTACTTCGGCAAAGAACGTGAAGATGGCGCGTCCGCCGTCAGCCGCCAATTTGCGGCCCACCAGGTCAAGCGCCTGAACGCCGTTCGTGCCCTCATAGATCAGGGTGATTCGGCAATCGCGAACGAATTGCTCCATGCCCCATTCCTTGGTGAAGCCGGAGCCACCATGCAGTTGCAGGCCGTCATTACAGGCCTTGTAGCCGCGGTCGGTCAGGAAGGCTTTGATGACGGGGGTCATGAGCGCCATGTAGTCGCCGGCCTTTTCGCGCACTTTCTCATCGGGCGATTTGTGCAAAAGGTCGCCATAAAGTGCGGTCCAATAGGTGAATGCTCTGGCGCCTTCGATGAAGGCTTTTTGGTCCATCAGCATGCGGCGCACATCGGGGTGAACGATGATGGGGTCTGCAGGCTTGTCGGCCTCCGCCGTCCCCGTGAGCGCTCTGCCCTGACGGCGATCTTTCGCGAAGTCTACAGCGTTCTGGTAGGCCACTTCGGCCTGGGCCAGACCTTGCAGGCCAACGCCAAGGCGTGCTTCGTTCATCATGACGAACATGGTGCGCATGCCCTTGTGCTCTTCACCGACGAGCCAGCCCGTCGCTTCGTCATAATTCATCACACATGTGGCGTTGCCGTGGATGCCCATTTTCTCTTCCAGGCCGCCGCAGGAGGCGTCATTGCGATCGCCGAGGGATCCATCTTCATTGACGATGAACTTTGGAACAACAAACAGAGAAATGCCCTTTATGCCTTCAGGGGCGCCTTCAATTCGGGCGAGGACGAGGTGGATGATGTTTTCAGTCAGGTCCTGCTCACCACCCGAAATCCAGATTTTCTGGCCGGAGATTTTATAACTCCCATCAGCTTGGGGC
>JBCCTK010000100.1:0-11439 GCA_039198685.1 Pseudomonadota bacterium | reverse complement strand
GCCATCCACGATCTGTTTGGCCCGGCGCCCGTGCCCGTCATAGCGATAGGTGCCCGACACCGGATTGGACAGACTGGTGGGCCGGTTGGTATAGTCATAGCCCATCGAGGCCCGCCCCGTGCCGGTGATGTTGCCGCGCGGATCATATTGGATCGACTGCCAGGCATTTCCGCTCGCCGCACTGTCGCGATACCGGTTCAGACGGTTCATGGTGTAGTTGTATTCCATCTCGACGGTGCGGGCGCCCAACTGCCGCGTGAGAATGTTTCCAACGGCGTCATAGGTGTAGGCGCCCTGGCCCCAGGGGCCGTCAGCCTCCACGAGGCGGCCCAGTCCATCATAGCTGAATGACCGGTTCTGACCGCTCTGGACGTGGTCTGTGATGGCTGTGATGCGGCCATTATCATCGCGGCCATAGGCGTAGTCGATGATGGTGGTCCCGCTCCTGGTCACAGTGAGGTCGGTCATCTCGTGGCGGGCATTGAAGTCCGCATCGCGGATTGCATTATTGCCGTATCGGAACCGCTCCAGGGCGCCGGACGGATGGTATTGGGCATTACGGGCATAATCAAAGCCGTTCACCCGGGCCCGTTTGGGCCGTCCGAAGCCATCGGGATTGTAGTTCACGACCCGCCCGCCCGGGGTGACGCGGTCGGTAAGCGCCTCGTCTGCATTATAGTAGAGATCGTTGACATAGGTTCTGCCATCGGTATCGAACTGTTCCCAGTCGGGCAGATTCGCGCTGTTATAGCTGTAGGTCCAGACCCGGCCACCGGTGCCCAACCGGGTAAGATTGCCGTTATTGTCATACCGGTAGTTACGGCTTGGTGTGCCCGACGGATAGCCGATCCTTTTTAGCCGTCCCATCAGATCAAATTGATGGGTCACGAGCCCCTGGCTTGGCAGGCTGGTGACGCAGCCCGATTGCCACGGCTGGCCTTCCACATAGGCGACCATTTCATCGGCATTGTTGTAGGCAAACAGCGTGCTGCCTGTGGGTTTGTCAGTGTGCCGGCAGACGCGAAGTTCATTGTCATACCACCAGTGTTGCCACTGGCTCACGCCGCCACCGCCCTGGGTCGCTGAGGTGAGATTGCCCCAGATGTCATAGGTCATGGTCGTGGTCACGCCCTCGGGCTGGACAATGGATATCGGATTGCCGTCATCGGGGCTGCCATAACCGCTGGATGTCGTCGTCGTGGTGTGGCCTTCGGGATCTGTCACACTGACGGTGTTGTTTGCCCCATAGCTATAGGCGGTGACAGTGTTGTCTGCGGTCATCGTCTCGCTCAGGATCCGGCCCAGACCGTCATAGGTCGTTGCCACGCCAGGCGTGCTGCCAGCGGCGAATGAAGGCAGTGAAGTGAAAATTGTCCGCCCCAGGCCATCATACTGAAAGGTGTTGAACACTGTTGATGAGTGCCCCGTCAGATCGGCCTGCTGCGTTGTAACCGGGCGATGGTACCGGTCATATGTGGTCACGGTTTGCAGGTTTCCGCGCGTTGATGTCTGGACGACGCCTGCCCCCAGCCCCGAATAGGAGATCGCGGTATCCGACCAGGGCGAAACCCGGTCTATGCCTGTCAGCCAGCCCATCACATTGTGAGAAAACCCGGTGGTGACGCCATTCCCGTCGGTCTGGCCTGTCACCCAGCCATTGTCATCGATTGTTCGTGTCACAGTCACGCCGTCTGGCCGCGTTAGGGATGTGGGTATGCCGCGATGGTAACCATTGATTGTTGTTTGGCGATTGACGGCATCGGTGTAGGATGTCACCAGCCCTTGCGCATTGTACGACAAGGTGGCCTTGCGCACACCGACCCGGCTGTACTCGACCACATTGCCATTTGCGTCATAGTCGAGCTGGACCAGGGGCTTGCCATTGGTCGTTTGCTCCAGGGGCAGGCCGAGGATCCACTTGGTTGTATTGTGCTCGTAGGTGGTGGTGGTTGAACGGGTTCCACCTCCCAGCGAGCTTGATGAAGACTGGGATATCGGATTGCCGAAGCTGTAGGACGACGACGAGAAATTGGAGTCGAAGGCCCAGTTGGTCGTGTAGGTGTCAGCGCCGCGACCCAAGATTGTTTGTGTGGTCCGGTTTGACCTAGATTTTAATCCATCTCCTGGATCGCAACAATTTCCTCCAAGTGGCGTTCCGAGTAGCGCCTCCTGAACAATTGTATGTTCCTGGAATTCCAAGATGGGACCGCCAGCGTTCTCGCGAATTTCTTGTCGTTTTAGCGCGCCCCCTGAACCCTCTGTTACCCACTCGTGGACGTAAGTCATATGTACGCCGGGACCGGTAACTTTGGTCCAGTTGGTACGATCTCCCCCGGATGAACCTGAAGGCCCAACGTCTTGTTCATAAGCATACGACCAAATTGAACTGGGCACATCCGGGCCCTGTAGTCTTTTCTCAACAACCGAGATTACTGATGTCGTCACCTAACTCTCGAGAGGATAAATATGCCCAGAGCCACCGGGCGCAGGAGGCTCAAAAAATGGACACTCTTGGTTTCGTCGGAGTTGGTTCGCATAGACGTATCTGTGCTCCAACTCCTGCAAAACAAAGTTGCCTGTCATTCCGGAGGGATGAACCAACGAAACTGAGAAATTGGCTTCTGGACAGTCTTCAGCCGGTGCCGGCTCACTGATCAAGGAATCGAGGCCGAAACTCCAAGACCGGCCGTCAGGTAATTCTACAGTGTCAAGTGCTTGTTGCGGTATTTGCTGCCAGGGTGGTGGCCGTTGCCATTCCTTGAAACGGTAATTGGACTGTTGATAACCGTATTTCCATGTGCGCCCATTTGCTCTGACCTCGTCTATCAGAAGTGCACTTCCTTGATAAATTATGTCGATCTCTCGGCCATCATTGGCGTAGATTCGAGTGAGACGCCCGGAACCATCATAGTCATATCGAACCCAATTTCCATGAATGTCCGTAACTTGTGTTGCAGCGAGCATTTGGATTGAACGATTGCCGCCAGGGCCATTCGAAAAGTTCAACGGAGGTGCTTTATGCACGATGTATTTGTCGAAGCGATAAGTGTCGCCATTTGGAGCTTTGGCTACAAACCCTTCTCCGCCATCACTGGCTGCCCCGCAGTAGAGATAAAAATTCTGTGTTGTAACGTGGGTGGCGCTGGACGGCCAATGTGCGCCATTTGGATTCTCCAGAAGTGGTTGTCCAGAATATCCGGGGATATCCATAATGACCCCTTCAGAATATTGATCTCGCGTTATGGAAACATAAGACGAACCTGATCCGGTACCCTGATTTGGAAAATTTTGTTGAAAAGTGTCAGAGCATCTATCGCCGTCCCAATCTGGGATTGTGGTCACTTTGATCCGAGGAACGACTAATTCCCAATTTCCAAATTCAGCATCAACGGTGTGGTGATACAGGAAGCCTTGTGACAACCGCCTCGTCAAAGCAACCTGAAGTTGTCTATTTCCAGGAATGCTGACATCCGTATGAGTGAAGACAATGGAGCCCGTATGGGGATCGATCGCATCACCCATAATGTCATCACCAAAAACGGTAAGCCGCTCATCGGCGTTCTGACGTTTTTCCCAGTCTTCGAGCGGAATGGCTGGTTGCGCATCGGCAAAAAGTACAAACACAGCCGCAAGAACGCACAGCGCTACTAGCTGAACCACATTCAAATAATGGCGCACTGGAAATCCCCCCCTTTTTGTCCCTGCCATAGCTTTCAACCGAGTGCGTCGAAAATCAACCTCAAAAAGAAAAGTTCATAAATTTCTCTGGGCCAGAACGTGTCGCCCGTCCTGACCGGAAGACGATAAAACTCGCCATTCATTTGAAGGATCAACCCGACAGAAATCGGCCAGAAACAAACCGAGCGACACTAGAGGGCCGGTATGCAGTGATGCGGGATTGACTGGCTCTGGCGGACGGGCGTTTTGCGCGTAAAGCAAGTGATCGACGGAATTTACGCCTCTAAGGCCCCAAGCGCTCCTGTAGACATGAACTTCGCGGGCGCACTACCCTCAGGAGAAACGTAAATGGGAGGTCCATCAAAGCAATTTATGTTGGTGAGCGCGTCGCATTCGCCGGTGCTTGATTTTCCGGCGGAGGAAAGCGAGGCTGTCGCTAGCGTCATCGCCGCATTGGCGGAGACGAAGACGCGCGTTGAGGCGTTTGATCCGGATCTCATTATTCTCTTTGGCGTCGACCATTATGGCGGTCATCAGATGCATTGCATGCCGAGTTTCAGCGTGGGCGTTGAGGCGACATCGATCGCGATGTGGGCGGCACGCCCGGCCCCGTTGATGTGCCGCGCGAGATCGCCCTCGGCGCCGTTCAGTCCATCCGCCGACAGGGCGTCGATACGGCGGTCTCCTTCGCGATGGAGGTCGACCACGGCTTTTCCCAGGTGCTCAAACGCGTGGCCGGCGGCATCGCGGCCTATCCGGTGCTGCCGGTCTTCATGTGCTGCATCCAGCCGCCCTTCGTGCCGTTTGCGCGGGCGCGCGCGCTCGGCGAGGCGGTCGGGTCCTACGCAAAAACGCTGAACAAGGACAAAATCCTGTTCATCGGAACGGGCGGGCTCTCGCACAATCCCTATATCGTCTTTCCGCCCATTACCGACGCTGAGATGGGCCAGGAATGGAAGCCCTATATCTTGCACGGCAAGAAGCAGACGAAAGTGCCGCAGCAGGATTGGATCGACTGGGAATTTGAGGCGCACAAAGAGGCCGCGCAAATGTTCGCCGGTTTTGAAGGGCCGCCGGAAGAGGTCGGCGTCATTGAAAAATGGGACCGCGCCCTCCTGAAAGACTATTGCGCTGGCGATCTCGCCCAGTTCGATGCGTGGGAGGCGGAACAAATCATGGCGGATGCGGGGATCGGCGCCGTGGAGGTTCAGTCTTGGATCGCCGCCGCGCAGGCCATGAAAAGCGCCTCCGGCGCTGATCCCAAAACAACCTTTCAACGAGGCATGAGGGAACTCGGCATCGCCGAGGCGGGACCGGTCTAAGCGTGCGCGACTACTAATTTCGAAGTGATTGGCGAATGACCTACGACAAATCAGATTTGCGCTCCCAATTGCAGGCCGCGCCGAAATCGTCCGGCGTGAATGTTGCGCCGCAATATTTTGAATTTGGGTCGATGGCGGTGAGCGACGCGACGACGGGCGACGGGCGGAGCTATTTGGCGCGCAGCCAGAACGCCGTCGCCAATTATATCGACGCCGCCGACCGCCGTGCCGCAAGCCCTCGGCATGGCTGCGCTTGCGCGTGTTCCTGATTGCAGCGGGAACTATATCCGACGGCTCTTGGACACGGGCGCAGATGGTATTTTGGTCCCGCAGACAAGCACCCTCGAAGAGGCAAGTCTGGCGGTTGACCAAATGACTTTTTCCCCGAACGGCAGGCGCGGCCTCGGAATTACGTCTCGCGCTGGGCAATGGTGGCGTGAACCGCTGCCGGACTATATCGCGGCAGGAGACACGATTTTGCGCGGCGTGCAATTCGAAGGATATAGGTGTGCTGAGCAATCTTGATCCGATCCTCGACCTTGAGGGGCTGAATGCGGTTCTTTTGGGCAGGGGTGATCTTACCTTATCGACGGGTCTCAAGCCAAATGATACGGAAATTTCATCCGTCTGCGAGCGGCTTTTGAAAGAAACGAGCTAGCGTGGCATAGCTTGCGACACGACGGTCGGCGACGTCACCGGCGCCAAACGCGCCGCCGAAATGGGCTTCAGCTTTATTTTGGTGGGCAACGACGCCAGCCTGTTCGCGCGATCCGCTTTCGAAACGGCCCAATCCGTCAAGACCGCCTTTCAGGCCATGCGCTGAGGAATGGCGGTTGGCTAGTGTTCGCCGGAAACAGACGGTCCTCGATGGATCAATAACGTCCGGTTTCGGCGGCAACGCGGACACTGGCTTCAGTCGTGGCGAGGCAATCGGTTGATGACGAGTGGAAGGAAGACTCGTTACAATCCCAACGATCTGTAACGCTAGCGTGCGTCCTGGAGGCCTAGGCCGCCACCTGATCAATCCAATCGTTCATCTCTTCCAAAAAGAGATTCAGGTGGAAGAGAAACCAGCAGACGATCCCGATGAACTTTGGCCCGTCCTCTAGAACAATTATGATTGTGGAATTGGTGTGAAGGATTTGGTCGACGAGTACGCTTGTTGCAAACATCATAAGACTTAGAACCAGCAACCACCGTTGGCGGCAGCCAATAAGCCGTTTGAAGGCCAAGCTGAGGTAGGCCAGGGTCAATGTGCCCAAGCCGACAATAACCAGTGTTTGAGGAATTCCGATTCTCGGAAACACATGCTCATGCAGCATAAAAGCGTCGTCCAATAGGAGCACCGTCGACAGGAAAAAGGCGCTCCCTTCGACTAAGTAGTTCCGCCCGCGCGCCGCGCTCATGGTCGCAACAAACAACGCAATTGCTGCCGTACCGGCCCAGAGCATTAGACCCAAATTGGAAATCGCACCATCGTAGACGTTGCAACAACTGCCTCGCAGCTCACCAACCGCCTTGGAATCCATGTACAGCCATCTTGGGTCGATCCATGGTTGCAGCCACGATAGAGCGACCCCGCAGACCGCGAGTAGCACCATTAGAAAGGCGATACGAAACGCGGCTGACCCCATATTCTGGTAAGATTTGTTTATGGCGCCGCACACATACCTGACCGGCTTCCAGACTGTTTCAATGGCGTTGGCGGTGGGCATGATGTGTTTCCTTGCAAGCCCTATGTTGGCTTTCTATGCGCAAGACCGTATGCGCGCACGAAGACTTCAGTCGGTTTTGATTAGCATCATCATTTGAACAAAGTCTGAAAGGGCATATAGCTGCTGTGGTTCAGGCGAACTAATACCGAGAAGAACTCTATTGGGCGCATCTTCACTGTAAGTATCTCTCATTCCATAATGCTTCGCACCTCTTGTGCGTCTCAACAAGCAGTCTTAGGGTAGTCATCCCGTTTCTCCTCCGGCGCGAGTGTTGGCGCGGGACTTGCTTCGCCTCTCGCGGGAGTGGGCGTCTGTCCGCTTTGGGAGAGGAGAGAGTGCCCATGCGTATCGCATTCTTCGTCAACGCATTTCCGATCATGTCGGAAGCGTTTATCGCAACCGCCGCTGCAGACCTGATCGAGGCCGGTCATGCGGTCGATATTTTTGGTCTCGGAACGGACCGCCCTAGTGGCATGGCGTCGAAGGCGGCTTCCCGTCACGGACTGTTGAACCGTGCAAGAAACGCTGAAACGCCCAAAACCATGCCCGAGAGATGGTCGGGTCTTGCGCGGGCAAGCCATGACATCGTCAAACACCACGGCGTGTTAGCGCTCCCTGTGTTCCATCCAGGTGAATACCGCCGCTCATTGATCGACCTCGAAGCGTTTTACCAAGCCCGAGTGCTACCCCGCGAGTGCAACTACGACATTCTCCACTGCCACTTCGGCACGCTCGCTGAATTTGTGCTGAAGCATCGCCAAGCCGGGCGTCTTTCCGGCAAAGTTGTGGTACATCTACGCGGCTATGACATCTCTGAAACGGTATTCCGGGTGGGACCGCACGTGTTTGATCGCGTCTGGGCCGAGGCCGACCGGGTGATCGCCAATTGTGATCATTTCCGAGATCGCGCCATCGCGCTCGGCTGCCCGCGCAACAAAATCGACGTGGTTGGGTCCGGCATCGACCTGGCCAATTTCCCTTACCGGCCTCCGCTACCCCTGGATGATGGACCAATCCGTCTGTTCCTCGCGGGGCGTTTGATTGAGCGCAAAGGCGTACACATCACGCTGCGCGCCATCGCGAAACTACGCGAGGCTGGACTGAACCTGAAACTCGATGTTGTTGGGGACGGGGAAGAGCGCACCGCCCTGAGAGCGCTCGCAACCGAGCTTGACCTGAACGACACGGTGACCTTTCACGGCGCGCTCGGACACTGTGAGATCCGCACGTTCCTGGACCGGTCTCACATTTCCCTTTCCCCTTCCATGACAAGCAAATATGGCGGGGTCGATGCGCCCGTGAACACGATCAAGGAAGCTATGGCAGTGGGCGTACCGGTTGTGGCCACGCGCCATGGCGGAATTCCGGAACTGGTCGTGGAAGGTGAAACCGGAACACTCGCACCTGAAAATGATGTGGACGGACTGGCCGACGCCATTGCACGCATGATCGATCTCGCACCGCGCTGGCCTGAGCTTACGGATGCGGGCCGCCATGCTGTCGAAGCCCGGTATGACCTTCGCCTCATTACACCCCTGACACTTGCCAGCTATAGGCGCGCCATTGGTAGGAACTCTGCCGAATTTCCAACGCCTTGTTTGCCACACTCCGAGAAAGCGGCCGCATGACTCATCTGCCAAGACCCCTGGCGACGATTGTCGTCACACAGCGCGATCGTTTCGGATTGGCCGTCCAGTCCTTCGACACACTGCTGCAGGAGACGCCGGGCGACTTAGAACTCATCTATGTGGATGGCGGAGCGCCGCGCCATATCGGTGACGCGCTCAAAGAACGCTGTGAGGCTCGGGGTTTCCGATATATCCGCCACGACCGCTATTTGACGCCGAACCAGGCCCGCAACATCGGGCAAAGGGCGGCAGAGACGAAGTATGTCGTCTTTATCGACAATGACGTGATCGTGGCGCCAGGTTGGCTGGACGCCCTGGTTTCTTGTGCCGAGGACACCGGCGCAGAGATCGTGACACCGCTGATTTGCCAGAACCTCCCGGTTCACCAGGAAGTGCACCAGGCCGGAGGAGAGTTCAGCGACGATCCAGAGGAGTTCTTCAATGGACCGGTCGAAGCGCGTCGAATCACAGACCGCCACACCCATCAGGGCGAGATGGTGACTGAACTCGACCTTCGCCGTCGCCCGGTTCAGAATTCCGAGTTTCACTGCGTCCTTGCGCGCCGAGAGATTTTCGCGCTTTGGGGGGATCTGGACGAAGGACTGATGGCCACGAAAGAACACATCGACTTTTGCATGACGGTGCAGAAAAATGGCGGCCGCGTGATCCTGGAACCGGCCTCTGTGGTGACGTTCGTCTTCCCGTGCCGCGAACACCCGGTGCATCTTGAAGACTGGCCTTACTTCGCCCTGAGGTGGTCGCCCACATGGCAACGCAAAAGCCTCGAGCATTTCCGGGAGAAATGGTCGCTGCATGGTGACCCCTACTTCGAGCAGCGCTGGAAACTGCTCAATTGGCGCCACCGCGATGGTCTGGCCAAACCGCTTCTCAGGAAGGTTCCTTTCCTCGGCAATAGCTACAAGTTCCGCTCGCTGGGCGCAGGTATGATGGCGCCATTCCTTGCGATTTGGAGTTCCTGGCTCGCAGCTCGAAACAAGCCCTACGCCTCGGTTCGATCGTGACGACCAAAGGCCCCATGAAGGCCAGGCTCGCCCTCCAAGCGATCTGGGCGGCATCAGGTCAGGCTGGTCAGGCACTTGTTGGTCTGGTCAGCCTTTTGATTCTCGTCCGCCTGCTTGGGCCAGATGCCTACGGCATTTTCGCTCTAGGACTGTTGTTTACCGGGCTGGCTGAACTCCTCTGCGGAGGGCATCTGGCCGAACTTCTCGTGAAACGAAAAACGGTTGAGCGTGGCCACGAGAATGCCGCCTTTTGGCTCTCACTCGGGGTCAGTGTGCTTTGCGCTGTTGTGCTTGTTGCTCTCGCACAGTTGGCCGCCGACCTGTTCAGCACGCCGGATCTCGCTTTGGTTTTGCCCGCGATGGCGGCATTGCCGGTGCTCTCGGCTTTGGCTGTGACGCCAAACCAACTCCTCATCCGCAGGCTTCAATTCAATTCTCTGGCCTTGGCCGATTTGACCTCCAGCCTTTGCGCCCTGGCCGTCGGGCTGACGCTGGCGTTGAACGGTGGAGGCATCTGGAGCCTCGTCTTCATGGAAATGGCACGCCGGACGGTGGTGTTCTTTTGCAATATGGTGTCGGCGCGTTGGCTGCCGGGTTTTGGCTTTGCGCGCGCTGAGGCCATCGAAATCGTGCGTTTCGCCGCCAAACGCCTTGAAAACCGCGCCTTACAGTATGGGGCGCAGCAGGCCATGCCTCGGATTGTCATTGGCGGCCTCCTGGGAACAGAAGCACTCGGCATCTATGCGGTCGCGCGCCGGCTCATCGACCAGCTGAACCATGTTCTCATTACCCCCATCGCAGCGGTTGCCTTCCCTGCTGCCGCGCAGATCCAGGACGATCGCCCCCGTCTTCACAAACTGATCGAGGCGTCCATTCGCATTACGACATGGGTGTTCTGGCCAGCTTTGCTTGGCGCCGCTGTGGTTGGAATGGTCGCGTTCCCGCTAGTGCTTGGGGCTGAATGGGGCGCGACAGTCGTTGTGTTCCAGTTTCTGGTGCTCGCCGCCCTTCGTGCGCCCGTGTCCAGCTTCAATACTTCCATCCTGACCGCCACAGGCCGATTGCGAGAGATCACCTGGATTCAAGGGGCGAGCCTTATTGTTGGGGCGATCCTGTCTACGGCTGGAGCCCTGACATTCGGCTTGGCAGGCGCCGTTGCAGGCCTCGCTCTGCGTCAATGGGCAGTCTGGCCTGTCGGGGCAGCCATGATGAAACGCGCAACCGGTTTTCCCATCCGCAGGCAGCTCAACATTCTGGCGTTGGCCGGTGCGCCCTCAATCATGATGGTGCTTCTTCTAGTCCTTCTGGATGCGGCGGCATTTAGTATGCTGGACCCGCTTTCGCGCATCTCTGCCTTGGTGGCTGCCGGTTTGCTTTCGTATGTCTCGGCTTGGTCGTTCTTGAATCCATCAGTCTCTGGGCGGGTGCTGAAGGCCGTACGCTTGCTTAGATCTGGCAGAACCAGCGAGGCCCGAGAATGGCTTTTTACTGGACGCTAGAGGCTTAGATCGTCGGGCTTCGTTCCACCGTACCGAACCGCGAAAACCACTCAACACCAAATAGCCCCTTTCTGAGAGCAAGGACCGTCTGAGGGTGCTGTCAGTCTAATGCGAACCCGTCTCCAGCAGCGACGGCTTGAGACCCGCTAGGCGACCAGAAGTTGGCGCCATTCATGAAGGGCGGCGTCGCGCTCGATTTTGAAAGTATGTCTCCGGTTGATGTGGCGATCGAGATTGAAATGGCCCAAGCAATGAAGCGTGGGTCGAGGCGAACTTTTGAAGCTGGCTCATCCTTCGAAATCTCGACATCGCCCGCTCCCGTCGTCGAAATGGGAGGTGGCTGATTTCAGCCCGATTGTTGAGGTGACGACCGACCTCCTGACGGTCGGCATTTCCGATGTCTTTCATCGCTGCGCCATAGGATCGAAGCCGGTCTGTGACGATAGTTCTGGGCGCGCCGTAGCGTTTCATCGCTTTGCGGAGAAACGTCAAAGCCGCTGATTTATCTCGGGTTTTGGTGACGTAGCTTTCCAGCACCTCACCCTCATGATCCACAGCGCGCCAGAGATAGTGTT
>JBCCTK010000099.1:0-11518 GCA_039198685.1 Pseudomonadota bacterium | reverse complement strand
CGTGGCCGAGGCGAGCCACACCTGGGGACAGATCGGTTCGGTTTCCGGCGATTTTTCCCAGACCGACCCTGCAGACCAACTCATTGACTTGATCTACGCGCCAAAGTCCCAGTTTCGGGCCAATGGGCGCTTCGTCATGAACCGCCGCACAGTGTCGATCATCCGCAAAATGAAAGATGTGGACGGTCGCTATCTCTGGCAGCCCGCGACGGGAACTGAGCCTGCCACAATCCTCGGTTACCCTGTAACTGAGATCGAAGACATGCCTGATGTCGCCGCCGGTAACTCTGCAATCGCATTCGGCGACTTCCGGCGCGGCTATCTCATCGTGGATCGCCAGGGCTCGCGGGTGTTGCGAGATCCGTTCTCCGCCAAACCTTACGTCCTGTTTTACACCTCCAAGCGCGTCGGTGGCGGAGTCCAGAACTTCGACGCGATCAAAGTCATGACCTTCTAGCCTCCCCAACCCTGGCCCAGTTTGCACTTTCGGACTGGGCCATTTTTTTCCAAGAGAAAGAGAAATATGCCATGATGGATGCTGTTATCGTGTCGCTGATCCGACAGGCCGCCACCCTGACCAAATCCCAGCAAGATGAGTTTGCGACGAAGACCGCAGAGGCCCTGGCAACACTGATTCGCGCAACTGAAACCGGGGTCGATGACGCCTTATTACGCGAAGTCGGTTTGCCCCTTGGTGAACAGGTCATCTCGAAGTTGAAAACCCAAATCTAGCGAGCAAGAGCTCGCTTTACCCAACGGCGAGAGACAAGCCGCCTACCCAACGGAGTGAAATCATGACCCTGACGGTGATCGCACCGCCAGACGCCTTGCCCGTGTCACATTCAGACATGAAGGACTATCTCCGCATCGGTCACACCGGTGAGGATGATCTGGTGTCGGCTCTTAACTTAGCCGCGACGCAACGTGTCGAAAGCGCGTTAAGCCAGGTGCTGGTAACACAGACCCTGGAGCGCACGTTTGATGCGTGGCCAAAAGGATTATTTGGCCGTGGCGCGCTGTTGCGGCCAAGCCCCGTGTCTGCGCTTCAAAGCGTGATACTTAGCAGCGATGAAACTGGCGACGAAGACGTCACTGGCCGCTTTCAAGTGTCAGCTGACCGCCTTCGCTTGCGGCCTTGGAGCATGACACCGCCTGTACCCATTGGTGGCCAGATCGCGGTTCGATTCGACGCTGGGTATGGCGCAGAGCAGGACGTTCCTGAAGACCTCAAACTCGCTGTGAAAATGATCGCAGCCCATGACTATTCCGGTCGAACGTTGCCGCTATCCAGCGACGCCCTGCCGTCTGCAGTTGACGACATCCTGAGCGTCTATCGGAGGATCCGATTGTGAGCGTATTTCTTCACTTGCCTCCGGGTGCAGATTCCGCCGTCGCCAATGCACTATTGTCTAGCATTCGCAGTGATGGGCGAGTGCGCGATCTTTTCGGAGATCCAGCCAGGGTTTTTGACCAGGAAACGACGCGTGCTCTCTATCCCTATGCGGCCTTGGAAAGCCATGAATCAGAGGACGCCTCTTTCATTGGAGCCCAGGCTCGATTGCATCGCATAACCTTGATGACAGCTTCGCGTCGCGGAGGGATATCAGAAGCGCGTGAAATGATCGACGCACTGGCGGGTGCCGTGGATGGTGTCGCGTTGGCGTTCGAAGGCCAAACGCTTGTCTATTGCTACGCTGTATACTCCGACGTTGTAAGACCGCCTGAGCGGGACCATTTTCGCGGTCTACTGCGCTTGAAAGTGCTGACCCGGGCCACGGCGCCGACCTCGGGAGGCGTGGCATGAGCCTTCAACAGTTTCATGACGTGAGATTTCCAATGGCTATTGCTTTCGGCGCCGTTGGAGGCCCTGAGCGCCGAACCCAAATCTTGGAGTTGGCAAGTGGCGGCGAGCATCGAAATGCCGTCTGGTCTGGATCACGTCGGCGCTTTGATGTTGGTGGGGCCATTCAATCCTTGGATGAATTGCATGATATCGTTGCCTTCTTCGAAGCCCGGCGCGGCCCATTGCATGGTTTCCGTTTTCGCGATTTCACGGACGACCGCTCCGGTTCTCCGGATCAAGCTTTATCAGCGCTTGATCAAACACTGGGAACCGGCGATGGCGTCCAAGCCGAGTTTCCATTGGTGAAGATGTATGGCGATGTCGTGCGGCGGATTCTCAAACCGGTTCCGGGCAGCGTTGTCGTTGGTTTGGACGGAGCAACCCAATCGCTCGGATTTCAGGTCGATCACGCGACAGGAACGATCGTCTTTGGCGCGCCGCCCGCCATTGGTTCGACGATCAGTGCTGGTTTCGAGTTCGATTGCCCTGTGCGTTTTGCTTCAGACCGCATTGAGGCCAGCCTGGAGGGTGTCGGGACGGGTCGGATCGCAAAGGTTGAGCTGATCGAACTTATAGAGCCGGGCCCATGACCCAGCTCATTCCCCAAGGTGGGCAAACATTGCATACAACTTGCCAGTGCTGGACCCTCTATCGAAAGGACGGTGTTGTCGTCCGCGTCACTGAGCACGACACGCCTCTCTTGATTGCGGGGGAGGCTTACACGCCGGGTGCGCTCATTGAGACGAGCCAGTTTACCCTGACGTCAGACTTTTCTGCCGGCGAAGCCTCGGTTGAAGGGGCAATCGACTCTGAAGCGATCAGCAATGACGATATTGTCGCGGGACTTTGGGATGGTGCTCGGGTTGAGATCTTCAGGGTCGACTGGAGGAATGCAACAAGGCTTGGGCATATATGGACCGGCACTTTCGGCCAAATTGTGCATGAGGGTGAACGTTTCTCAGTTCGACTGTTATCTCAAAAAGCACAGTTTCTGAATCTTGTGGGGCGTGCCTATACCCGCCAATGCGATGCGGTACTGGGTGATGCGCGGTGCGGGATCGACACGCTCGCACCGGAATTTTCCGGCTTATCCTGCGACCAGCACTTCGAAACCTGCACCGGTACGTTTGCCAACGCCGCTAATTTTCGCGGGTTTCCGCATATGCCTGGCAGTGACTTTTTGCTGGCGGGACCTAATGCGCAGACACAATCATGACCCGCGATGTGATATTGCTCGCCGCGCGAGATTGGCTGGGTACGCCTTATCGTCACCAGGCGAGCATGCGGGGCGTGGGGGCCGATTGTCTCGGTCTATTGCGGGGGGTTTGGCGCGACTGCGTCGGGCCCGAGCCGCAAGTCACACCGGCCTATTCTCCAGACTGGGCAGAACAAACAGGCGAAGACACGCTGATAGATGCGGCCAGATGCTATCTCGTCGAGCGGGCGGTGGGGACCGCGATGCCGGGCGATGTTTTGGTGTTTCGCATGGCTACCGGAGTGCCGGCCAAACACTGCGCCATCCTTTCTACCGGAACGGTCGAAAATGGGCAGATTCTGCATGCCTATTGGGGGCGCAGTGTGTGTGAGACTTGGCTGGTCCCATGGTGGCAACGCCGGATCGCAGGCGCCTTTTCATTTCCAGGCCTGGAGGATTAATGATGGCCAGAATCGCCCTTACGCAAGCTGGCGCCGCGCTCGGACGGCGTATTTTACCCCAGAGCTTCCAGCTACTCGGCAGGCGGTTTTCTGGATCTAGTTTGGGCCGCAGGCTTGGCGGGCTGGCTTCCGACGCCCTGGAAGACGCACTCACGCCCCCGCGAGAGGGACCACGCCTGGATGCACTGCAAGTTATGGAGAGCCGGGAAGGAGCGGGGATCTCCGACGTCTACGGGCGGATGAGAGTTGCCGGTCAGTTGATCTGGGCGGGTGCGTTTACCGAGCGCCGCGAAACTGTCGGCGGTAAGGGAGGCCCGCGCGTTAATGAGTACTCCTATTCGGTAAGCTTCGCAATTGGTGTCTGTGAAGGTCCAGGTGCCCGAATTGAGCGGGTTTGGGCCAATGGCGAGCCACTTGAAATGGGGCGTTACTCACACCGCATTTATTCCGGATCGAATGACCAGTCACCAGATCCCACGCTCGAGGCGACTCTCGGAGCGGGAATGACCCCTGCCTACAAGGGATTGTGCTATATTGTGTTCGAGGACTTCCCGTTGAATGCATTCGGCAACCGAATTCCAAATCTCTCGTTTGAAGTGGTTCGGTCACCCACTGGGCAAGGCGATGAGGGCCTGCGTGACCATGTTCGAGCGGTAAACTTGATCCCTGCCACGGGAGAATTTGTTTATTCGAGCCAGCCGGTCAGTGTTCGAACTTTTCCGGGGAGAGAGACGCCGCTGAATGTGCACACTGCCGACGGTCGGGCTGACCTACTCGTGTCGCTAGACCAATTACAGGCTGAGCTTCCGAAGACTGACTCGGTGTCGCTCACCGTTGGCTGGTTCGGCGATGACCTTAGGGCGGGACACTGTCAAATTAAACCTGGTGTCGAAACGCGCGAGCGGACGACTGTTCCACTCATCTGGCGCGCCGGGGACACGTCTAGAAAGGATGCCTACCTGATTTCGCAAGATGCGTCGGGCAATGCAAATTATGGCGGGACGCCAAGCGATGAGACCGTGATTCAAGCGATGCGTGAGATGGCGATGCGCGGGTTGGATGTCACGCTCACACCGTTCTTGCTGATGGACATTCCTGCTGGAAATCCAATGGGTCAGGCCACTTTCCCATGGCGTGGACGCATTTCGTCCACCGCTTCAGGATCCAACGCCGCAAGCGACGATGTGGCGGCCTTTATGGGCGGGGCCACCACCGGTGACTTCCAGCTCGATGGAGACCGGGTCAATTATTCAGGCGCTTCGAACGATTGGGGATATCGGCGTTTTATACTGCATCTTGCATGGTTGGCCAAAGCGAGTGGCGCATGCTCGGCTTTCCTCATTGGTAGCGAGATGCGGGACCTGACGCGCGTGCAATCGGCAGATGGTTCTTTTCCTTTCGTTGATGCCCTGGTTATGCTGGCGTCGGATGTGAAATTTGTGCTCGGCCCGGATTGCGCGGTGTCTTACGCGGCAGACTGGAGCGAGTACGGGGCCTTTGTGCCCGATGGCGGATCCGGGGATGTGTTCTTCCCGCTCGACCCGCTTTGGGCGAGCCCGGCTATCGATTTCGTCGGGATAGACTGGTATCCTCCCGCCGGAGACTGGCGTGATGGCGATACCCATGTTGACCGTCTTGACGGGACGTCCTCATCTGGCGAGATTTCGTACATCATCGCAAACCAAACGGGTGGAGAAGCCTTCGACTGGTACTATTCCTCCGCAGCAGATCGGGATTTGCAGGTTAGGACACCAATACTGGACACTGCCCATGGCGAAGACTGGGTTTTTCGATCCAAGGATGTCACGGCTTGGTGGAATAACTTTCACCACAATCGCCCCGGCGGCGTTCGCTCGGCTCTACCGACGCCCTGGGTCCCAGGTTCCAAGCCGATCCGCTTTAGCGAGATTGGTTTTCCCGCGGTCGATAAGGGCATCAATTCGCCAAACCTCTTTTTTGACCCCAAGAGCTCTGAAAGTGCGGTTCCACCCTACTCGTCCGGTGCCCGCGACGATGTACTCCAATCAGCAGCTCTTGTTGGCGCGCTAGGCTATTGGCAGGCCCTGCCGCACATAGAACAAGCAGTGGTCTGGGCATGGGATGCCCGTCCTTTTCCTGCCTTCCCAAGCCGCGGAGATGTCTGGTCGGACGGAGAAAATTGGTCCTATGGGCATTGGCTGAATGGCCGTACGGGCTTGTCACCGCTTGTTGGTGTGTTGGATGACTTGTCCGAGCGTGCAGGCATAGATATCGACACCTCCAACGTCGTGGGTTTGGTTGAAGGGCTTGCCCTTAACGGAGTGATGGCGCTTCACGAGGCAATGGAACCGCTGAGGCTTGCATATGGCCTGATTATAACGGAGTCTCAGTCCGGGTTGCGTATCTTAGGGCCGGGCACTGGAGAAACGGAAAGTGTCGTCTCCGCCGAACTCACTGGAACACCAAAATTGCAGAGGGAAACCGTGAATGAACCTGCGGGCCGATTGCACTTGGCTTATGCAGGGTTTTCAAGTGGCTTCCAGGTTCAGCTGGCCGAGGCCAGAGATGGCGGTGGCGATCAGCGGCGCGTTCTTGCCTTGGAACTGCCTATGTCGTTCTCAGCCCCAGAGGCCGAAAGAATCGCCGCGCGGATCCTGGTTGAGGCCAATCTGAACACGCAGTGCGAGCTCTCATTACCGGCTATCGAAGAACACATTGCGACCGGTAGCCGCCTGCATCTGAACGACACCAATTGGGTCGTTGGAAATGCCAAACGCGGACTTGAGGACACATTGTTGCTCGTGCCGGAATACCCACATCACGACGTTCTGCTTGGTGTTTCCAGTCCCGATGCGCCTGCAAGCCTGCCTCCCGTCCTGGATCCGGATCTCCTTGTTATTGACGCGCCAACTTCTACCGGTAGTGCAATGGCCGAGGCTGTGGTGGCAGTCTTTGCGGATCCGTGGCCGGGTGTCGTCAGCGTGCAAGCTGAGCAAGACGTTGACCAATTTTCTGAACGGGCGCTGGTTGAATCTCCCAGCCTTACTGGACGTCTCCTATCTCCCCTGCCTCCAGGGCCACTGTATCGCTGGGACCATGTGAGCACACTTGATGCTGAATTCGCCTTTTCTGGGCTCGGTTCGAGGCAGGAACAGGCAGTTCTTTCTGGCGCAAACACACTGCTGGTCCAAACCAGTGAAGGTTGGGAGTGCCTGAGTTTTCTCAATGCTGAGTTGACAGCTCCCGCAACATATCGATTGAGCGGATTTTTGCGCGGCCAAAAAGGCACTGAATTGGCTGCCGAAGTGGGGGCGGAGTCGGGTGCGCGATGTGTGCTGCTGGATGCTGGCATAACACGTGTGAGCTTGTCCAATGAGGATGTAGGGCGAGAATTTGATTGGCGAGCGGGTGATACGGGACGCGAAATTCCTTTCACGTTCCAAAATCGTGGCGCATGGCCCCTCAGGCCAGCTCATGCTGTGCAGAGGCGTCAAGATGGCAACGTCGAATGGTCTATCAGAGATCTTGCCATACCCGACAGTTGGGATGCGCCAGACCCAGTTATTGGCCTTACATTCGATGTTCAGTGGATCGATTCGGGTGGTAATGTGACGATAACCAGGGTTGCGGGGACACCGGTGAATTTCGGAGTCGACGTCACAGCGACGCAGGTGAGATCGGTATCGAGCGGTGGTTGGGTGAGTGATTGGGTTCCAATTCGCATCGCATAGGCCTACCTCAAGCGCATGAGACGGCTCTGTACTGCGTGAGGACAAGAACTTTGCCAAAGGATCCCTATGCCACACTGGGTGTTCGCCGAACGGCAAGCGAAGCGGATATTCGATCTGCCCATCGCCGCCTCGTGAAAGATTTACACCCTGATTTGCACCCGGGAGACGAAGCCAAGGAAACGCAATTTAAAGCCGTTTCGGCTGCATTCGAAATTGTCGGTGATCGCGAGCTGCGGGCAAAATATGACCGAGGCGAGATCGACGGCAATGGAAATCCGACCCAGCCCTATCCCGGACAGGGGGCAGGACAAGCCGGGGCAGATCCGTTCGAGGACATATTGTCGGGCATCTTTGGAGGTGCGCGCGGGCGCCGGCGCACTGGCCCGGTTCGCGGCAGGGACGTTCGGTATCAGGTCGAGATCCGCTTTGAAGATGCAGTTACGGGTGCGCGCAGGCGAATGTCTATGGCAGATGGGCGATCGCTTGAAGTGGATATTCCCCCTGGGATTGAAGACGGTCAGACCCTGAGGCTCAAGAGCCAGGGGCATGCTTCACCTTCGGGTGGTGCTCCTGGTGATGCATTGCTTCAAGTCCAGGTCACACCCAGTGAGATCTGGTCGCGCGATGGCGATCATCTGCGGATGCAACAGGCCATTTCCTTGGAAACGGCGGTGCTTGGTGGGAAGGTCGATATCCAAACGCCTTCAGGCGCCGTAACCATCAATGTACCGAGCGGATCTAACTCGGGGACCCTTCTGCGCTTGAAAGGAAAAGGCGTTAAAACATCAAAAGGCGTCGGCAATCTACTGGTCAAACTCGAGCTCGTACTGATTGATCCTAAAGACGCGGATTTAATTGCCTTTTTGAAGTCCAAAGCAGGCTAGTTATGGTTTCGGTGGTTTCCATAAACGCGTATTCACGAGACGTTCAGTAGGTTCAGCCTACTAGGCCTTCACTATGCTTCGTCGTTCGCTTTTTATTGCAGCCCTCGGGGCATCCCTGGCAGGTCCATTGATTGGACCTGCCGATGCACAGTCGTTTACGCCTGGCGACACGCGCAACTCTGGACGGTCTGCCGATATCGTCCCGTTGCGCGACGTTTTTGCTCGTTTGAAGGAACGCTTTGGTGGATATCAGCTGGACGCGGAGCTTTTTTCCACGTCGGGTAATGGCTCTGAGTATAGAATTGAATGGATGTCCGGCGAAGGCAGGCGGATGAGAATTGTGGTGAACGCCCAGACAGGGCGTATCATCAGATCAAGTGGAGGATGACGCGTGCGTATTCTTGTTGTCGAAGATGATCCGGATCTGCGTCGCCAATTGGCAGACGCCATGTCTCACGCAGGCTATGCCGTCGACCTGGCTGCTGATGGTGAAGATGGACACTTTCTTGGTGATACCGAACCCTATGACGCTGTCATCCTTGATCTGGGTTTGCCCAAGCTGGATGGGGTGACCATCCTTGAGCGCTGGCGGGCCGACGGGAAAGACTTCCCCGTGCTTATCCTGACAGCCCGCGATCGGTGGAGCGAGAAGGTCAAAGGTTTCGATGCTGGAGCCGATGATTACCTGACAAAGCCGTTTTATACTGCTGAGTTACTGGCGCGATTGCGAGCGCTCCTGCGTCGGGCGACTGGCCACAGTGCGGCTGCGATTGAGGCGGGCGCTCTGCGGGTGGATACGCGCTCGGCGCGGGCGTCTGTGAATGGCGAGCCGATACGACTGACCGCCCATGAGTACCGCGTGCTCGCCTATCTCATGCACCACCAAGGCCGCGTGGTTTCTCGCACAGAGCTCGTCGAGCACATTTACGATCAGGAGTTCGACAGGGATTCCAACACAATTGAAGTGTTCATAGGTCGCCTGCGGAAAAAGATCGGGTCGGACCGGATCGAAACTGAGCGGGGTCTTGGATACAGGCTTGTCGTGCCCCAAGCCGAACAACACCTTGCGAGCTAAGCCGATTTAAGGTGACTCTGCGGTCAGGGTCGCCGCAGGAGCCTCTCGCTTGATCCTCAGAAACTACCTTCCTCGGGGTGGGTCCCTGGCGCAGCGCCTATTGATCGGTGCGGGCGTATGGAGCCTTATTGTTCTGTTCGGCGGCGCATTCACGTTGTCTGCATTGTACCGTGCGGAATCGATTGAACTCCTCGAGGATGAATTGGACGCAACACTTATCGCCCTGTCCCGCGCTGTTGATCTTTCTTTGAGCGGGCAAATCCAGGCCGATCGGACACGTCTTCCCGCAGACCCGAGATATGAAACACCTTTGGCAGGTCGATATTGGGCCATCGTCCAAGTGTCCGCCAGCCAGACGCCTGTGGCAGATATTCGTGCCGAAAGCCTGAGGTTCAGCGATCTTCCACTTCCCGTACACCTTGCACAACGCGCGCTTGCCAATACCGGGATCACCGTTTTCGCTGATACGCTTGGACCGGCCGATGATGAACGCGTCCGCGTGGCGGCGCGCGCTGTGGTCCTTTCAGAAGATGGTCAGCGCGCCGTGCTCATGGCGGCGGCAGACCGTGGCGCGTCTGATGCTGGCGCCCAGCGTTTCCTGTTTTCGATTATCCTCGCCATGGTGTTCCTGGCTGGCGGAGTATTGCTCGCCATGGCCATTCAGGTGCGTGAAGTTCTCAAGCCCCTTGAGCGCATTCAGAGTGATCTCGCCGAAGTGCGCGCGGGTGACCGTACCCAGATGGGACGTCACTATCCCGCCGAGGTTCGCCCCTTGACCGAAGAGCTTAACAAGCTGATTGACCATAATCGCGATGTGGTGGAGCGCGCGAGAACCCATGTCGGAAACTTGGCCCATGCATTGAAAACACCCATTGCGGTGCTTCGGAATGAGGCGTCCGGCGAAACACCGCTCGATGATGTTGTGCAGCGCCAAACCGAGTCGATGCACCGAAATGTCCAGCATTACCTGCAGCGGGCCCAAGCGGCCGCTCGGGCGCAATCGCTCGGTGCCCGCACGGATGTGGCGAGCGTGGCCGATGGTCTGGTGCGCCTTCTCAATCGCTTGTTTGAAGTCAACGGCGTTGCGGTGGTATCGAAGTTGCCGCAGGGCCTTGTCTTCAAGGGTGAAGCGCAGGATTTGGAAGAGATGATCGGAAATCTTGCGGAGAACGCATGTAAATGGGCTAGAAGCCAAGTCATTATTGGCGGTCAAAGTATCGATGCAAAAATGATTTGTGTGTTTATCGACGACGACGGCGAAGGTCTTGGAGAGGCGGAGATGGAAGCGGCGGTGCAACGCGGTGTTCGGTTGGACGAAACCGCCCCAGGCACCGGATTGGGGCTGTCTATTGTGAACGAGTTGGCTGAATTATACGGAGGGTCTTTGGCGCTGTCGCGGAGCGCGTTGGGGGGGCTACGCGCCACGCTCAGATTGCCAGTTCCATGAAACGATTTGATTTAATATTGATGCTTGGCGCGGTGGGATTGGCTGCTGGGATTTACCTCTTGGTCGGGCGTCCCGGCATGGCTGACCAGCCCATGGCAAAGCGCACCGCGGAGTTAGAGCAAAAAGCACCCGATGAGATGACGCCAGCGGAGTGGTTGGCGCGTCTTGAAGTGCTGAGCCGTCAGCGCCCTGACGATCCACAGCCTCACTTTTTCATTGGACAATTGCTTGCCAACCAGGGCCGGGATGAAGATGCTGTACGCGCTTATCAATCTGCCCTGCGCCGTGACAACACTCATGTGGCCGCGCTTTTGGGCCTCGGTGATTCGCTGCTTCGAATGTCCAACGGAGAGGTTTCAACTGAACTCTCTGAACTGTTTCAACGCGCTTTCCAGTTGGACCCCCAACAGTTGAGAGCGGCTTTCTTGGTGGGGGTTGCCGATTGGCAAGCGGGCGATGAAAGCGCTGCGGAGGCTTACTGGACGGATGTCGAGGAGACTTTGGCCCCCGACAGTCAAGCGCGCCAAGGGTTCAGAGCGCTGGTTTCAACCTTCATTCAAGAGTCTCGTGCCAATTCAGCCGCAGTTCCCCCCGGGTGAGAACGTAATATATTGGGCAACATGAGAGCACGAACGCAGAGACTTTGGACGTTTTTAATCGCCGCCGTGTTGGTTTTGGCCGCTGCAGGGCTGGTCATATTTGCCATGCGAGAAACGGCAGACTTATTTTATACACCTGAACGCCTCGCTGAAACGTGCTTTCCAGAGGCGGGTCAGCGGGTGAAGATCGGAGGTTTTGTTGAGCCAGGTTCGCTCTCCTATGCGGCGAATGCGCAAATCCTCTTCACCGTAATCGATGGGAGCCCCACGGCAGTGACGGTGTCTTACACCGGCATCGCGCCCG
>JBCCTK010000098.1:0-12051 GCA_039198685.1 Pseudomonadota bacterium | reverse complement strand
CGACCGCCAGGAGGTCGGTCGTCACCTCAACAACCGGGCTGAGAACAGCCACTTGCCGTTCCGGCGACGGGAGCGGGCGATGAGCAGATTTCGAAGGATGAGCCACCTTCAAAAGTTCGCCTCGACCCATGCCTCACTGCACAACCACTTCAATCTCGATCGCCACATCAACCGGAGACAGACCTTCAAGACCCAGCGTGATGCAGCCCTTCTCGAATGGCGCCAGCTTTTGGCCGCCTAGAGGGTTTCACCCCTGCGCTGCTGGAGACGGGTTCGCATTAGACTGACAGCACCGTCGGGATGGTTTAACGCTTCGCTAACCCTTTGGCATGGGCATTGCGATGCGCCTCGCCATGGACAACAATGACAAAGACGTGGCGCATGGTCGCCGTTGGGCCGGAGCGGCGATTGCTTCACTTGTAGTCTATGTCATGGGGCAGGCCTTCGCCTACAGTCCAATCAAGGTCTATTCCGATGAGGAGATCATGTCGGTGATCATGCCGGGGCTCGCGCCCGCATCAGGCGGCGCTGTCCCCACCAACCGATGAGATCGCTTTCATATTGCGCATCATGAAGAGCGGCACCGAGCCGGCTTCCGTCATCGCCCAATCCAAGGGTTGGTCGTGGGCTTCGCTCGGAACAGCGTCCAGCATTTGGCCGTGGAAGGCGAGGGCGCACGCGAAAGCCCGCCCTTCACTGCGCAGATGCTGAAGCGCGCGATCATAGTGGCCTTTCCCATAGCCAAGCCTATTGCCCATGCCATCGAAGGCCAATACGGGCGTCAGGATCAGGGTCGGGGAGGTCAATGGTGCACTGTCGCACGGCTCCATTAAACCGAATTTGGCGTCTGCGAGGGGTTCGCCCGGCGACCAGCGACGATAACTCAACGATCCGTCAGCCTCGACACGCGGCAGGGATAGCTCAGCGCCCGCCTTCTCCAGCCGTGTCATCAGGGGCAGGGCATCGATTTCGGCGCCAATGGCGATGTAGCCCGCCACTTCAGGGCCGTACCGCTCCAGGAGTTTCATCGGAAATTTCGCCGCAAGCGTCTCGCCCGCATCGGGATCGCGAGCCCGGAGTTCCTCGCGAAGCAATTTCATGTCCCTGCGCAGGGCAGCCTTGTCGGTCATGGCGTCGGCCTTTCCTTTAGGCAGCACTCTGTGTTCGCAAAGGACCGCGTGCGCCGGTGGGCATTGTTTTCACTCCCGTAGACCCTAGCAAGCTAGGTGGGCGCCAGATGAGCCGGGACCACGGTCCCGGCCAGCGTGCCAGCTCCCTTACGGAATGTAAGGTCCCCGGAGTTGAAGAGCCCTGCCGAACGCCGCAGCCCTTTCAGCTATGCGAACCTAGTGTGCTGCGCGGGCTTTGATAAGCCCTTTGTGTGTGACGATCAGTTGATGTCGAAGGCCATGATGAGCGTACGCTGGCGCTCTGAGAAATTATCGTCTGAAACGATCCAGATCCGTTGGGTCCGGGTGTCCAGATTCTGCACGGCGATGCCTTCGAAATTGTCAACGGGCACGCTAGGGTCGAGGCGGACCCGGTCGACCAGGCTATTGGGTGGTGTGGCGGCGCCATCGACATAGGCGATGATGTTTCGGTTGCCCGAACGGGCGGTGTAGTGACGGAAAAGTGCAAACGGATGAAACCGGGCGGTATCCAGCCCCGTCAATGCGAATTCGGCAGGCGCTTCCAGGCGGTCGGTCATCACGGCGACGCCGGCATCATCGAAGCGACCCATGGGTTGGCCGAAGCCTCCTGAAGACTCGATCCCGATCAAAAGCTCCTTCAATCCAGGACTATACGAAAGCGCTTCGGCGCCCCCAGTGGGCCGCATGCTGCCGCTGAGGCCATACACTTGGTCGGGCAGGTCAGCGATGCGTGCAGCGCGGGCTGCAGCGCCGCAACCCTCA
Organism: Pseudomonadota bacterium; assembly: GCA_039198685.1. Lineage (GTDB taxonomy): Bacteria > Pseudomonadota > Alphaproteobacteria > Caulobacterales > Hyphomonadaceae > UBA5336. The sequence goes on along the minus strand of JBCCTK010000098.1, from coordinate 10,138 downwards.
AGGTCAAAGGCTTCGATCCGGTGGCTGCGTTCAAAACTGACCAATGCAAGCCCGTCAGCGAGGGTGACGCCCTCGGCGTCCGTTACGTCTTTTCCGTCCAATGCCGTGCCGCTGGGGCCGAGCATCGGCGCCATGTGGGCGCTGGTCGGAGCGTTATTCTCAATATTGATCCAAATGAAAGCGCCCTGATCGCTGACGGCGAGCAGATTGCCTGACGGATAAACGGCAAGACCGGAAAGGCCGCCAAATGTGGGGTCCTCACTTGTGAGTTCCCAGCCCCCAATGACACGTGTGTTGCCGAAAAGGTGTCGGTTGGGCTGCAGGCCGGACATATCCAGCGACACAACGTTAATGGTCAGGGCTGGGGCGCGTTCAAATGCAACACCATCAGGGCAGGAGGCGGCCCGGAGCCGGTCAGCATGGTCTGAAAGTCGCCACGGCTGGCCTGTCGGCTCCGGGTTGCTGGAGCCTGCCATCCCGCATCCAGCCATGGCCAAAACAGCCATTAGGCCCATTAAGCTATAGAACGGTCTCAAGCTCATTGCCCCATCCTGGCTCGGGCTTAGCCTATGCCCCGACTAGAGCAATTTGGCAATTTCAGCGCGGAGCTCTGCGATACCAACACCCTTTTCGGCACTGGTCACCCGCACGATAGGGTGGGCGGCGGCATGGGTCTTCAATTCATTCTCTACCGCGCCCTTGAGAATAGCCGCGCGGGTCGGTTTCACCTTGTCGGCCTTTGTCAGGACGATCTGATAGTTTACCGCCGCCACATCGAGCAGGTCCATCACTTCGGTGTCGGCTGGCATCAACCCGCGGCGAATATCGATCAGCAGGAAGACCCGGCGCAGGGCTGCGCGCCCGCGCAGATAGTCTTTGGTCAGGGCGATCCAATGGGCGGATTGAGCTTTGGAGACTTTTGCATAGCCAAAACCTGGCAGGTCTACGAGCCAGGCCTTGCCCTCGGCGAGGTCGAAATAGTTGATTTCGCGCGTCTTGCCTGGCTCTGCCGACGTCCGTGCCAGGCTTTTCCGGTTTGTCACGGCATTGATGAGGGAAGACTTGCCGACATTGGAGCGGCCAGCGAAGGCGACCTCGTTGCGATCACCTGGCGGCAGGTGAATCAGCTCTACAACGCCCTTAACAAAGGTGATTGGGCCTGAGAAAAGCTTGCGCCCTGATTCCAGTGTCTCAGCATCGAATTCAGGCGCGTCTTCGCTCATTCAGCTGGTTTTTCACCACCCTGTCCGCGAAGCCTGGCAATCAGCTTGTCAAACTGGGTTTCAACCCCGTTCCGGCGCATGATGAAGTATTGCTGCACCAGTGACAGCGCGTTGTTCCAGACCCAATAGAGCACCAGACCTGCGGCGAACCCTCCGAATACAAAAGTCAGTATAAACGGCAAGAACATCATGATCTGGCGCTGCATCTTATCGGTTGGTGGCGGATTGAGGGACTGGATGGCCCACATCGTCAAGCCATAGAGAATTGGTAAGATCCCCACACCCAGAACGATGCCGAGGATGAAGATGCTGCGAACGTCGGTCGCCGGAATATCCAGAAGTCCGAACAGATTTCCAAGAACAAGCGGGTCTGGTGCCGACAGGTCAGAGATATAACCAAAGCTCTCATGGCGCATTTCCAGCGTTACGAAGAGGGTCTTATAAAGCGCATAAAAGATTGGAATGGTCGCAAGAATAGGCAAACAGCCAGCCAGGGGATTGGCCTTTTCACGCTGGTAAAGGGCCATGACCTGCTTTTGGCGTTCCTGCGGGTTATCTTTGTACTTCTCCTGAATTTCCTTCATCGGCTCAGCCAGCAGCTTCATCTTCGCCATGGACTTGTAGCTTTGATTGTAGAGCGGGATGAGTGGGATTTTCACGAGTACTGTAAACGCCAGAATGGCCCAGCCAAAGGAGCCGATCATGCTCTTCAACCATAGCAAAATGTTAAAAAACGGCTTGGTCAGGAAATAGAGAAAGCCCCAATCGATAGCGTCATCGAACCGTGGCAAACCGAGTTCGTTTTCATAGTCGCGCAGAACGGCAAGCTCCTTGGCTCCGGCGAAGACATAATGCTCGATCGTGATCTCACCGCCCGCAGGCACCGTAACGGGCGCGCCCTCCGTGCGGATCTGGTACAGCGGGGACTCGCCAGTCAGCTGGGACAATTCGAATGAGGCGGTAAATGCTTCTCCCTGACGCGGGACCAGCGCAGCCATCCAGTACTTGTCTGTCAGGCCGATCCAACCGGCGGATTCGGCGTCAGAATTGCCCTTTATACCTTTGCCCTGGGATAGGTTTTTATAGCTGCGCAATTTCAGATCGCTATCGATCACGCCGATCAGGCCCTGGTGGACGATGGCGCTGGCGGCTGCTGATCCAGGGTCGGTGGCTTCCAGGAACTCCCGGTAGTCGCCCTGGCGCTGGATCAGTCCGAAGGGGCGAAGGGTAATCGCCGTTCCCGCCGTATTCACCACGCGATCAGCATAGGTGAACAGGTAATTTTCATCCAGGGAAATGGTCCGTTCGAATGTGAGCGGCCCGCGCACGCGGCGCAGCGTGATCGGAGAGTTTTCGGTCAACTGGCTTCCAGAAACCTGCTCCCAGGCAGAATTGATCCCAATGGCCCTCCCAATGATGGCGCCTTCGGCCGGGTCATACTGATCCCAGCCATACGTTGCGAAATAGCCGTTCTCAGCGTTGGAAGGGCGCAGTAAGCGCAGCTCAGCTTCCTGCTCGATGGTAAGGAAGTGGCGTTTAAGATTTAAATCATCGATGCGCGCGCCGGTCAGATTGACAGAGCCGTCAACACTGGGGCCGTCAAACGGAATGCGGACATCGGCTTCCAGGGCCTCCTCCACCGTTTCCGCTATGACTGGCGTTTCGATCCCCAACTCCTGACGCTGGGCCTCGATCTGCGCTTCCCGCGCTGCGGTTGCTTCCTGCGCGGCTTGGCGGGCTTCCTGCTGTGGGCCGAGATAAAACGTCTGGTAAAGGAACAGCACGCCGAGCATAAGCACCATGGCGAGGATCAGGTTGCGGGTCTGATCAGGATCGTTCGGCGCTTGGGGCTGCATGGCTCAGGTCTTCTTGTTTGCGATGTCAGGGGCTTCTGCGGACAAGGTTTGCGCAGGCCTCAAAACAGGCGCGAGGCTTATCAGGGCGCTTTTCATATCGTCAAGCAAATGGACCCAGTCAACGCGGCCCGTGATGCCGCGGGCGATAAATACATAGTCTGCGCCAGGTACGCCGTATTCCGGCAAGAGTTTTTGGACCGCTTCCCTCAAACGGCGCTTCGCGCGCGAGCGGGCAGGGGCATGGCCGACTTTCTTTGTGGCCGTATAACCTTCGCCGATCCAATTCTCGCCATCTTCGCGATCTCGCGATTGCACAACCAAAGATTTACGCCGCTCCGAAAAACCGTTCCTGGCGGCCAGAAACTCAGAGCGGCGCTTCAGTCTGCGCAGGGCGGGAGAGGCGGCCACTGGCGCCCCCTTCGGATTTGTCTTAGGCAGACAGGCGCTTTCGGCCCTTGATGCGGCGGCGTGCGAGCACTTTGCGACCGTTTTTGGTCGCCATGCGCGAGCGAAAGCCATGGGTGCGCGCGCGCTTGAGGCGGCTCGGCTGGAATGTGCGTTTCATCGGACGTTTCGCCTCTACATATGGTCTGGGAACCGGTTTCCGGGAAGCGCGGTAGCTACAGAAAAGGCAGGCATCTTGTCAAGCGTCCTGTCACCGATCACGCCACTTCACGGCGGTTTGAGCCTGCGCGACGGGTCGTGATGTGCGTTAGCGCGCACCCTGCAATACATAGGCTGCGTGACAAAGAGACCCATTTGGGGGAAAGGACACATTATGGCGAATACACTTCGCATTCTCGCTTCAAGCCTAGCATTGGCAGCGATAGTCGGCGCCGCGCCGGCGTTTTCACAAGAGACCCGCACTGTCAGCGCTGTTGAGCAGGTAACCGAGACGCCGCAGCGACATGCGGCTTGGACGGCCTTGCTGGCGACCTATGTTCAGCCCGGCGACGATGGCCTGAACCGGTTCGATTATGGCGCCCTCGCCGCCAATGAGACAGACAGCGCCGCATTATCCCAATATCTGGCGAGTTTTGAAACGCTGGATTTTGACAGCCTGACCCGCGACGAAGCCTTTGCGGCCTGGGCCAATCTCTACAATGCACTGACCATTGATCACATGATTGGCCGTTATCCAGTCAAATCGATCCGGTCGGGCTACATTGTCGGCCCATGGAAGCGTGTGAAAACCATCGCTGATGGACGCGAAGTGTCGCTGGACGACATCGAACATAAAATTCTCCGCGTGGAGTGGAGTGATCCCCGCGTCCACTACGCCGTCAACTGTGCATCAATCGGTTGCCCGAATCTGCAGACCAAGGCCTGGGAAGCGGCCACACTCGATGCAGACCTCGATAAAGCCGCTCGTGACTTCATCAACACTGAGCGCGGCGTTACAATCCGCTCGCGCGGTGGCCTGCAAGTCTCGACGATTTACAAATGGTTCGAAGAAGACTTCGGTGGCAATGAAGCCGGCGTGATCGACCACCTACTGCAATACGCCGATGCCGGTTTGGCCGAACAAATTCGTGCCGATGCCGACATCAAACGCCACGCCTATGATTGGGATTTGAACGATGTCCAGTGAAGCACATGCCCCCGTCGTGGACGCGCCAAAGCGCTCCATCCTTGTCCGTTTGTGGCCGGTTTATCTGATCGCCGCCGGTATTCTCGGCGCCTGGCAGTTTGGCCTTTTTGAGTATCTTTCCCTTGATACGCTGAGAGAGAATTACGTGGGTTGGTCGGCATTCGTCTCGAACAATCTGATCCTGGCTGTGGCCATCTTCATAGGGGTGTATGCCCTGGCGACGACATTCATGATGCCTGGTGCGCTGTGGATTACAATCGCTGGCGGCCTCTTGTTTGGCCTTGTGGGTGGAGCGCTGGCGACCATTGCCGGTGCAACGCTTGGAGCGTCTATCCTCTACTTCGCGGCAAAATCAGCCATCGGTAAGGCGTTGCGAGAACGCGCTGGCCCGTTTGTTCGCAAAATGGAAAAAGGCTTCCAGGAAGATGAAGTGAGCTATATGTTTTTCATGCGCCTCTTCCCTGCTGTGCCATTCCCCGTGGCGAATATTGCACCAGCCATTTTGGGTGCGAAATACCGGAACTTCTTGTTTACGACGGCCCTCGGAATTGTACCCGGCGTGGTGGCCTATACCTGGATCGGGTACTCGCTCCAGGCCAGCCTGGACCAGGATACCGACAATCTGTTCGCCTTGGTTGGCAACTTCGTTCCGGCCTTCATCGCCCTCGGTGTCGTCTCCCTGATGCCGGTCGTCTACAAGAAATTCTTCGCTAAGAAGAAGCCCGATACCCTGGAAGGGGCCGTATAATGACTTCTGCAACTCCAACAGCAGATGCCCGCGTAGCTACCACTCCTGGCGAAACGTCCTCGGTGCACATGCAAGGCGCTTCGCCGTCTGCCACTGGTGTGAACTCGCCGCGGACCCTTAAGGCGGATCTGGTTATCATTGGCGCCGGGTCTGCCGGGCTGTCTGCTGCGGCCGGGGCTGCCATGCTTGGCTTGAATGTGGTGCTCTACGAAAAAGGTGAGATGGGCGGTGATTGCCTGAATTATGGCTGTGTACCGTCAAAGGCTCTGCTCAGCGCAGCAAAAACGGCCCAAACCGTTCGTGAAGCCAACAAATTTGGCATCGTCGCGTCTGCTCCAACAACGGACTGGGACGCCGTTAAAGCCCATGTCCATGGCGCGATTGCCACAATTGCACCGGTCGACAGCCAGGAGCGGTTCGAAGGCCTCGGTGTTACCGTGATCCGCGAACACGCAAAGTTTGCTGACAAGAAGACCATCGTTTCGGCAACCACCCGGACGACCGCGCGGCGCGTTATCATTGCCACTGGGTCGCGCGCCTTCATTCCTCCCATCGATGGGCTGGATCAGGTTGAATACCTGACCAATGAAGACATCTTCTCCGTTCCCCAGCAGCCAGAACATCTTATCATTCTCGGCGGGGGTCCCATCGGCATGGAGATGGCTCAGGCTTTTAACCGCCTCGGTTCGCAGGTCACGCTCGTGGAAATGGGTAAAGTGCTTGGCCGCTCTGACCCGGACCACGCCAAGATCGCCGCGGATACATTGCGTGAGGAAGGTGTCGCAATTCTGGAGGGCCACAAGGCAACACGGGTCCAGAAAACCGATACCGGAATCCGACTGACAACCCAGAGCGATGAAGGCGGTCAGTCCATTGAAGGCTCTCATATCCTTGTCGCTGTTGGCCGCAAAGCGGTTCTCGACGGGCTCGATTTGGAACGAGGCGGCGTAGACCATGATGGCCGCACTGTGACCGTGAAGGATACGCTTCGCTCGCCGTCCAATCCGCGCGTCTGGGCGCTCGGCGATGTGGCGGGCGACGGACAGTTTACCCATTTGGCTGGCTGGCACGCATCGGTTTTCGTACGGCGAGCCTTGTTTAAATCGCCAAGCTCGAAAGCCTCGTCCCTGCCGTTGCCTGCAGTCACCTACACTGCACCGGAGGTGGCTCAGGTTGGCCTCACTGAAGGCGAGGCCCGTGCCCAATTTGGCGATGACGTCACAGCATCATCATTTCCGTTCCACGAAAATGACCGCGCGATTGCAGAAGGGCACACCAAAGGTGAAGCCAAACTGATCATTCGCAAGGGTAAAATCTTGGGTGCGTCCATTGTTGGCGATGGGGCAGGCGATATTCTGCAACTGGTCAGCGTTGCCATGTCCAACGGACTTAAAGTGAGAGACCTGACAAACTTCATCTCTCCCTATCCAACACGTGCGGAAGTCGTAAAGCGGGCAGCTTCTGCCTACTTCACCGAGACCGTGTTTGGTCCAGGTGCAAAACGTCTTGTCGGGTTGCTACAACGCATACCCTAGCGTAACGCTTTACCCGTTATGGCGGCGGACGTCTCACAAACGGATCCCCCTCTTGGAGGAGACAGGGAGGCAGGCTGGCAACACAGCCTGTCCGTTCGCCTGTTCTGGCTCACGATTTCGGTCGTGCTGCTAGTGGAACTGATCGTTTTTGTTCCAAGCGCAGCGAGTTACCGTGCCAGTTGGCTTGACGATCGGGCCCAAGCGGCCCGAATCGCTTCTCTAGCGGTTGAAGCGGCTCCCTCCCGCGACGTCTCGATGGAACTGTCAGACAGCCTCCAGGCAACAGCTGAGATCCTCGGTCTCGCCGAAATCGATGACGGCATGCGAATCCAGATCCTTCCGCCCGCTGGACCTGTTCCCCAACCCGTGGTCCCTGTAGATTTGCGCCAGGGCAGTATGATGTCGAGTATCATCGATACGCTCGCTGTACTTTTAGCCCCGGAAGGTCGCACGCTGCTGATCATAGATGTGGGCGTTGAAGACGATCGCGTGATTGAAGTGCTTGTGCCTGAAAAGCCGCTACGAGATGGCCTCTGGGCTTTTGGCTGGCGTATTCTGGGGATCTCCTTGCTCATTTCACTCGCTGCAGGCGGGCTCGTTTTTGCCGTCTTGCTCTTTTTCCTGGTGCGACCCATGCGACGGGTGACGCGTTCTGTTGAGCAGTTCAGGGATGATCCAGGAGCGTGGACGCGGCGACTGGCACCGACCACGCGGCGCGATGAGATTGGTCGCGCGCAAAATGCACTGGCAGATATGGAAACAGCGGTGTCGGAGAGTTTTCGCCAACGCGAGCGCTTAGCCGAATTGGGTGAAGCGGTGGCGCGTATCAACCATGACCTTCGCGGCTCGCTCGCCTCAGCCCAACTCGTCTCCGACACGCTGCAGCGTTCAGAAGACCCAAGGGTTAAACGCGCTGCGCCGCGTTTGGAGCGGGCGCTTGAAAGGGGGATACAACTGGCCACGCAGACGCTTCAGTATGGCAAGACCACAACGCCCCAGGCCGACCTCCAGCCTTGCGCAATTGCCATGGTCCTCGAAGAGGCCGCCGAAGAAGCCCTTGTGAAACAGCCTGAAACGACATGGTCGAACGAGGTGGACTCCCGCCTCACCGCCATGGCGGACCCGGACCATCTCCATCGAATCGCTGCCAACCTGATCCGAAATGCGGCTGAAGCCATGGGACCCGGCGGTAAAGTGTGTGTCCGACTTGAAGATCGCCACCTGCAGTTCATAGATACGGGACCGGGCCTACCAGATGAAATAGAAGAGCGGCTCTTCAAACCCTTTGGTAGTGCTGGCAAGCGAGGAGGAACGGGGCTCGGCCTGGCTATCGCCCGTGACCTTGCCCGGGCCATGGGCGGCGACCTCCACCTCGGCAAGACGGGGCCTGAAGGGACATGCTTCGAGCTCGTCTTCCCAGAAGCGCCTGAGTACAGCACGGTTGAGGCGGCCCAATAGGCCATCGATGATGTCGCCTTATCGTGCGCCTTTCGGGCCGATTCGCATACTGGCTGTCGAACGCGACTGGGTCCTTGTCGAAAAGCCGGCGGGTTTGCTGTCGGTACCAGGGCGCGGTCCGGAAAAGACTGATTGTTTGGTCACGCGGCTGGCGCAACCCTTCGGCGAGGTGTTCACGGTACATCGCTTGGATATGGAAACCTCGGGGGTCATGGTTTTTGCCCGCAATGCTCGGTGCCAAGCCGCTTTATCGAAAGCGTTCCAGGAAAGACGGATTGCGAAGACCTATGAAGCTATTGTGGACGGCATGTTGGCTGGCGAAAGTGGTTCCGTCGATCTGCCTCTGACCGCAGATTGGCCGAACAGACCCTGCCAGAAAGTATGCCGCGAGACAGGCAAGCCGAGCTTGACGCATTGGCGTTTGATGGAGCGAGGCGATGGATGGACGCGGGTTGAACTCACGCCGCATACGGGCCGAAGCCACCAATTAAGGGTGCACATGATGTCGATCGGCCATGCAATCTTGGGAGATAGTCTCTATGCTCCACCTGCAGCGTTGCGTGCTTCGAAACGCCTCTTGCTCCACGCGCGCGCGCTTTCGGTTTTTTATGCGGATGGGGCGGCGCTGTTTGATCGAAACTGCGCCACACCCTTCTAATTGCTCTGGCCATGGACCCATAGAGATGGCACTTTCCCGGCGTGAGGGTCGTAAAATGGCAAAAGTCTTTATCTCCTATCGGCGTAGCGATAGCCATTGGGCCGCCCATGAGATCTTTGATCGTCTCAAGCCCATGGCCCATAAAAGCAAAGACCAGATCTTCATTGATCTGGAGAGCATCAAGCCGGGCGAGGACTTCATGAAGTCGATCGAGCGCGGCGTTGCGGGGTGCGATGTGATGGTGGTGATGATCGGTCCGAACTGGATCGATACACGCCATCAGAATGGTGGACGCCGGCTCGATGATCCCAAGGATATTGTTCGGGCCGAGGTCGCATCCGCCCTGAAGCTGGGGATCACGGTTGTTCCTGTCCTGCTCGATGGGGCACGTTTCCCCTCCGAGGAGGAATTGCCGGATGATTTGAAACCCATGGCTACCCGCAACGCCACAATGGTCGCTAAGCGCACCTTTGACGAGGACATTGCGATCCTTGGTTCTGCCATTGGGCTGGATCCTAAACGTGCGAAAGGGCGTAAGCTGAACGCCGCGGGCCGATCGCGTCGCCAGTTCTGGCACTCAAGGCCTCCACTCTTCCTCACGTGGCACAAGACGTTACTCTTGGCGGCAATTCCGGTGCTTTTGATTGTGGCTGCGTTTTGGGAGATCGTCGATCTCAATGTAGACCTGATGGAAACAGTGTTCCTCGCAATTCTTTGGATTGTGGGGTATTTTTTGGCCGCCAGGGCCATGGCGTCGGTGCTCCACTTCATTTTTTACGTGGTGCGCGTCATCGTTCGGCCGCGCCACCCCGCCTGATCAGCAGCCTGCTATTGCGAGGGCAGCGACTTGGCCACACCTTCGCGCCGGAGGTCCGCGCCCCCCTCCAAACCGTCTGCGCGCACCACGATCACATGAAGGCCAGAATTCTCGCCGGACCGCTCACGCACCTCATAACCCAGATTACGCAGTGTATCGCCCCACGCTTCGCCACCCTCTGCGCTTGTTTCGACACCGACCGATTGGCCTCGGGCAATTACATTGGGCAAATTCACCGCGTCCTGGGCGCTG